>DASYIY010000043.1:0-37004 GCA_035997045.1 Solirubrobacterales bacterium | reverse complement strand
CCCCCCCCCCCCCCCCCACCTCCCCCTACACTCCCGCCCGGTGCCCACGACCTTCGACGCCCTCGCCGACCTACCGCTTGAGATCGAGGGCTACGAGCTGCAGCCCCTGGAGCTCCATCTCCCCAGCTTCGAACGCCTCTGCACCGTGATCCACCTCTGGGGTGCCGGCGAGGACGGTCTCGGCGAGGACGTCACCTACGACGCCGTCGACCACATCGCCCTCCAGGACGCCGGCCCGACGCTCGACCTGACCGGCTACGCCACGCTCGGCGAGTTCTGCGAGCTGATGGGTGACCTCGACACCTTCCCGGCCGAGCCCCAGCGCGATGTGTCCCGTCTATATAGGCGCTGGGCCTTCGAGTCGGCGGCGCTCGACCTGGCCCTGCGCCAGGCGGGCAAGGGGCTCGCCGAGGTCCTCGGCCGCGAGCCGCGGCCGGTCAACTTCGTCGCCTCGATGCGGCTCGGCTCGGAGGACACTGCCTCCTCGATCGAAACGCTGCGGCGCAAGCTCGACCCCTATCCCAGCCTGCGCTTCAAGCTCGACCCGGTCAACGACTGGACCGACGAGCTGATCGCCGAGCTGGTTG
The DNA here is from genome assembly GCA_035997045.1 of Solirubrobacterales bacterium. GTDB lineage: Bacteria > Actinomycetota > Thermoleophilia > Solirubrobacterales > 70-9 > VRUE01. Next base: position 36,417 of record DASYIY010000043.1, on the reverse strand, counting down.
AGACCGGCGCGGTCGACTCGCTCGATCTCAAGGGCCAGTACAAGGGGACCGTTGTCGACGTCGAGACCGACCCCGAGCTCTACGCGAAGCTGATCGAGGCCTTCCCCGATGCCTGGCTGGAGGACCCCGACGTCAATGACGAGACGCGGCCGATCCTCGAGCCGGTCCGCGACCGGATCACCTGGGACGCTCCGATCCACTCGATCGCCGACATCGAGGCGCTGCCCTGGGCGCCGAAGATGGTCAACATCAAGCCCTCGCGGGTCGGCGGCCTGAAGGCACTCTGCGAGACCTACGACTACTGCGCCGAGCGCGGCATCGGCGCCTACGGCGGCGGCCAGTGGGAGCTCGGCGTCGGCCGCGGCCAGATCCAGGTTCTCGCCTCGCTCTTCCATCCCGACACGCCCAACGACACTGCGCCGCGCGGCTATAACGAAGCCGAGCCGGAGCCTGGCCTGCCGACCAGCCCGCTCGAGCCGGAGCTGAGCGCAAGCGGATTTCGCTGGGACGGATAGCGAACCGCAAAGGAAGCCTGCGAAGACCTCGGCAGGCGGCGAGGGCACACCGTCCCGCGCCGCCCGTCCGAGATCGCATCCCTACGGTTCGTTGTACCCGTTGAGGAGAATCGTGCCGGTATAGGTTCCGTTTTCATACGTCCCGACGTTCGGGGCGCAGGGCGTGAACATGGATGAGGTTTTAATGGTGTATTTGACACCACTCAGATTGAAAACAGCCTGAACCCCTCGTTTTTTGCCTTCGCCTTTATTTGCGAGACTAATGGTGTTGATCGTGGTCTGGGCTGGGATCACGAACGTGCATGTCGCTCCACCTTCAAAATTCTGGGTGTATTCGTAGGATTTTCCCGCTGGACATTTGAGCCCAAACTGCCCAACGTAAGGTGGACCGGAATTGAGCACCTTAATCGTGTCTTCGCAGCCGTTCGCCAGTATCGTCAGAATCCCACCGGTCGAAAAACTACACCCGGCAAAGTGGTAGAACGTGGTGAGAGCCAATTCGGATGCCGCACCTGAGAGTTTCCCGGAGAAGTCGACTTCGGGACATTTCAGGTTCGTCCCCTGGAAGCCCCATTTGTGGATCGTTTCCTGGCTGCCGAAGAGGTAGGTAGGGTAACTTTCGCCTTCGAATCTCGGCTGTTTCGCGACTTCTTCAGATTTCGCGCCGGCTAGAAAGAAACCCTTTTGTTCTTTTGCCGAAGCGCTGGCGGTCATTACGCAGAGCATGGCTGCAATCGCCAGGATTGCACCGGTGAGAAGTCCGATGCGCCTGAGCGCCTGCTCCCCGCCCCACGATATGGACGTTCGATGACTTAGTGACATCACTTTCCTCCCTCTGCGCCGGTTGAGAGGTCTCCCCCGGCTGAGATGGTTATTGGATCCTTCACTCCGGCCTCAGCCGGCAGCAAGGAACCTCGCAGTGCTGGACTCGGCCTGCCACGTCAATCCGACAAACGCGATTCAAATATTTGAGCGGATTGACAAGCTTTCTCAATCCAACCTGAGAGCGACCTCGATCTCGGGGGCGCAGCTCTCTATGGTGCGGCCGAGTTTCTCCTCGATGACGCGGAGTCGGTTGCCCACGGTCTGGCGGCTCACGCCGAGGGCCGAGGCCGCCGAGGTCACGTTCCGACCGGCCGTGAAGTATGCCCGCAGCGTCTTTCGCAGCTCGATGCCTCCGTCGCGACCATCGGCAAGCGGAGCGAGGTAGAGCAGGTGCAGAGATTTGGCGAGGACGGGATCGCGTGAGATCGAGGCGAGAAGGCCCACATCTGCGTACCGGACCACCCGCTCATTGCCCTGGTGCGCCACCGAGAGCGCTGCGCTTGCCTGTTGGTGGGTGAGGCGCCAGCCCTCCAACCCTCTGGCCGGCTCTCCCAGGGCAACCAGCACATCTCCCTCTTTGCCCAGGGCGATGCGCTCGGCGAACTCAGCAACCGCGATCCGGCGACGTCCTCCGAACCACGCCCAGACCGTTCTGCCCTCGGGCCTAATCAGGAGGAGGCGACGGTCAGCCGCGTCGGCAAGGTCGCGAAGCGCCGACGCGGCGCCCGCACCGCGGGCAACCACGCCGACGTGCCAATCCTCGAACTCGTATGCCAGCGCACCGGTCTCGATCGGATCGCCGGCCAGAAGCCTTTTCGCCAGATCCGCCTGACTCTGATCCGGACGGTGGCGGCTCGCGCTTGCGCGCGTGTACTCGCCGAAAACGGCGAGAAGGAGACGTTCGAACAGCGCAGCCTGGGCATGCAGAACGCGGCGCAGAGCGGAGCCTCGCAGGTCGACGCCGTCGTCGACCGCCTGCATTATGAAGTCGCCAAACAGCGTGTAGCCGGCAAAATAGCGGCGCAGCAGAACATCGAAGCCGATGCCGCGGCGAGCTGCCTGCCGAGTTTGGGATAGCAACGTCAGGGGGACCGGCTTGGCTCGATCCTCGCCCATCTCGACACCGGCAAGGCCGTGACTTACGCCAGCCGAGATCGCCAATCTCAACCCCGAAGAGTAGTTGCCGTTCTGGGCATCGGCAGGATTGGAAACCGCGTATATGCGCGTGAGAACCGCTTGCTCGATCTCCAAGCGACGCGCGCTCAGGCGCGCGCAAAGATCCTCGATAGGAGTCCTGCCACCGCCTGACCCCCTCATGCGTGCTCTCCCGTAGCCGTGTTGAGTAATGGCAAACGCGGTCGTCCGAAACCAGCATAGGAAGGAGTGCCGTGTGTGCAAAGAGCCGTAAACAAATCACCGAGCGGCACTTCGGCCAGCCGAATTCGGCGTTTCGGCTACGTTGCCTGGGACCCTGCCCCGCCGAGCAAGGAGTGACCATGGCTGAGAAAAGTTTTGCCGACGCGCTCAACGAGCAGATCGCCAACGAGTTCGCCGCCTCACAGCAGTACGTGGGGGCCGCGGTCTACTACGACGTCGAAACGCTGCCCCGTCTCGCCGCCTTCTTCTACCGCCAGGCGCTCGAGGAGCGCGAGCACGCGATGATGATGATCCAGTACCTGCTCGACGTCGGTGAGGGAGTCCACATCCCCGACATCAAGGCGCAGGAGACGACCTACGCCGACGGCAGCGCCCCGGTGCGGATGGCGCTCGAGCAGGAGAAGCGGGTCAGCGACGAGATCTTCGCCCTGTTTGAGCTGGCGCGCGAGGTCAAGGACTACCGGGCCGAGCAGTTCCTGCAGTGGTTCGTCAAGGAGCAAGTTGAGGAGGTCGCGTTGATGGGTGACCTTTTGAATGTGGTCGAGCGCTCGAAGGAGAACCTGCTGCTCGCCGAGGACTACATCGCGCGGGAGAGTCTTGGCGAAGAGGGTGGCGACCCAACCGCTCCGCCTATGGCCGGGGGGTCGGCGGGGTAGGAGAGGTGTCCCTCTTCCAGACCCGCTCGCTTCGCTCGCTCAAGTGTCTGGAAGAGGGACACCTCTCCTACTAGCCAAGCCAGCCCGCTCGTTTGCGCATCGATTTGATCCGGCGGAACTCGGCTATGTCCTCGCGGAGGGCTGCGGGAGCAGGTGCTGGGAGGAATCTCGCTGGAAGGGGCGACTCGATTACGCCGGTGTCTGAGCTTGTGACCTTGTAGGCGCGAGCGCCTCTTCTTGCGGTGACGGCGGATGGGGGACCGGGCCCTTCCCAGATTAGGCCGGCGTAGTCGTCTAGGCCGTAGCCGTCGGGCATTCCGTTGCCGACTGCTTCTAGGTAAGCGGCGCGGCGCTCGGGCTCGTTGTTGTAGTGGACGCAGAGGCTGCCACCGAGCAGGCCGAGGCCGGCCTCCACCGTGGGGTGGCCCGAGGACTTGGTGATGCCGGCCTCGAACCAGCACATCGCGCCGGCGCTCTGGCCGGCGAGGACGATGCCCTGGCGCCAGGCGAGGCTGAGGATCGCCTCCAGTTCGTGCGCCTCCCAGACCGCCAGCAAGTTGACCAGGCTGCCGCCGCCGACGTAGATCAGATCCTGGGCGAGGAGGTGGTCGCGCAGCGCCATCGGCCGCCGGCCGAGGCGGAAGAGCGAGAGGTCCGAAGGCTCGCAAGGACGCTCGCCGAAGGCAGCGTAGAAGCGGCCGATCTGCTCGGAGGTGTCGCCGCTGGCGGTCGGCAGGATGCAGATCCGCGGCCGCTTCCCGGCGCGCTCGGTCGCCAGCCGCAGCATCAGCTCGCTGACCGCGCGATCGGGCGGGCGCGAGGTGAAGTCGTGGCCACCGAGGGTGAGGATGCGGGAGACCATCGACCGCCTACGCCGCCGAGGCCGTCGAGAGCGACGCCGAGGTGGCTCCCGGCAGCCTGGTGACCGGCGGAGCGTCGCCGAGGTAGGCGGTCGCCAGGCGCATCTCGACGACGCGCTCGCCGACCGCGTCGAGCCGGTAGCCGCGGGCGACCGGGTGCGAGGCAACCACGCGGTTCAGCTCGCGGCCGATGAAGTGCAGGCCGGCGCTGTCCTCGGCGGCATAGCCCGGCAGCATCCCCTCGCGCAGCATCTGGTGGTAGGCGAGGCGGCGCTCGGAGGTAGGCTCGTAGTGGACGCAGTTGCTGAACGGCAGGAGCCCGAGGCCCTCGACCCGCTGTGGGGCACCGTGGAAGCCGCTGACCGCTTCCTCGAACCAGCACAGCGAACCGGCCGAGAGGCCACAGAGGACGACCCCCGCTTCCCAGGCCTCGCGCAGGATCGCGTCGATGCCGTGCGCCCGCCAGACCCCGAGCAAGCTGACGACGCTGCCGCCGCCGACGTAAATCAGGTCCTGGGAGAGCAGGTGCTCGCGCAGGTCGGCCGGTCCCTGCTCGCGGCGGAAGAGCGAGATGTGGCTTGCCTCGCAGCGATCGGCGGGAAATGCCCGGTAGAAGCGGACGATGTAGTGGTCGGCGTCGCCGCTGGCCGAGGCGAGGAAGCAGACACGCGGCCGCTCGCGCTCGCAGAGCCCCAGCACGTACTCGTCGAGCAGGGGATTTCCCGACTCCATCGAGAAGCCCCCACCGCCGAATGCCACGATCTGGCGAAGCCCAGTCTCCATCGATAAATGGTCGCGCCAAGGCTGCCCAAGGCGGTTGTACAGGGGTCCGAGATTCGGCCCAGCGCCATCGCCCCGGTGTACAGTGGGCGCGTCGTCGGCATTCCACTGGCGTTCCCAGCCAATCAGCCGATTATTAATTTCGGTACGGGATCGTCCACAGAGCGCCCCCAGGGTGTACAATCGCGTTTACCTAAACACGGATGTCTGCCCGAGGAGCGCCTGACGTGCCTCCGAGTTCTTCGCCTCACAACAAGCTTTCGGCCGCTCCGCCCAATGATTTGGGGGCCGTGATCGAGCAGGAGCGGCTGCCGGCCGGCCGCAAAGACCTGCCGGAGCCACTGGTCGTTCATTCGCAACGCGAACGGATCCTCACCTCGATGGCGGAGAGCTGTGCGACGAGGGGCTACGGCGCGACGACGATCGCCGATGTCTGTGAGCCGGCGGGTGTGTCTCGCGCCACCTTCTATGAGCTGTTCAAGGACAAGGAGGACTGCTTCGGAGCCGCGATGGAGCTGGCCCTGGCGGAAGCGATGGGCCGGATCGTCGCCGTCTACTCCCCGGACAAGCCCTGGGCGACGATGGTGCGCGACGCCGCTGCCACCTTCCTTGACCTGCTCGCCACCCGGCCCGGCTTTGCCCGCATGGCCCTGGTCGAGGCACCGTCTTCGGGCGAGCGCGCCTTCGAGCTCCACGCCTCCGGCAAGCGGGTGCTGCAGTCGCTGCTCGAACGCGGCCGCGACGACCCGGTCGAGGAACAGGCGATCCCGTCCAGTGCCGGGCGCGCCGCGCTTTCGGCCGCCGAGTCGCTGATCGTCGGCCAGATCCTCGCCGGCAACACCGAGCGCCTGGGCGAGCTGCTGCCGGACATCGTCTACATCACGATGGTCCCCTACCTCGGCCAGGAGGAGGCGCTGCGCCAAGCGCGCCAAGCCGAGCGGGCAGTCGCGCCGGCGGACGGCTGAGCGAACCGTTGGCCGGGGCGGGGGGCGAGAAACGCGAGCGCTGGCGCCCGCCCCGGGGCCGTCACCGGCTGCCGCCCGAGGTGATCGCGCGCTCGCAGCGCGAACGCCTGCTCGAGGCGGCAGCTCGGATCGTCGCCGAGAAGGGCTACGGGGCGACGACGGTCGCCGACCTGACCCGCGAGGCGGGCATCTCCCGCACCACCTTCTACGCGATGTACGAGGACAAGGAGGCCTGCTTCCTGGCCGCCTACGACAGGGTCGCCGAGGCACTGGTGCGGCGGGTGGCGGCGGCGTATGAGGCCGAGGAGCGATGGCCCGACCGCGCTCGCGCGGGGCTCGCCGCCTTGCTCGAGGCGCTCGCCGAGGAGCCGGCGATCGCCCGCCTGGCACTGGTCGATGTCGGCGCCGCCGGACCCGCGGCGCAGCGCCGCTACCGGGCGGTACTGCAGCGGCTGACGCCGCTCTTCGAGGAGGGGCGCGATTTCGCCCCAGGCGGACGCAGCCTGCCTGCGAACACCTCGCGGATGGCGATCGGCGCGGTCGCCGGGCTGATCTCCGAAGAGCTGGCTGAGGGACGCGCGGAGTATCTGCCGAATTTGCTTTCGGACCTGCTTTTTGCCACGCTGATCCCATATATCGGCCCAGCGGCGGCGGCCAGGGAGGTGGGCGGAAACGAGTAGGTAAACGCTTACGTACACCATGCCGCTATGATGAAGGTACTCCGCAGTTCTCCACCAACCTGGGATTGGCCGATGGCATCTGAATCGCGGCGTGACCTGATCCTCGCGGCAATGATCCGCGTGGTCGGCAGAAAGGGATACAAGGAGACCTCGGTCGCCGACGTGATCGAGGAGACGCCGACCTCCCGAACCACCTTCTACAAGTATTTTGACGACAAGCACGACTGCTTCCTCGCCGCCTACGACATGCTGGTCGAGCAGGTTTTTGCCGAGGTCGTCGCCAACTGCGACGGCGCGCAGCCCTGGCTGGAGCGGGTCGAGACCGGCCTCTCGACGATCGTCAAACTCTTCGCCCTCGATCCCGAGCTAGCGCGGACGGCCGTGGTCGAGGTCGCCGCCGCCGGGGCCGACGCGCGGCAGCGCCACTGGAACGCGGTCGCCCGCTTCACCGCCTACCTCGACGGCGGTCGCGAGCTGGCCGGCGGTCGCGAGCTACCGGAGAACATCTCGCTGATGTCGGCCGGCGCGGTCTCGGGACTGATCTTCGACGAGCTGCTGGCCGGGCGGGCGACGCAGCTGCAGGCGATGCTGCCCGACCTGCTCTTCGCGATGCTGGTGCCCTACCTCGGGCCGCGCGCAGCGGCCGAGGAGATGCGCCGCGTCGCCGCGACTCGCTGAGGCGCGGGCGGCATCGCTCTCGCCGCCCCCATCTCGCGGCGCAGTTTGTGGCGCAGCCGGTGCAGACGCACCTTGACCGTGCCATCGGGGATGCCAAGCCGACGGGCGATCGCCTCCTGGGTGAGGTCCTCGCTGTAGCGCAGCTCGATCAACTGGCGGTCGCGCTCGTCGAGACGCTCGAGCGCAGCGTGGAGGTCGGCGCGGTCGACCGTGGAGAGGATCTGCTCGTCCTCGGCGCCCTCCCAGGTCTCGACGCTTTCGACCGGATCGGGGCGAACCCGCGAGTGCTGGCGAAAGGCCTCGTTGCGGACGATCGTCCCCAGCCACTCCTTGCGGCGGGCGCCGTCGCGCAGGGTCGAGCGGCGACGCCAGGCACGCAGTAGCGCGTCCTGGGCGATGTCCTCGGCTTCGCTCGGGTTGCTGGTGTAGCGGTAGGCCATGCGCACGCAGAAGCGGTGCGCCTCGTCCCACTCCCAGTCGTCCCCGGAATCTGCATTTTGAGTGAAGGAAACGTTGATTGCTCGACCGTACTACTTCTAAAACCAAAAAGGTGAATTTTAGTGTTGAAACTTTCTTGACCTAGTTTCAGGTCTCCTTTTCGTGGCGCTCACAACATCGACAGACACCGGTGGGGAGTGGGCGGAGCGCACCTACGAGGCAATGGCTCCGGTCTATGACGATTTCACCGCTCACCATGACTACGACGGCTGGCTGGCCGATCTGGTCAAGGTGCTGGAGGGCAACGGGCTGCAGGGCAGGCGCCTGCTCGACGTCGGCTGTGGGACCGGCAAGAGCTTCATGCCGATGCTGCGCCAGGGCTGGGACGTAACCGGCTGCGACATCTCCGCCGCGATGCTCGAGCTTGCGCGCGAGAAGGCGGGCAAGGCGGTTCGGCTCGAGGTCGCCGACATGCTCGAGCTGCCCCGCTTCGGCGAGTTCGACTTGATCTGGGCGCTCGACGACGCGATCAACTACCTGCTCGGCGGCAAGGAACTGGAACGGGCACTGGCCGCGATGCGGGCCAACCTGGCACCGACCGGGCTACTGCTCTTCGACGTCAACGAGCTGCTCGCTTACCGCACCTTCTTCGCCGAAACCGAGGTGGTCGAACGCAGCGGCCGGCGGCTGGTCTGGAACGGACTGGCGGCAAAGGACGTGGCGCCGGGATCGATCTGCGAATCGCGACTCGAAGTGATTTCGGGCGAGGCCGAGGCAAGCGAAGGGACACCGGTCATGGCTCACCGCCAGCGCCACTTCCCCGAAGCCGAGGTGCTGGAGGCACTGGAGGCGGCCGGGCTGGAGTGCATCGACGTCTACGGCATCTACACCGACGGGATCCTGAAACAGCCGCTTGACGTGGCGACCCACACCAAGGCGATCTACATCGCCCGCAGTGCCTAGCCCTGGGGGCCGAGCGGCAGGGCGAATTGCTGCGCGGTCGGATTGCACGAGCAGCGAACCGCGACGTACATCAGGAACGAACCGCCGCTCGCGAGCGCCTTGCGCGCCGCCGAGGTGAGCCGCAGAGTCAAGACCACGGTTCCCGCGCCGGAAGCGGCTTGCGTTGCGGCGTTGGCCGTCCTGACGATGCTGCCGCCGATCTCGGCCTGGCCGAAGGCCGAGATCGTTCCGCGCCCCGCAACCCGGACCGGGATCGCGATCCGGCCGCTTCGAACCAGCTGTGAGCGTTGCCCTGCCGTGATCGGGCTCGCCGAGAAGCCGGCGTGGCGGGGATAGGCGGAGGGCACCGAGGGAGCGCCTCGCGGCGGGGAGTCTTCTTGCGCTGCCGCACCCGACCCGGTGGCGTCGGTTTCGCTTCCCGATGCCGCCCCCGACTTCGGCCTGCCCGCGGTTGCCGAGGAGCTGCCATTTCCCCCGCAGCCAAGGAGCAGGGCAGCGCTGAGCGTCACGCCTAAAGATGCCAAAACCCATCTCATTGCAGCGGAGCCTGCGGCGCCTTTCTAAAGAAAAGCCAAAATACGATCGGTGAGCACACTTGCCTGAACCAGTCGGGCGCGGCAAGCGCTACATGCCCGGCCTCGATGGGCTGCGAGCGATCGCCGTGCTCGCCGTCATCGCCTATCACCTGGAATTCGGCTGGGCTCCCGGCGGGCTGCTCGGGGTGGGGATCTTCTTCACCCTCAGCGGTTACCTGATCACCGACATCCTGCTCGCCCACATGGCCCGCCACGACATGCGGCTGGTCGACTTCTGGCTGGGCCGGGCGCGGCGCCTGCTCCCGGCGCTCTTCTTGATGCTGGTCGTCGTCGTCGCCTGGGTCACCGTTTTCGGACCGGCGCAACCGTCGAAATTCCGCGACGCCGTGATCGCCGCCGCGCTTTACGTCAGCAACTGGCAGCTGATCTTCCAGCACGTCTCCTACTTCGCCCGCTTCGGCGCACCGGAACCGCTTGGCCACCTCTGGTCGCTGGCGGTCGAGGAGCAGTTCTACATCTTCTGGCCCTTCCTGCTGCTGCTGGGGACGCGGTTCATCCGCGAGGCGCCGGCGGCGGCCGGCGGCGTGCGCCCGCGGCTCGCGGTGGCGACGCTGGCGCTGGCCGCCGTCTCGGCGATCGCGATGGCGGTCCTCTACCACCCCAGCTTCGACCCCTCGCGCGTCTACGACGGCACCGACACGCGTGCCTTCGAGCTGCTCGCCGGCGCCGCCCTGGCGATGGTCTGGCCGAGCCGCAAGCTGACGCCGAAGATCGCAGCCGGGGCGCGCAACGTCCTCGACGGCGCCGGTGCGGCCGGCCTGCTCGTAATCGCGCTGATGATCTGGCGCACGAACCAGTACTCGTCATTCATCTACGACGGCGGCCTGGTGCTGCTCTCGATCGCGACTGTCCTCGTCGTCGCCGCCCTCGCCCATCCCGCCAGCCGGCTCGGCGTCCTGCTCGGCTGGGCACCGCTGCGCTGGATCGGCGTGCGCTCCTACGGCATCTACCTCTGGCACTTCCCGATCATCGTCCTCACCTCGCCGAGCGGCGCGCACGGCCCCGACCTCCTCCGCGATGCGCTGCAGGTCGGGGCGACGTTCGGCATCGCCGCGCTCTCCTGGCACTACGTTGAGGAGCCGGTCCGCCACGGGGCCCTGGGGCGGCTCTGGAAGCGGCTGCGCTCGCAGGGCTGGCGTCCGGAGCTGGTCTCGCAGCGGGGCTGGGCCGCCGCCGGCGCGCTCGTCGCGGTGCTGCTCGTCGCGCTGGTCGGGCTGGCCGGAGCGGCGCTCGATCCCAACGCCGAACCGCCGGTCGTCTCGGGCAGTGCCGTCGCCTCACCTGTGCCGGCCTCGCAGATCTCGCCGCAGCCGGCGACGGTCGACGAACCGGCGATTCCGGGACAGAGCTCGTGCAAGTCGGTCGTCCACATCGGCGACTCGACCTCGGAGGGTCTGACCTCGACCAACTACCTGCCCAACCCCAAGGACCGCAGCGAAGCGCAGTACGCGCGGGTCGGCGCCACCACCTCCTACTTTGCGATCTCCGGGGCGCGCTCGATCGACGAGACCTTCGAAGGCGAACCGAACGCCTACGAAGCGGCCCTGGCTTGGAGAGGAGAAGGCTTTCGTGGCTGCTGGGTCTTCGCCCTCGGCACCAACGACGCCGCCGATGTCTTCGTCGGCGGCAGCGTCGACGACCGCGAACGGATCGAACGGATGATGTCGGCGGCCGGCAACGAGCCGGTGCTCTGGGTCAACGTCAAATCGCTAGTGCCCAGCGGTCCCTACGCGGAGAGCAACATGCTCGAGTGGGACGAAGCCCTGCTCGAAGCCTGTCCCGAATATCCCAACATGCGCGTCTACGACTGGGCCTCCGACGTCAAGGATTCCTGGTTCATCGACGACGGCATCCACTTCACCACCCCCGGCTACCGCGCCAGGGCCCACCTGATCGCCGACGCCCTCGCCGCAGCATTCCCTTCAGGCGGCCGCAGCCCGAACTGCGTCGTGCACTAGAAGACCTGGGCGTCGAGGAAGCCGGCGACGAGGACCAACCAGCCGCCGATCTCGGCGACGATCAGGCTGGCCATGAAGGCGTTCATGCCGTGGACCGGCCGGCGGAACTGATTGTCGGTGTCCCGCTTCCAGCCATGGAAGGCGTAACCGGCGACGGCTGCGAAGAAGTAGAAGGCGAGGGCGCCGGCAGCGAGCAGGTTGATCAGCACGCCCCACCCACTCAGCTCGACGAAGGTCGCGACCAGAAGCAGGGCGAAGCTGTAGAGCAAGGCCGCGCGGTGGGCGGTGTCGACGTAGGGATGCGCCAGCCCCTCCTCGGAGGCGTCCATCTGGCGAAACTTCCAGACGCCGAGCAGCAGCGCCCAGAGGAACATCAGCGCCGCCAGCAGGAGGACAGTCTTCGTATCTGCGTCCAGCTCCACCGCTCCGATCCTACGCGCGAAATGGTTCTATACGGCATCGGCGACCTGGCGACGGCACCCGCGCGGCGACTGACCCGGACCCTGGGGGGCTGCTACCTGGCGCTGGCGCTCGCGGCCGGCCTTGTCTCGACCGCCGGTGCCGCGCCCGGCTACCCGGACCCCTCCTTCGGCCGCCGCGGGGTGGTCAAGCTCGACCTCGACCGCGCCAGTGACATCGTCGCCGCCGACATCGCCGGCGACCGCCGGCGCGGGTTCGCCGTCGTCACCAGGTCGGCCGACGACCGTAGCTTCCTGATCAGACTGACGCCGGCGGGCTCGCTGGACAGCTCCTTCGGCGATTCGGGAAGCGTCTCCCTCCCCGGCGGTCCCTGGAACGCGGTCGACATGGCAGCGGACGGGACGATCGTCATCGCCGGCTCCGAGAACAACGACCTCGCCGTCGCCCGCTTCATCCCCGACGGCCACCCCGATCCAAGCTTCGGCAGCGGCGGCACGACAATCGTGCACGCCCTGGCCCTACCGCCGAGCAGCTCCTACTTCCGCGACTTCGACGACCCTCGCGAGGCCTTCGCCGATGCCGAGGTCGAACCGGATGGCAGCCTCCTCGCGGTCGGCAACCTACGCCTCTACAAGAAACGGGTCGGCGAAGAAGAAGAGCACTCCTACCTGGATTCGGGCACGGTGGCGGCGCGGTTCCGAGCGGACGGCAGCCTCGATCCCAGCTTTGGCGAGGGGGGAACTACGGACCCGACCGTGGCGTCCGGGGGACGCCTGAAGGAGGTGAACCGGCTCACGCAGCAGCCGGACGGCAAGATCCTCCTCGCCGGCAACATGACGAGCAACCTCGCGGTCGCCAGGCTGACGGCGGCGGGCGTGCTCGACCCCGGCTTCGGGCGCGGGGGAATCGTCGTCTCCAACGCCGACACCTTCAACAGCGGGGAAGGATCCGGGCAGATCGGCGACGCGAAAGTCGTGCTGGTCCGGCCGGATGGCCGTCTCGTCGTCGTCGGCAGGACCACGCTGCTGGGACTGCTGCCGAATGGAAGCCGCGACCAGAGCTTCGGCGCCCACGGGCGGGCCTTCACCGAAGACCTCTACGGCAACGGAATCAATGCCAGCTCGGGAGCACTAGACGACAAGGGGAGGATCCTTCTCGCCGGCGACATCTCGCGCAGCAGCGCGGTCGGCCGCTTCTTGCCCGACGGGCGTCGCGACAGGCGCTTCGGCGGCGACGGACTCGCCCAGACCGGCGTGACGCACGGCTCCTCCCGCGAACACGAAACCGACGAGAGCGCTACCGCGATCTTGGCCTTGGCCGACGGCGCCACGGTCACGGCTGGATTCGCCTTCGCCGGGAAGCACGGGGAGCTGGCGGTAGTCGTCCGCAGCGGCGGCGACGGCCACATGGCCTACTGCCACGGCAAGGTCGCGACTGTGCAGGGCACTCCCGGGCCCGACCGCATACACAGCTATGGGGCGATCGTGGCGATGGGCGGCGATGACGTGATCCGCAACAGCGGCGGGCCGATTTGCGCGGGGGCGGGCGACGACGTCATCTACAACCAGCACGGCGACATCTACGCCGGCGCCGGCGATGATCAGGTGCGAGAAGACTGGGGCGGGGTGATCCACGGAGGGTCCGGAGACGACGTTCTCGAAGCGCACGGTGAAGGTGTCGACGTCCTATACGGAGACGCCGGCGCGGACCGCCTGGTCGGTGAGGGCGGTCGCGATCGCCTCTTCGGCGGCGCGGGCGACGACGCACTGCTCGGCGGCGGCGGGGCGGACTCGCTTCTCGGTGGGCCAGGAGACGATCTTTTGCTTGGCGGCAGTGGCGCCGACCGCCTGCTTGGCGGTCCCGGCTCGAACCGCCTGCTCGGCGGCCCCGCGGGCCCCGCGAAGACCATTTACCAAATGCGCCGTCGCGGCTTTCAGATCCGGCTTCGCGTCGAGGGCAACCTGATCGCCGGAATTCACCTTTCCGTGCGGCTCCATTGCCGCGACGGCAGTCAGGAGGGCACCGAATTCGACTCGAACCACGTCAATCTCCGGATCCACCCAAACGGAAGCTTTCGCGAACAGGACAGCAACAACTACGAAGTCGGCTACGAAGAATCCCTGCTTGCCGGAAAGGTGCGCAACGACCGGATCACCGGCGTCTACCGTGAGCTCGACAGCGAACAAACGACCTGCACGACGGGTGAGCCGGGAAAGCCGCTAATCCACTTCACCGCCAGATCGATCGGGAGGACGCAATGACCGCCACAGCAATCACCGGTGTCGACTTCGCCACCGTCTTCGTCAAGGACTACCCGGCCGCGGTCGAGTTCTACGGTCAGACCCTCGGCCTCGAGCACTCGGTCGACTACGGCAAAATTCCCGGCGGTGAGTTCGAGACCGGCAACCTGACACTGCAAGTGCTCGATTCAGCCGCGATCGGCCGGGAGTTTCAGGCCAGCGGCCACCCGATCGCCTTCCACGTTGAGGACGTGGAAGCGACCCGGGCGGAGCTCGAATCGAAGGGCGTCTCCTTTCTTGCCGAGACGATGGACAGTGGCGTCTGCCACATGGCCCACTTCACCGACCCCGACGGCAACGCCCTGATGCTTCACCATCGCTACGCGCCGCGGGACTGAAATCGCCCTTACTAAGTGAGTTCGGCCGACGGAACCAGCTTGTAGTGCCGCTCGGATCCGCGAGCGACGGTAATGCCGTCGGCACCATCCCACTTGAAGGAGAAGAGGGCAATTACATCGTCGCCCATGAACTGGGCAGCGATCGGGTGCGCGATCAGCTTTGGGAATTTGGCCGCGCACATCTTGAAGTCCTGCCAGACCTGGACGACGCTGAGAAAGTCCTTGCCACCCTTTGCCTGGACCGGGAACATGTGGTGTCGACCCAATTTGTCTATTCCCACATAGACCTCGTCGACCTCGACCTGCGACTCCGGGATAGCGGTACGCAGGTGAGACTGAAGCGAGTAGGTGGTTACCCCCGTGTACACGTCGAGCAACCGGTTGTAGCGAAGCTTCGCGAGCAGCGCCTGCTCATCTTTGATCGCATACATACCGATCAGCCCCGGAGTCGCATCGGGAATCTCGATGAGCGGCCGGTCCAGAGTAGGCGTGATGGTCGCGGAGGGCACCGCCGTGAACCGGTATTCGGTCGGTTTCCGGTTGGCTGGAAAGATCGCCCACTCGAGGCCCCTGGGCTGCTTGGCGAGGACTTTGGCGGGAAGCTCGTTGCGATAGCGGTAGCTGTAGAGGACGTCGCCGAGATTGCTGGGCAGCTTGATGCCCAGGTCTTTGGCGATCGCCGCAAACTCGGCCCGGCTGAAGCGAATGGTCCGCGCTCGTGGCGTGTAGTTATCGAAGAAGACCCGCTCGATTATCTGCGCGTACCGGCTCGGCTTCTTGCCCATTGGAGTCGCCATCATTGATCCGACGCCAGGCTAGGCTCGCTTCCGGACGCCGGTAGTTCTCGCTGAGACCAATCAAACAGAAGGCCCCGAATAGCAGCACGAGATACGGGAGCGACGGGACTCGAACCCGCGACCTCCGGCGTGACAGGCCGGCGCTCTAACCAGCTGAGCTACGCCCCCGGGAGACAGGCGACTGGCGCCCGGGCGGGCATTATCTCAGGGTCGCTGGATTCGCAGCCGGAAGGGTCCCGCGTGGGCACGGGTTGAGGTGATTTCGAGGCGCAGGTGGGGCTGGCCGCAGACGGTGTAGTCGATCTGGTGCTGGGGGCCGAGGCCGTGGCGGGAGCTGCGCAGAAGCCTGCCGGCACGACTACGAAGGGCCAGTTCGTAGTCGTGCCTGCGCAGGCGGCTGGGGCGCAGGCTGACCGTTCCGTCGAGCGGCGTTCGTAGGGTCTCGACGGCTGCGCCCTCCCCCCTGGCCGGTACTCGCCCGGCCAGCACGAAGCTGGTCCGCCCCTGCCAGGGCGTAAGCGTGTCTTCCCGAATCGCCTCGAACGCGGCCGGGTTCGGCTTCAGTCCCGGCAGGTAGCGCCACTGGACCGAGAGTTCGGGGAAGCGGAGGTGGGCGAAGGCCTCGGCAAATGCCTCGCCGGGGTCCTCGAAGTAGTGACTGCCCTCGTCGCCGGGATAGAGGCGGCCGCTGCGCTTGCCCTGGCAGACGTTCTCGAGGCTGGCCCAGCGCTCGGTGCCCCAGTCGACCGCGCTGCCGAAGGGCGCCGGCATTTCGCGGTGGGTGGCGACGTGGTGCCCGTACTCGTGGGCGAGGACGAAGTCGAAGGTCGCGCCGTCGCCGTCGGCTTCTTCGTAGCCGCCGATGACGATCTTGTTCTCGCCGGTGAAGTAACAGGCCTCGGCGCCGAAGCCGCAGTCGAAGCCGAGCTGGAATTCGGTGTCGAGCTGAACGGTGAGCAGTTCGACCTCGTCGCCGTGGATCAGCGTGCCGATGAAGTCGGCGACCCGCTGCGGGTCGGTCACGTCGCAGCTCTCCGCGCAGGCGGCGGTGACGTCGACGGCGATCGTCGCTTCGCTGCCGTCGCCGATCGAGTAGCGCTGCGACGACGCGGAAGCGGATATCCGCGCCGCCGCAGCACCGGGCTCGCCCAACACGACGTCGCGCATCGGTACCGCGGGGTGCGGCACCTCGAGCGCGGCGCCCGGACTGGGACGCTCGGCAGCGGCTCCCCCCGGAACCGCCAGGAGAAGAAGAGTCATGGCCATGCCCGCAAGCGCCCCCGCCGGGCGCCGGCTCACGGAGCGGGACCCGTGTCTCTCAAGGGGTCGGCAGCTTCCCCGGTTCCAGCCGGCACAACGCAGGCAGCAGTTGGCATGTACGCGAGGAGCGCCATTGCGAAGAAGATGGTCGTGAAAGCCGTTGGGCGGATCCCTGGCTCCGCGGTGGATCTGGCTTCACGTCTACTGAAGAGACACGGTAGCGGGCATCATGCCGAGAGAAAAGAAATCGCCATACCATTCCCGTACCGAACTGGATCCTTCTATCGCCTCCCCTCGCAAGATCGTCTGCATCGCAACGCTCACCGCGCTGCCGCTGGCTTGCGCTGCGGTCCCGAGCGGTGCGGTCGCTACGCCCCCCGTCGTGGTTCGCGCCAGGCTCTCGCAAGCGGGGCGGCGATTGATCTTCAGCCTGGAGACGTCGAGGCCGGTGGCGCTCGCCAAGCTCGACCGCCTGCCGCAGGGTGAGGGCTCCCGCTTCCTCTGCCTGGAGCTGCAGCGCAGCGGGCGGGCGGGCGAACGGCGGCTCTGTCTCGGTGGCCCGAGCAAAGCGCGGGGACGCATCGGGCTCGAGCTCGTCAACGAGGCGGAAGAGGTGACCGGAACGGAAGCGCTGGCGGCGAGGGTGAAGCGGCCAAGCGCGCGCAAGCTGGTCCTCGCTCTGCTGCCGGCGAGCGCGGGATTGACGCCCCACCGCTACCGCTGGCGGGTGGCAGCGGCCCTTGGCAACTGCGGGACGGAGAAGAAGCCGCTCGACTGCGAAACGAGCCTGCCAGCCCGCAGCGCCCGCCGTTTTCGCCTGCGGCCGGTCCGCGCGGTCGGTTGCACCGGTGGCGGCGAAGGCCTGATCGCGAACGGCCCACGCGACCGCAACGTCGTCGCCCTCACCTTCGACGACGGGCCGAGCGAATACACCAGCGGCTTCCTCCAGGTCCTGCGCGAAAAGCAGATCCCCGGCACCTTTTTCGAGATCGGCCGGGAGATGGCCGGCCGCGAAGCGACGATGCGCCAGATCCTGCGCGAGGGCAACGAGATCGGTGACCACACGATGAACCACGTCGAATATCCCGGCTACGCCGAGGTCGCCGGGGCGAGCGAACGGATCGCCACCTACACGCACTTCAAGCCCTGCCTCTTCCGGCCCCCGGGCGGCGCGGTCGATTCCGGCACGATCTCCATCGCCGCCAGCCTCGGCATGCAGACAATCACCTGGGACATCGACCCAGCCGACTGGTCGAACCCGGGCAGCGGCGCCGTCTACAGCCGCGTCGTCGACGCCGCCCAGCCGGGCTCGATCATTCTCATGCACGACGGCGGCGGCGATCGCGGCGGCACCCTCGCGGCCCTGCCCTCGATTATCGACACGCTGCGAGGCCGCGGCTACCGCTTCGCCACCGTGACGGAACTGCTCGGGCACCGGATGATCTACCGGCCCTACGGATGAGCGAGGTGTAACGCGCTGTCCACCCATGGCACGGACAAGGCGTTACACCCGAGGCATCCACTCGACGCTCCTATCCGTAGTCATCTGCGATGAAGATCGCGATCGTCGGAACCGGAGTCTCGGGCCTCGTTGCTGCCCACCTGCTGCACCGCGAGCACGAGCTGACCGTCTACGAGGCGGGCTCGCGACTCGGCGGTCACACCAACACGGTCCGGGTCGACTTCGAGGACGAGACCCACTGGGTGGACACAGGCTTCATCGTCTTCAACGACCGCAACTACCCCAACTTCGAAGCGCTGCTGGCCGAGCTCGGGGTCGCCAGCCAGCCCTCGCACATGAGCTTCTCGGTCTCCGACGGGCGCGACTTCGAGTATGCCGGGACGCCGCGCGGCGTCTTCGCCCGTCCCGCCCACCTGCTCAGCCCCTCCTTCCTCGGCATGCTGCGTGACTGGCGCCGCTTCAACCGCGAGGCACGGGCGCTGATCGGGATGAACGGGACCGCGCCCTCGCTGGGGGCCTGGCTCGAGGAACAGGGCTTCTCCCAGCACTTCGTCGAACGGTTGATCGTGCCGCAGG
Source organism: Solirubrobacterales bacterium (assembly GCA_035997045.1). Classification (GTDB taxonomy): domain Bacteria; phylum Actinomycetota; class Thermoleophilia; order Solirubrobacterales; family 70-9; genus VRUE01. The sequence continues at coordinate 17,973 of DASYIY010000043.1, read as the reverse complement.
CCTCCGCCGTGTGGTCGAGCGACCCCGAGCAGATGTGGGACTTCCCGGCCAGCTTCATGGCCGAGTTCTTCGAGAACCACGGGATGTTCAGCCTCCGCGACCGGCCGCGCTGGCGCACGGTCAGCGGCGGCTCGATCTCCTACGTCGAGACGATCTCAGCGCCCTGGCGCGACCGGGTGCGGCTGCGGGCGCCGGTGCGGCGGATCGAGCGGACCGGCGGCGGCGTCCGCATCGAGGCCGAGGGCTGCGAGAGCGAGGACTTCGACCAGGTCGTGATCGCGACCCACTCCGACCAGGCGCTGGCGCTGCTCGCCGATCCGAGCGAAGCGGAGCGTGAGATCCTCGGAGCCATCCCCTACCAGCGCAACGAAGCGGTGCTGCACACCGACGCCTCGCTGCTGCCGCGTCGCCGCGTCGCCTGGTCGAGCTGGAACTTCCACCTCTCGCCGGAGCCGGCCCGCGGGACCACAGTCACCTACTGGATGAACAACCTGCAGCGGCTGCGCAGCAAGCGTGAGCTGCTGGTCACGCTCAACCGCAGCGGGGAAATCGATCCGGAGAAGGTGCTGCGCCGCTTTTCCTACGAGCACCCCGTCTACACCGCTGCGGGAGTCGCCGCTCAGACGCGCCACGGGAAAATCAGCGGCTTCCGCAACACTCACTTCTGCGGCGCCTACTGGGGCTGGGGCTTCCACGAGGACGGCGTGCTCAGCGCGATCCGCGCCTGCGAGGGGATCGCCCCGGCCGCCGAGCTGCCCGAGGCGCTGGTGGCATGAGCGCCTCCGCCGTCTACGAGGGCTGGATCCGCCACCGGCGCTTCGAGCCGGTCGAGCACGAGTTCCGCTACCGGCTCTTCCTGATGTACCTCGACCTCGACGAGCTGCCGCGGCTGCTCGACCGCTACCCGCTCTTCTCGGCGCGCCGACCCGCCCCCGCCCGCTTCCGCCGCGCCGACTACATGGGCGACCCGGACCGGCCGCTGGCCCAGTGCGCCCGCGACGCGGTCGAGCAGCAGACCGGCGCCCGGCCCGCCGGCCCGGTGCGGATGCTTGCCAACCTGCGCACCCTCGGCCACGTCTTCAACCCGGTCTGCTTCTACTACTGCTTCGACGCCAGCGGCGAGCGGGTCGAGGCGGTAGTCGCCGACGTCAACAACATTCCCTGGGGAGAGCGCCATCCTTATGTCCTGGCGCGCGACGGGCGCCAGGGAACCGTGCTTGCGCAAGAGCTCGACAAGGCCCTCCACGTCTCGCCCCTGATGGCGATGGACCAGACCTATGCCTTCCGCGCCAGCGAGCCGGGCGAGCGGCTCAGCGTGCAGATCGAGTCGCGCCCGGTGCAACGCGTTACGGCTCCATATGACACCGAACGCGTTGCACCCCGCAGCCAAAAACAGTTCGACGCCACCCTCTCGATGCGCCGCCGCGAGCTCAGCGGCCCGCTGCTGACCTGGATGCTGCTGCGCTACCCGGCGATGTCGCTGCAGGTCGTCGCCAAGATCTACGCGCAGACGCTGCGGCTGAAGCTGAAGGGGGCTCCCTACTTCCCCCATCCCAGCGGGAAGCGACCGAGGGGGTTCCTGTCGCCCTAGGCAACCGGCTCGCCCGCACCGCCGTCCAGCAAGCCCTGTCACGCCTCCGCGCCGGCCGGATCGACGTGGTCGAGGACGGCCGGCGGCGCTCGTTCGGCCCCGCCGGCGCCGAGCTGCACACGACCGTGACGATCCGCGACCCAGCCGCCTGGCGCGGTCCGCTGCGCGGCAGCGTCGGGCTCGGCGAGACCTACGTCGAGGGACTCTGGGAGACCGACGACCTCGTCGCCCTGATCCGCATCGCCGCCCGCGAGCTGCGCCAGCCGGACGGCCTGCGCGGCGCCGTCGCCCGCCAGCGCGGGCTTCTGCACCGGGCCCGCCACCTGGTACCGGCGAACACGCGGACTCGGGCCAAGCAGCACATCGCCGCCCACTACGACCTCGGCAACGACCTCTTCGCCTCCTTCCTCGACAAGCGAATGGTCTATTCCTGCGCCTACTTCCCGGAGCAGGACACGAGCCTGGAGGAGGCGCAGCTGGCGAAGCTGGAGCGGATCTGCTCGCAACTGCGGCTTGGCCCCGAGAACCACCTGCTGGAGATCGGCAGCGGCTGGGGTGGCCTGGCGATCCACGCCGCCCGCGAGCACGAGTGCCGGGTGACGACGACGACGATCTCCGCCGAGCAGCACGAGCTGGCCCGGCAGCGGGTGCGCGAGGCGGGCCTCGAGAACCGCGTCACCGTGCTGCGCCAGGACTACCGCGACCTCGACGGCCGCTTCGACCGCCTGGTCTCGGTCGAGATGATCGAGGCGGTCGGCTGGCAGTACTTCGACACCTTCTTCCACCACTGCAGCGAGCTGCTCAGCCCCGACGGGCTGATGCTGCTGCAGGCGATCACGATCGACGACGAGATCTACGAGGTCGAGAAGGGCGCCCGCAGCTTCGCCAACACCTACGTCTTCCCCGGTGGCTGCCTGCCCTCGGAGCGGACGATCGCCGACTGCCTCGCCCGCGTCACCGACATGCGCCAGGTCTGGCGCGACGACATCACCGCCCACTACCCGCCGACCCTGGCCGCCTGGCGCGAGCGCTTCTCCGCAGCCTGGGACAAGCTCCGCTCGTACGGCTACGACGAGCGCTTCCGCCGCCTCTGGGCGTTTTATCTCAGCACCTCCGAGGCGGGCTTCCGCGAGCGTAGGATCGGCGACGTGCAGGCGCTCTTCGCCAAGCCGGAGTGGAAGTGAGGAAGGGCAGCGGCGAGCCGCTGCTGCTCTTGCACGGCCTCGGCGGCTCAACCGCGGTCTGGAGTCCGGTGATCGAGCGGCTCGCCGAGGAGCGCGACGTGCTGGCGATCGACCTGCCTGGGTTCGGCGTCGCTCCGTCCCTCCCGGCCGGGGTGGAACCGAATGCCGTGAACCTCGCCGCGGCGGTGCGCGAGGCCGCCACCGAGCTCGGCTTCGAGCGACCCCACGTCGCCGGCAACTCGCTCGGCGGCTGGGTCGGACTGGAGCTTGGCCGCGCCGGCTGGGCCGCATCGGTGACCGCGATCTCCCCCGCCGGCCTCTGGCGCAAGCCGCTCGGCGACCGCCGCGTCAACCCGCGCCTCTGGGCCAAACGCCTGCGGCCCATCGTCTCGCTGGCCCTGCGCACCCGGCGCACCCGCGAGTCGATGCTGGCGACGTTCGCGGCCCGACCGGACCTCATCCCCGCCAAGGAGGGCCGCGAGCTGGTCCTCGGCTGGATCGACTCGAGCGGCTACGACGGCGCCAACAAGGCGATGCGCACCCACGTCTTCGACCCCGCCGGCTATCCCGACCTGCCGGTCACCCTCGCCTGGGGGGACCGCGACCGGCTGCTAGCGCCGCCGCGGCCCGAGCGCCAACCGGCCGGCTCGCGCTACGTCGTCCTGCCCGGCGTCGGCCATACGCCGATGTGGGACGACCCCGAGCTGGTCGCCCAGACCCTGCTCGAGGGCAGCTCGGTCTCGGCCGCGGTCTGACTCTGGGAGAGTTCCGGGACGCGAGCAACCGGAGGGAGACCCGAGTGATCATCGAGAGGACCGAGAATCCGCAGTGGCTGTCGAACGCTTACCTCGTCGCCGATGAAGCCGGCGGCACCGGAGTGTTGATCGACGGCAACGACGACCTCGGGCCGCTGATCGAGCGGGCCGAGCGCGACGGGATCGAGATCACCCACATCCTGATCACCCATCCGCACGGCGACCACATCGCCGGCCTGGCCGCGGCGCAGCAGCAGCTCGGCGGCGTGCCGATGGTCGCTCATGCGGCCGCCGCGGCCGAGATCGAGGACGAGATCGCGCAGACGATCGCTGACGGCGAGAAGCTCAGCACCGGCGACCTCGAGATCGAAGCGATCTACACGCCGGGACACGCGACCGGCCACGTCGCCTTCCTCGTCAACGGCACTGACGTCTTCACCGCCGACGTCCTTTTCAAGGGAACCGTTGGGGGAACGATGGCGCCGGGCGCCAGCGGCTTCGACGACCTCCAGTCCTCGGTGATGCGGCTGCTCGAGCTGCCACCGGAGACCGCCGTCCACCCCGGCCACCGAGAGCCGACCACGATCGGCGCCGAGTACGATGCCAACCCCTTCGTGCAGATCTGGCGCGGCGAGGAGGAGACCGGCGACGAGCAGGTCACGGTCTGGGGCCGCCCGGCGACGCTGAAGCTCTGGGCGCCCGACTACGACGGCGGCAACAAGGCCTGGGTCGTCTTCGCCGACGATGGCACGAAGGCCATCGTCGGCGGATCGCAGGTGGAGCGGGGCTAGCGAATAACCGCTTCCATCAGCAGCCAGCAGCCGTCGGTGTTGGTGGCCTGGGTGAAGGGACCGCCGAGGTAGAGCGGCGGCGTGTAGATCAGGGTGTGATCGCCACCCGACGAGCAGCGGATCATCGAGGTGATCTGGCCGCGCAGGGCAAGCTGCTGGCCCTTCTTCACCGGGATGCTGACCGGGAAGGACTCGACCCGGTAGCTGTCGTCTTCGAAATTGGCTTCGGTCTGGCCCTCGTAGTGAATCTGCGGCCCGTAGTGCACGGCGCGGGCTTCGTTGGTCCCGAACACCGTCGCCCGGTTGACCTTGGCAACCTGCAGCCGGAAACTGCCAGGGCCGCCGGCGATCAAGCGGATCTTCTTGATCGTGCCTGTCTTCGGCGCGAGCTCGCCGCCGTCAGGGCGACCGTAGGCTTCGTTGAGGATCATCGTGCAGCCGACGAGCGGGGTTTCCGGCCCGTTGCAGGTCAGGCCCGGCAGCGAGTTCGAGGGCTGCACGGTCGGGTTCAGCATCGCGCCGAACTTGACCGGGGCCGAGGCAATGCTGGCGGCCGGCGCGACGGCCAAGGCGAGGCTGGCCAGGGCGGCGACGAGGCCGGTACGGCGGGCGATCTTCTGGGCGGTGAGGTTGCGAGTCATGTGTCCTCCTAGGTCGATTTGTGGGCGCTGCTTGCGGTGGGAACAGACTCGCCCGGATCGCCCGTCGCTCCCAGGGGTCCCAGGGGTGGACTCGCTCACCCCCTGGTCTAGGCTCAGGCCGTGAGTGCCGAGCCACGCCAGACCAGCGCCGCCGAGCTGAAGGCGCAGATCGAGGCCGAACGCGACGGGCGGCCCTTCCTCGTTCTCCGCGACGCCGCGGGCGAGCAGCGAATCGCGATCGTCGAGGCCGGTACGGCTGAGCTCTGGGTGGGACGCGGCGAGGCGTGCGGCCTGCGGATCGATTGGGACGAGGAGGTCTCCGCCCTGCACGCCCAGATCGAGGTAGTCGGCGACGAGTGCACGCTGCTCGACGACGGCCTCTCCCGCAACGGCTCCTTCGTCGGCGAGGAGCGCGTCCACGGCCGCCGCCGCCTGCGCGACGGCGACACGCTGCGCTTCGGCCGCACCAGGGTCCTCTACCGCCGCCCCGGCGGGGCGGGGCCGGAAGCAACCGTCGTCGCGACCGAGACGCCCGCCGCGGCCGCCGTCTCCCCCGGCCAGCGCCGCGTCCTCCTCGCCCTCTGCCGCCCCTTCAAGGACGGCTCCGCCTTCGCCACGCCGCCGACCAACCAGGCGATCGCCGCCGAGCTCCACCTCAGCGTCGACGCGGTCAAGACACATATGCGCGCCCTCTTCGAGCGGCTCGGGGTCGAGGACCTGCCGCAGAACCGCAAGCGCGTCGCCCTGGTCGAGCGGGCACTGCAAAGCGGCATCGTCTCGCCCCGCGATCTTTAGCGCTCAGGCACGGACTGGACGCATATGCGATTGGAGTGCGTGCACTTTGCGCCCACACTCCATCGTTAGTTCTGAGGACGCTCCCTCGATCGAAAGACGAACGTGACGCTGGCGCTAACCACCAACCAGATTCAGGAATTCGCCTTCGACTGGTACCCGGTCTTCGGCGTCGTCTTCATGGCGATGCTGCTCTTCGTCTTCTTCCGGCTGATGCGGACCACGATGGGTTCGACCAAGCCGGAGACGGTGAAGGCGAGCCGCACCGCGCCGGTGCTCTGGGACGAGGTGCAGGGGGTCGACGCGGCCAAGGACGAGCTGATGGACGTCGCCGAGTGGCTGCGCGACCCGGATCGCTTCGCCGCCCTCGGCGCCCAACCGCCGCGCGGAGTCTTGCTCTTCGGCCCGCCGGGAACCGGCAAGACCATGCTGGCGCGGGCGGTGGCCGCCCAGGCCGGCGTCGACTTCTTCGCCGCCTCGGGCTCGAGCTTCGTCGAGATGTTTGTCGGGAGGGGTGCCGCCCGGATCAGGCGGCTGTTCAAAGAGGCGCGCAAGTCGGGCCGTGCGGTGATCTTCATCGACGAGCTCGACGCAGTGGGGGGTGCGCGCGGTGGAGGCGGCGACGGCGGCACCAGTGAGCGCGAGCAGGCGCTCAACCAGCTGCTGGTCGAGCTCGATGGGTTCGAGCGCGATCCCGGCACGGTGATCGTCATCGCCGCCTCCAACCACGTCGACAAGCTCGACCACGCGCTGCTGCGCCCGGGCCGCTTCGATCGCCAGGTCCTGGTCGCGCCACCGGACCGCCACGGCCGCGAGGCGATCCTGCGCGCTCACGCCAAGGGCAAGCCACTCGGCCCCGACCTCGATCTGGCCGACGTGGCGCGCAAGACGACCGGGATGACCGGCGCGCAGCTTGCCAACGCACTTAACGAGGGAGCGATCATCGCTGGCCGTGCCGATCGCAAGGCGATGGCCCGCGAGGACCTCGACGAGGCCCTGTTGCGCCAGGCAGTCGGCTCCCAGCAAGCGCGGCACCTGAACCAAAAGGAGCGCCGCATCGTCGCCTACCACGAGGCGGGCCATGCGCTCTGCCGCCGCCTGCTCGGCCTCGATCCGCCGGAGATCCTCAGCATCGTCCCGCGCGGGCCGGCACTTGGCTTCGTCGGCCACTCGCCGCAGGAGGACACCTACCTCAAGTCGCGCGACGAGCTGCTCGACGAGATCGTCACCCTGCTGGGCGGCCGCGCCGCCGAGGAGGAGGTGATGGGCAATTCGTACTCGGGAGCGGTCGACGACCTCGCCCGCGTCCACGCGGTCTGCAACCAGATGGTCGGCGAGTTCGGCATGGGCGTCGCCCTCGACGCCGACGGCGCGCCGCCGATCGCTCTGCCGACCGGCGACTACGCGCTCTCGGACCGGACCCGCCGCGACGTCGACCTGGCGGCGATGAACCTCGCCCGCGAGGCCTACCGCCGCGCCCGCGCCCTGCTCGCGGCGAACCGCGAATGCCTCAACGATCTGGCGGCGAACGCGCTCGAGCGCGAGACGCTGACCCGCGAGGACCTCGACGAGATCTTCGCCGCCCACGACCTGCACGAGGGCGTCGGCACGAGAACCGACGCGGCGGCGGTACCGACCCTCTTCCGGGAGCCCGCCTAACCGAGGTACGATCCTCGGCACCGGTGGCGTACCAGAGGAAAGATTCCGACTACTACTTTCCGCCCGGCCGCTCTGTGGCGCGGCGGGTCCACGGTGAGCGCGCGGTCGGCCTGCTCTACGGCCAGCGGGCGCTGCTTATCGGGGCGCTGGAGCCGCTCACCTACACCGGCACGATGTTGAGCACGGGCTCGGGCGACCGGCCCTTCCAGCGACTCGCCCGCACGGCAAAGATCCAGGAGACCGTCCTGCTCGGCACCCGCGCCGAAGCCGACAAGGCACTGGCCGCGGTGCACCGCATGCACGAGCGAGTCAACGGCGAGCTCTCCGAAGCGGCGGGCGCCCACCCGGCCGGCGCTCCCTACTCGGCCTTCGACCCGGAGTTGATGCTGTGGACGCTGGCGGTGATCGCCGACTCGGGCCGGGCGATGTACGAGACGATGGTGCGGCCGCTAAGCGAGGCCGAGCGCGAGGAGCTGTGGCAGGACTACGTCCGCTTCGGCGAGCTCTTCGGCCTACCCGGCAGCAAGGTCCCCGGCAGCTACCGCGAGTTCAGCGCCTGGTGGGCGCAGCGGCTCTCCTCCCCCGATCTGCAGGCGACCCCGCATGGCCTGGCGCTGGCGCCGCTGGTCGCCTTCGAGCAGCCGGTCCCGGCGCCCGCGCGGGGCAACCTCGTCGCCCAGAACCACATCATCAAGGGCACCCTGCCGCCGCGGGTTCGCGAGATCTTCGGCATCGCCTGGGGCCCCGCCCACGAGGCCGGCTTTCGGGCGATGACCGCCGGGCACCGCCGGGCCCGCCACCTCTTCCCCTACAAAATGCGCCGCGGCCGCAACGACGTCTTCTTCAATGTGGTGATGAAGGGCGAGCGCGAGCGCGGCGGCACCAGGACTCCGCAGCTGGGCGCCAGCGCCTGAGCGGTGGCGCGGCGGCCGGCCCAGAGGGAGCCGGTGCGCTGGTGGGCGATGCGACCGGCGCAGAATCGCAAGCCCGCCACCTACCGCTGCCCCTTCTGCGGCAAGCACCTGCCGGCGCTGCGCGAGCACGTGTTGATCTCCCCCGAGGGCGACAGCAGCCGGCGTCGTCACGCCCACACCGACTGTGTGCTCGCCGAGCGCAAGGCGGGACGACTGCCGAGCGAGGAAGAGTGGCGCCGCACCCAACCGCGCCCGCCCTCGCTCTGGCAACGATTGCGCGCGAAGCTCGGCTGACTACTTTGCGATCTTGCAGGGCCGGACGAAGTTACCGCTGAGCAGCGTGCCGTCGTTGAAGGTGAATTCGCCGCGCGCCTGCAGGTGGCCGGTTTCGCAGCGGGCGTTGACGTAGCTGTGTCGCTTGCCCTTGAAGGTCCATTTGCGCGCAACCGTCAGCCGGCCTGAGATCGGGTGTCCGTAGCCGCCGGCGATCTTCGGGATCTTCGCTTTGACCCGGTAGCCGTAAACGCCCTTGTGGATTTTTTCGATCACGACCGGGACGACGAAGGTGGTGGCGACGGGAACCGTCGTATAGAAGTGGCCGAGGATCGAAGCGTCGCCGTGCACCCTGGGACCGTTGAAGATCGTCAGCGGTGAGGAAACGGGAATCGGCCCCTGTTCGGGGAACTTGACCACACCGGTGCCAAAGCCCTTGCCGACGATCGCGTTGGGGCAGGTGCGGCGAGCGGCAGCGACGGTCGTGGCCTGGAGCTTGCCCGCCGTGCACACTTCCAGTCCCGTCGTATCGACGTGGCCATGTTTGTCGAATTCGAAGGCGAGGGTTTCGAGGACCGGCGGAATTTCGCCCGATACCGTCGAGAGCTTTCCGCCGCCGTAGATCGTGATCGGCGCATCGTGATCCCGTGGCAGGGTTTCCGGTCTGAAGCCGCCGTGGCCGACGATGATCAGGTTGCCGGCGCGGAGTTCGACCCGGTCGCTGTTGCGCACGGCGCTCGCAGTTCCAACCACTGCAAGCACGGCCAAGGAAAGCGCCGCGAACCCGATCAGTCTCCTCTTGATCGGGTTCCTCTCCACGGCCAGCCTCGCCGAGCCTACTTACGCACCTGACACGGAAGCAGGAAGTTGGCCTTCAGTATCTGGTTCACCTCGGCCGCCGCGCTCGGTGCTTCTTCGGGCCCTTCTTTGAAGCTGAATTCGCCGCGAACCTGGAAGTGGCCGGTTTCGCAGCGAGCGTTGATGTAACTGTGCTGCTTGCCCTTGAAGGTCCATTTCTTACCGACTTTGGCGGTGCCGGAGATCGGATGGCCGTAGCCGCCGGCGATCTTCGGGATTTTCACGTTGATCCGGTAGCCGTAGACGCCCTTGTGGATTTTTTCGATCACGATCGGGACGATGAAGGTGGTCGGCCCGGGATAGTCGAGGTGGGCGTGAGCGATGATCGTGTCGTCGGCGCCCTTCTTCGGGCCGTTGAAGAGGGTGATCGGCGAGCCGACTTTGATCGGCGCCTGTTCGGGGAACTTGACGACAGCGCTGCCGAAGCCTTCGCCGACGATCGCGTCCTTGCAGGCATTGCGGGCGGTCTTGACGTCGGTGGCGACCAGTTTGCCCCTGGTGCAGACGCCGAGGCCGGTGGTGTCAAGCGCACCGTGCTTGTCGAATTCGAGCACGAAGGTGTCGAGGATCGGCGGCAGGTCGCCGGAGAGCGTCGAGAGACTGCCGCCTCCATGCGTGGTGATCGGTGCGTTTTCGTGCTTGGGCAGTGCCTTGGGCGCGAAACCGCCTTCGGCATCGAGCACGAGGTTGCCTGCAACCACATGGACGTGAAAGGCACTTGCCGTGGCCGCAACCACGAGCAACCCCAGCACGACCAGTCCGGCGACGATCTTCTTCCTCATAGACCTCTTCCCCTCCCGTTTCCCAGAACCTCCAAGATACCGAAGGCGACACGAATGGATGTTAAGGTCGGGCGGGCTTGCGCGCCGAGACGAACTGCGCGAGCCCGCTCACCCGCTGCTCGAGATCGATTGCTCCCCGCGCTTCGAGCGCCCGAGTCAGCTCCTCGTGACCGAAGACCCTGACCCCGCTGAGGCCTCGCACCACGGCGTTCGCCACCGAGGTCGGCACGGGCCCCCGGTTGCAGCTGGACATCAGTGCCAGCCGCCCTCCCGGCGCCAGTACCCGGACCATCTCGGCAAGCGCTTGCATCGGCTCCTCGATCAGATACAGCGCGGCGAAGCAGCAAACCGCGTCGAAGCTGCGATCGCGAAAGGGCAGGTCGCGGGCATCGCCGCGCACGTAGGCCAGGTTCCCCATCGGGTTCTCGCGAACGGCAACCCCGAGCATCGTCTGCGAGGAGTCGATGCCGACGACGGGACCGTTGCCGGCCGCCAGGGCGAAGTCGAGGGTGAAGTTCCCGGGCCCGCAGGCAACGTCGAGAACTCGGTCCCCCGGCGAGATCGCAAGCATCGCCAGCGCGATCCGGTGCTCCTCCTCGGTGCCGGGGCCGGTCAGGCCCATCAGCAGCCGGCCGGCGACCGGTCGCCAGAACCGCTGATAGACAAGCGGCACCGCGCGGCTCCTCATCAGCCGCTGGGCGGCATTGCCCCCAGCCTTCGCCGCGCCGAGCAGATCGAGGTAGCCGCCCTCGCGGTCCAACTCGGCCGGCCGCCGATGCGGCTCGAAGAGCTCCAGAGCTTGCTCCATCGGTAACGACAAATGGGCGGTGACGGGCTCGAACCGCCGACTTCCTCCGTGTAAAGGAGGCGCTCTCCCAACTGAGCTAACCGCCCAAGCCTCGCTCTGATTATGGAACACAGAAAGGGAGAGGGCGGCGCGGTGGCGGGATGGGGAGAATGAGCGCGTGAGATTCGAGGTCTTCTGGCGGGTGGCGCTGGTGCAGCTGGTCGCGGTGGCGGTGCTCTCGCTGCTGCTGGCGGCGATCTTCTCGCACGGCTTCTTCGTCGACTGGGGCTGGCTCGCCGGCCCGGCGGCGTGGCTGCTCTGCGCCTGGCTCACCGCACGAGTGGTCGGGCTTGAGGTTCGGCTGACGCTCGTGCGAGCGGTGATTGCGGGCCTGGTCAGCGTGCTGGCCGTGCTGATCGGCCAGCACTGGCTTGGCGCCCTGATCGCCGTCGGCCTCTTCGCCTATCTCTGTGCGCTGGGCAGGGGAGGACGAGCGGCGTGGACCTAGGGCTGGAGGGCCGTGTCGCGCTGGTGATGGGCGCCAGCCGCGGCCTTGGCCGGGCGATCGCCGTGGCGCTGGGGCGGGAGGGCGCACGGGTGGCGATCGCGAGCCGCTCGGGCGAGAAACTCGACGAAGCGGCAGCCGAGATCGGCGACGCCGCAACGTCCTTCGTCGCCGACGCTTCCGACCTCGACCGCCTCGCGGCACTGCCCGGCGAGGTCGCCGAGGCGGTCGGCCAGATCGAGATCCTGGTCGCCAACACGGGCGGCCCGCCGTTCGGCGGCGCCCTCGACCACGAGCTCGACGATTGGGAGACCGCCTACCGCTCGCTGGTCCTCGCACCGCGGGTGTTGGCGGGGGCGGTGGTGCCGGGCATGCGCGAGCGCGGCTGGGGCCGGATCGTCAACGTCGGCTCCAGCTCAACCCGCGAGCCGATCCCCGGCCTCAACCTCTCCAACGCCCACCGCATGGCCGCGGTCGGCTTCCTCAAGACGCTCTCCCGCGAGGTCGCCGCCGACGGAATCACCGTCAACACGGTCGCCACCGGCCGCTTCGGCACCGAACGACTAGCCGATGCGAATGGCTCGCTCGAAGCTGCCGAAGAGGCCGCCAAGCACGAAGTCCCCACAGCTCGCCTCGGTCGCCCGGAGGAGTACGGCGACCTAGTGGCCTTCCTCTGCTCCGACCGCGCCGCTTACATCACCGGCACCGTCGTCCCAATTGACGGCGGCCTGCTGCGCTCGGCCTTCTAACCGTCGGCGGAGGGCCGCATCGAGGGAAAGAGGATCACGTCCCGCAGGTTCTCGGCGCCAGCGAGGATCATCGTCAGCCGATCGATGCCGATGCCCGAGCCGCCCGCCGGCAACGACCCGTATTCGAGCGCCCGCACGAACTCGTCATCGCTTGGATAGGGCGCCTCCTCGCTCTCGGGGTGGCGGCGCTGGCGCTGGCGGACGAAGTTCTCGCGCTGCATGTCCGCGTCGTTGGTGTCGGTGCCGCCGCCGATGATCTCCATCCCGTCGACGACCCCGTCGAACGCCTCGCCCAGCAGCTCGGGATGCTCGGGCACCGGCTTCACCGTCGGCCAGAGTTCGCGCGGCAGGTCGACGAGGAAGGTGGGCTGGACCAGCTTCGGCTCGATCAGCCTGCCCTGGATCCCGTCGACGATCCAGGCCCAGTCCGCATCCGGGTCGACGTCCTCCCCTAAGAGCTCGACCAGCTCGTCGCGGCTCGCGGTGAGGATGTCGACGCCGGTCTCCTCATGAATCGCGTCGCGCAGGGTGATCCGCTTCCACGGAGCCTTGAAGTCGATCGTGCGACCGTCGCGCTCGACCACCGTCGTCCCCAGCACCTGCTCGACCGCGGTCGAGATCATCTGCTCGGCGAAATCCATCACGCCCTCGTAGCCGGCGCAGCTGAGGAACCACTCGAGCATCGTGAACTCGGGGTTGTGTTTGGGCGAGATGCCCTCGTTGCGGAAGAACCTGCTCAGCTCGTAGACGTTCTCGAAGCCGCCGACTATCGCTCGCTTCAGGTAGAGCTCGGTCGCGGTGCGCAGGAACAGTTCGCGGTTTAGCGCATGGTGGTGGGTGGTGAACGGGCGAGCCGCGGCGCCGCCGGCAAGGGTCTGCAGGATCGGCGTTTCGACCTCGACGAAGTCGCGCTCGTTCAGGTAGTTGCGAATCGCCGCGACCAGCTTCGCCCGCATCGCGAAGACCTCACGCGAGCGCTCGTTGGCCATCAGGTCGAGCTCGCGCTGGCGGTAGCGGACCTCGGGATCGGAGATGCCGTGGAAGAGGTCCGGCGGGTCGCGCAGCGCCTTGCCCAGCATTGTGCACTCGCGCACCGCCAGCGCCAGCTGACCGCGCTTGGTCACGTGCAGATCGCCCTCGACCCCGATCGCATCGCCGATGTCGAGTTCGTCGATCCGACCGAAGGCCTTCTCGCCGAGCGCATCGAGACGAGCGTAGGCCTGGATCTGGCCGGTCAGATCGCGAATGTCGAGGAAGGCGGTCTTACCGTGGCCGCGCCGTCCGACCAAGCGGCCGGCGACCCGGTAGGAGAACTGCTCGTGCGCGCCCTCCCCCAGCTGCTCGGGGTCGTGTGCCGCGTAGATCGCCGAGATCTTGTCGCGGTCCGGAAACCCCCGCCGTGGGTACGGCTCGATGCCGTCGGCGCGCAGCCGCTCGAGCTTCGCCCGCCGCACATCCTCAGTGGAGCCCTGCGAGGGCTCGGCCCCCGCAGGCACGTCGCTCATGGGGCCAGGCCGACCGTCACTCGCTCGTCGCCGCGGTAGTCGGTCCGCGTTTCCGCCTCGCGCAGCAGCTCCCGCATCGTGGGCCCGTGATGCGTGTCGTGCTCGAGCGCCATCCGCCAGCCGCTCGGCGTTTCGCCGATCAGGCCGCGGATCACACCGAGCCCGTCGTCGCCGCTTTCGCCGAGCACGGCGATCTCCGGCTCGCGGCGAATCTCCGGCGAGCGCTGGTCGATCGAGGTATCGGTGATGTAGGGAAGGTTGGCGATCAGCAGATCGACCTGGTCGACGTGATCGGGGATGCCCCGGGCGACGGTTATCTCGAGCGGGATGCCGAGGCGTGCCGCGTTCTCGCGAGCTTTCTCCGCCGCCTCCTCGGAAAGGTCAGAGGCGGTCACCCGCAGGTCGGGGCGCTCATCGAGCAGGGCCAGGGCGATTGCGCCGGAGCCCGTGCCCACCTCGTGCACGCGCGAGCCCTTCGGCAACTCGACCCCGACGCTGACCAGAAGCTCGGTCTCGCGGCGCGGGATCAGCACCCGCTCGTCGACCGCGATCTCGATCTCGCGGAAGCGGCAGCTGCCGAGGATGTACTCCAGCGGCTCGCGTTCGCCGCGGCGCGAGACGAGCTGTTCGAGTTCCTCCTGCATCGCGGGCGACACCTCGGTGGCGCCGTCCAGCTCTAAATCTTCGACCCGGATCGAGAGCGCCTTTGCGACCAGCGCCTTGGCGTCGGCTTCCGGCGCGTCGCAGCCGGCCGCGGCGATCGACTCCGTTGCTTGCTTCACCATCTCGTTGGCGCTCGCCATCGGCAGCGCTCCTTCCATCTGGGCTTCCACGGTTACAACCCCGCTACGGGTCTGATCGGATCGGCGGAGGCCACGCGCGACAGGGTACCGTGTCGGCGCTGCACGACGGCGATCCACACGGCGCCGGCAAGCATCATCGCCAGGCTCTCCCACTGTGCCGCGGTCAGGCCCAGGGCGACGGCGTCGTTGCGGCGCAGGAACTCGACCAAGAAGCGCTCGGCGCCGGCGTAGAAGAGGTAGATCGCGAAGAGGGCGCCGGCTCGCACCCGGTCGCGCAGCTGCCAGAGGAACCAGGCGCCGAGGCCCATCGCCAGCGTCTCGTAGATCGGGGTCGGGTGGACGGTGCGATCGGTGGGGACGGTGCCGTGCGGATAGGACATCGCCCAGGGACCGTTCCAGGGCTTGCCGTAGTCGCCGTCGCCGGAGAGCTGACAGCCGCAGCGCCCGACCGCGTAGCCGAGGGCGAGCGCCGGCGCGGCAAGGTCGAGCAGGGCGAGTTCGAGGAAGTCGCGATACCAGGCCCAGAGGAAGACGGCGAGGGCGCCGCCGATCGCGCCGCCGTACCAGACGAGGCCGGAGCCGGAGAAGAGGTTGCCGATCAAATCGCTCTTGACGCTGCTCCAGTTCTGGACGACGAAGTAGACCCGCGAGCCGACGATGCCGCCGAGCAGAGCCGAGAAGCCCATCTCGTAGGCCCAATCGACCGGCTTGCCGATCTCTCCCAGGCGCTTCCAGATCAGCGCCCCCGCGGCGAGGAAGGCGAGGGCGAACATCAGGCCGAAGGTCTGCAGGGTGAGCGGGCCGAGGTGGAGCTCGGGGTACAAGTCGCTCAGCCCGCGAGCAGCATCTCGAGCAGTGCCTTCTGTGTATGCAGGCGGTTCTCGGCCTGATCCCAGACAGCGGAGCGATCGCCGTAGAGCACCTCGGCGGTGATCTCCTCACCGGGGTGGGCGGGCAGGCAGTGCAGGACGATGGCGCTGTCCTTTGCCGCCGCGAGCAGGTCGGCGTCGATCCGGAAGGGGGCGAGGTCGGCGCGGCGGCGCTCGGCCTCGGCCTCGTCGCCCATGCTGACCCAGACGTCGGTGTAGATCGCGTCGGCGCCGGCGGCCGCGTCGCGCGGGTCCGCGGTCAGTTTCGCTTCGTGGCCCTGCTCCAGCTGGTAGCCGGGCGGCGCCGCGACCACCACCTCGACCCCGGCCAGCTCGCCGGCGACCGCCAGCGAGCGAGCGACGTTGTTGCCGTCGCCGACATAGGCGAGCCGAAGGCCGGCGAGATCGCCGCAACGCTCGCGCAGCGTCAGCAGGTCGGCCAGCGCCTGGCAGGGATGGTGGAGCGGGGTGAGCGCGTTGACCACCGGCACCTCGGCCTCGGCCGCAAGCTCGGTCACCATCTCGTGCGAGCCGGAGCGGATCACGATCGCGTCGACGTAGCGCGAAAGCACCCGCGCCGTGTCGCCGACCGACTCGCCGCGCGAGACCTGCATTTCATCGCCGCGCAGCACCACCGGCGTCGCCCCCAGCTCCGCAACGCCGACCTCGAAGGAGATCCGCGTCCGGGTCGAGGGCTTCTCGAAGACGAGGGCGATGCTGCGCCCGGCCAGCGCCTCGCTGCCGAGACCGCCGGGCCGGCCGGCTTTGAGGGCGGCCGCGCGGTCGAGCAGCTTGCCCAGCTCAAAGGCGCCCAGCTCTTCTCCAGTGAGGAAGTCTCGCTTCTTCAAGCAGCGGATACTAGAGTCTGTCCGGAAACCCCCGCGCACATCTGGCGGCGGCGGACACGGCGCGGTGCAGCGTCCTCAGTCGGCCAAATAGCGTTGCTATTCGGCCTCCCTGCGTCCTTGCTCCGCTTGGTCCGGCGCTCGCCAGTCGCACACGCGAGTTTTCGGACAGACTCTGGCGGTGGAATTCACCGCCGTAGGCTGGAATCTCTTCCACGGGCGCGACTTCCCGCCCGATCCCGCTCTCTTCACCTGGCGCTCGCGCCTGCTGCGCGGCGAGGAGCGGGGCGAGACCCACGTCCAGGTCAACCGCGATCTCAGCGCCGAGTTCGCGGCGATGCTCGCCGCCGCCGAGTGGGACGTGGCGCTGCTGCAGGAGTCGCCACCGCGCTTCGCCGCACGGCTGGCGCAGGCTTGCGCGGCCGAAGCGCATCGGGTGCTCACCTCGCGCAACTCGCTCGGCGCCCTGCGCGCCGCCGCGGCTCGGGTCAATCCCGACCTGATCGCCTCTGGCGAGGGCGGCTCGAACCTGACCCTGGTGCGGGCGGGCGGGTCGCTGGGGCGAATCGTCGAGCGGCGCGAGCTGACGATCCACGACGGCCGCCCCGAGCGGCGCGCGATGGCACTCACCCGCACGGCATCTGGCATCGGCATCGCCAACCTGCACGCGACCAATGACCGGCCGGACCTCGCCGCGGCCGACGTCCTCATGGCTGCCGAAGCCGCGACCGAGTGGGCAGACGATGCGCCGCTGCTCTTCGGCGGCGACCTCAACCTGCGTCCGGGCGAGGAGCCCGGCATTTTCGAAGAGCTGGAGGGCCGTTTCGGCCTCGCCGGAACCACCGCTCCGCGTGCCATCGACCACCTGCTCTGCCGCGGCCTTAACGTCGTCACGCAGCCGGCGCCGTGGCCCGCAGAGGACCGCGAGCTGGGCAGCGACGGCCGTGCGCTGCGCCTCTCCGACCACGCTCCCGTCCAGGCAAGCTTCGCCTCAGCCTGACCCCAAGCCCGCCGAAAGGGCAGGGATGAGATAGTCCGTCGCAACCCCCCGCGCAAACCACCAGGAAGGCGAGTGAGTATGGCCGCGAAAAAACCAACCACCGGCAAAGCGACGAAAAAACCCAAAGCCGGCACGCAGGCCAAAAAAGCCGCCGCTAAAAGCGCCAAGAAACCGGCTGCGAAAAAAGTCAAAGCAAAAGCGAAAACTGCGAAAAAACCGGCTCGTAAATCGGTGCCGCGGGCGGGCGCGACGTCCGGGCTCGATAAGAGCGTCGAGCAGTTCCGCGAGAGCCTCGAGCGCAGCGTCACGCTCAGCCGCGATCGCCTGCAGGAGGTCGTCGACGACGCGGTCAAACGCGGCCGGATGACCCGCGGCGACTCTGAGAAAATGCTTTCCGACCTGATCAAAAAGGGCCGCCGCCAGACCGACTCGATGCTGAAGGAGCTGGAACGGCTGGTCCAGCAGGCACGGCGCGAGGTCGGCGGCCGGGCCGAGCCGGTGCGCAAACAGGCGACGCAGGCCGCGCGCCGCGCCCGCAAGAAACTCGGTTAACCGTGGAGGGGGCCACCGGTGAGAAGCCGGCGGCCCGCCGGCACCGAGGCGAGCAGCTAGAGGTCGAGATCGACTCGCTCGCCTTCGGCGGGCGGGGCGTCGCACGCAGCGAGGGGCT
>DASYIY010000042.1:0-5816 GCA_035997045.1 Solirubrobacterales bacterium | reverse complement strand
TTCAGCTACATGCGCTTCGAGCCGGAGGGCATCACCGGCAACCCGGAGATCCCCTTCGCCAAGTCGATGCCCGACTACATCATGCGCTGGCTCGGCAGCCGCTTCATCGACGACATCGACGTGCTCGAGGACCTCGGCATCATGACCCAGGAGGTCCGCGCCAAGCGCGACGCCGAGACCACCCAGCTCGGCCTCGGGATCGACACCAGCGGCGGCACCGCGGGCCCGACCAACGGCGGCAACGGCCATTCCAAGCCCGTGCCAGCCGCCGCGGCCTTCACGGAAACGCCCCCGGTGGTCCCAGCCAAGATGTCCGGCCTCGAGCTCGGCCCAGCCTGCGAGCAGTGCGGCGGCATGATGCAGCGCACGGGCTCCTGTTACACCTGCAGCAGCTGCGGCAACAACACCGGCTGCGGCTGAGCAACTAACTCAGAATTACCTCCGCGTCGTGGCGCGGGGTCTCGGTGATCGCGCGGCGGAAGACTCGCTCGGACTCGGGTTTGGCCGGGCGGATGTTGTGGCGCTTGACCAGCTCTTTTAGGACCACCGCCATCTCGAACTGGGCGAAGGAGGCGCCGAGGCAGCGGCGGACGCCGCCGCCGAAGGGGATCCAGGTGTAGGTGCCGGGCGGTTTCTCGAGGAAGCGCTCGGGCAGGAAGCGCTCCGGCTCGGGGTAGATCTCGGGATTGCGGTGGACGAGGTAGACGCTGGGCGCGACCGAGACTCCGGCGGGAAGCTCATAGCCGCCAATCTCGACCGGCTCGGTGAGCCTGCGCAGGACGATCGAGATCACCGGGCGCAGGCGCAGCGTCTCCTGGATCGTCGCGGTCAGGTACTCCTCGCCGCCGTCGCCGGCCTCGGCGCGCAGGCGCTCGAGCTTCTCCGGGTGGCGGACCAGCCGCTCGACCGCCCAGGAGAGCGAGGTCGCGGTCGTCTCGTGGCCGGCGACGAGCAGGGTGAGCAGCTCGTCGCGCATCTCCTCGTCGCGCATCGGACTGCCGTCCTCGTGGTGGGCGTCGATCATCATCGAGAGCACGTCGTCGCGCTCCTCGACGTCGCCGGCCCGGCGGCGCTCGGCGATCTCGCGGTAGATCAGCTCGTCGACGCGGTCGATCCGCCGGCGGAGGGCCGAGACGCCGCGGATCCTCTTGGGCCCGACCAGCAGCAGCGGAAGCAGGAAGCGTGGATTCGTGGTGATGTCGAGGAACTCGCGCAGGGCGCCGCGCAGGTCGGCGAGCTTCTCCGCCTCGTCCTTGCCGACACCGAAGACCGTGCGCAAGATGATGTCGAGGGTCAGCGCCTGCATCCGCGGCCGCAGCTTGTAGGGAGTACCGCTGGGCCAGCTGTCGATCTCGCGCTCGGCGATTTCGCCCATCGTCTGCGCGTAGCCCTGCATGCGCTCGCCGTGGAAGGGCGGCAGCAGCAGCTTGCGCTGGCTCATGTGACGCTTCTCGTCGAGAACCAAGACCGAGTTGCGGCCGAGCAGCGGGGCGAGGATTTCGTTGCCCTCGCCGGCATGGAAGACCTTCGGATCGCCGGTGAAGACCTGCTTGATCGCCGCCGGATCGGCCAGCATCACCCAGGTTCCTTCGTAGGCGACGCGGATCGTGAACATGTCGCCGTAGCGGTCCTGGCAGGCGTAGACCATGCGCCGGGCCTGTCGCGACCAGATAGCGGTCTGGACCGGCGAGGGAAGGGGCGGGCTGGGCGGTAGCCGTCGCTCCAAGACCCGGGGTGCCGGCCGCGGAGCGGTTGTCGTGGCTGCCTCCATTTGCCTCCCAGGCAGGCTAGTACCCATCGGGAACCCACGTGTGAGATACGTCACCCGCCGATCGCGTAGCCTGCCTGATCCCGTGGCGCCGCCTCGACTTCCCCCCCGCCTGGAGCATCGGCTCGTCCGCAGGCTCTGCGGACTGAGCCCTCGCACACAGCGCAGGCTCTTCGGAGCGCCACCCCGGCTCGACGGACAGGAACTTGCCTCCGACATCCACGTGCTGCTCGAGCTGGCGAGGCGCTCCGGCGAGACCTCGCTGGTCGAAGGGCGAACGGTCGAACAAGCGCGGGCCGAGAACCTCGAAGAAGTGCCAGTGGTCTGCGGGCCGCCATTGCCGATGGCGCGGGTCGAGGAGATCACGATCCCAGGGCCGGGCGGCGCGATGCCGGCCCGGCTCTACGTCGCCCTTGGCGCCCCCAAACCGCCGCAGCCGCTGCTCGTCTACTACCACGGCGGTGGCTGGGTGATCGGCGACCTCGAGACCCACGACGGCCTCTGTCGCTTCCTCGCCGAGCACAGCGGCTGCCGGGTGCTCTCGGTCGACTACCGGCTGGCACCGGAGCATCCCTTCCCCGCCCCGGTCGAAGACGCGGTTGCGGCCTTTGCCTGGGTGCATGAGAACGCTGCGGAGCTCGGTGCCGACCAGGGTCGGATCGCCGTTGGGGGCGACAGCGCCGGGGCCAACCTCTCGACCGGCCTCTGCCTGCAGAACCGCGAAACAGGCGGACCGCAGCCCGCGATGCAGCTACTGCTCTACCCCCCAACCGACGTGGTCGGCGAACAGACCTCGCGCGAGACCTTCGCCGAGGGCTTCCTGCTGACCCGCAACGACATGCAGTGGTTCGAGGACCACTACCTGCCCGACGGCTGCGAGGCCGACGATCCGCGAGCATCGATGATGCGGGCGCGCGACGTCTCCAACCTGCCCCCCGCCTACGTCGCCACTGCCGGCTTCGACCCGCTGCGCGACGAGGGCGAGATCTACGCGGCGCGGATGCGCGAGGCGGGCGTACCGGTGGTGCTGCAGCGCCACTCCGGGTTGATCCATGGCTTCGCCAACCTGACCGCGATCTGCCCCAGCGCCCACAGCGCGATGCTCGAGGTCGCGGGGGCTTTGCGCATGGGCCTTGGGCTGGCCTCGACCGCGCCCGCCGCGATCCCTGCCTGATACCCCTAGGGGGTATGCCATACTCCGGCTGCACCGGCTTATGGCAGCTAGCGACACCGACACGACCCACGGCTACACCGAGAACCGCGAGGCGGTGCTGAAGCGCCTGCGCCGGATCGAGGGTCAGGTGCGCGGGGTCGAGCGGATGGTCGAGGAGAACCGCTATTGCATCGACGTGGTCACCCAGGTGACGGCGATCCAGGCGGCGCTCGACAAGGTCGCCCTGGAGCTGCTCTCAGACCACGCAGCCCATTGCGTGGTGGGTGCTCCCGCGGATCAACAGAGCGATCGAACGAACGAACTCATGGCTGCCGTGCGTCGTCTTCTTCGACATGGCTGAACTCAGGGCGGCGGGATGCGCCGGCCACACCGCCACCTGAGCTACTCGTACTGGAGGGACTCGAGTACGTCGAGGCGCGAGGCGCGGCGCGCCGGGGGAATCGCCGCCAGCACGCCGAGGAAGGCCGAAAACACCAGCAGGCCGATCAGCGAGCCGACCGGGTAGGAGAGGGTGAAGCCTTCGTCCTTGAGCGGCTGCGCGATCAGGGCCGCGAAGATCAGTCCCAGCACCATGCCGAGGATGGCGCCGATCAGAGCCGTGATCACCGCCTCGTAGCGAATCATCGTCCGCACCTGGCGCCGCGACATGCCGATCGCCCGCAGCATTCCCAGCTCCCGGGTGCGTTCGTGGATCGAGAGGGCCAGGGTGTTGGCGATGCCGAAGAGCGAGATCACGATCGCCAGGAGGAGCAGCGCGTAGACCAGGTTGACGAGCTGGTCTACCTGTTCTTCGCGGCTTTCCTTTAGTTCCTGCTGGTTCAGCACTTCGGCGACGGGAAAGGCTTTTTCGACCCCCGTGGCGAGGATCGCTTGGACTTCAGCAGCGTTGGCGTCGGGTTTCGTCTGGACGAAGTCGGTGGTGTCCTGTGTCTGGCCGAATTCTCGAGCCATCGCGGCCTGCGTGATCACGACGCTGCCGAAGACCCCGAGCTTGGAGGAGAAGGTGCCGACGACTTCGAAGGCCGGCCGCTTGCGCGTCTGGCTAAGCAGGCGGAAGCGATCGCCGAGTTCGAGGTCGTGTTCGGAGGCGAACGAGTCGGAGAGAATCGTTTGACCGTTGCCCAGGTGGCGAAGCGCTGACGGCCCTCCCTGCTTCCATTCGATCTCGACCGCCTTTTCGATGTCCGGGCTTGGCGCCGAGACGCTGGCGCCGGCGCCACCGTCGACGAGCTTTGCCTGGGTGGAGCGGATCGAGGCGACGGTGGCGACGCCCGGCACCCTGCGCGCCGCCAGCGCCGCCGCGTTGGGGATCGGCGAGAAGCCGTCGCTGTTTTGAATCACCAGGCCACCGGCAAAGTTTTCGTCGACGACCTGGGCCGCCGAGCTCTTCAGCCCGGCGGCGAAGACGGTGACGAAGGCGACAACGGTGAGGCCGATCATCAGCGCCGCCGCGGTGACCGCGGTGCGGCCCGGGTTGCGCTGGGCGTTCTCGCGGGCGAGCCTGCCAAGCAGCCTGCGAGCCCGCTCCAGCGGCCAGCCGGCGACCGTCGCCAGCGGCGGCACCAGGCGCGGACTGAAGAGCGAGACAGCGAAGACCATGGCGACCGCGCCGCCGCCGATCAGGCCCGCCGCGGTCCCCGACGAGGCGCTGCCGAAGAGCCCGAGCAGGACCATCGCCAGCCCGGCGGCGCCGACCAGGACCGAGATGGCGACGCCAATCAAGCGACGACGCCGGGTCGGCGCCGGCATGGTGGCGCGCAAGGCGGCGATCGGCGGCACCCTGGTCGAGCGCACTGCCGGCACCATCGAAGAGAGGACGGTGACGACGACTCCGATCAGCAGCGAGACGACGATCGTCCGCGACTCCATCACCAGGCCGGTCGTCGGCAGGTCGATGCCGATCGCTTCGAAGAGCGCGTTGAGCGCCAGCGCGATCAGGAGGCCGCCGCCGATCCCGACGATCGCGCCGATCAGCCCGATCGCCACGGCCTCGATCAGGACCGAGCTGAGAATCTGGCGCCGCGAAGCGCCAAGCGTGCGCAGCATCCCGAACTCGGTGACCCGCTGGGCGACCGTGATCGAGAAGGTGTTGAAGATCAGGAAGGAGCCGACGAAGACGGCGATGAAGCCGAAGACGAGCAGAAAGGTCGGCAGGAAGCTGAGATTTTCGCGGATTTCTTCGGAGCTGCGATCGGCGCTTTCGGCGGCGGTCTCGACCTTCACCCCGGCCGGCATCTCGGCCTTGATCCGCCGTTTCAGGCGGGCTGCCGAGACTCCGGGGGCGGCGGCGACCGAGATCTGATCGAAGCGGCCCGCCTTGTGAGTCAGCGCCTGCGCCACCGGCAGCGTCACCTTGGCGATGCTGGCGCCGCCGAATGAGGCGCTGCCGAGCTGCGTGAAGCCGACCAGGCGGAACTTCCTGGCGCTGCCCTGGCCGATCAGCTCGATCCTTTCCCCGAGCTCCAGGCCGGAGGCTTCGGCCGCCGCCTTGTCGATCGAGGTTTCGGTCGGCCCCCGCGGCGGATGACCTTCGAGGTAGGTGAGCGACTCGAGCCGGCCCGGCAGGTTCGAGGAGATGAATTTAGGAGCGAATTTGCTGCCGATCTTTTCGCCCTTGGAGTCGAAGAAGCCGCCCGGAGTGAAGATCGCCCCCGCCGCCAGCTTCACCCCCGCGGTCTTCTGCACCCGGGGCAGCAGCGAGGCGCCGATCGTCGGCACTTCGCCGTTGTCCTGTTTGACCGGGTTCTCGGCGGTGATGACGACGCTGGTCCCGCTCAGCGACTCGCTGAAGATTTCGTCGAAGGCGGCGAAGATCGTGTCGGTGAGGATGAAGCTGCCGGCGACGAAGGCGACGCCGATGATCACCGCGAAGGT
>DASYIY010000041.1:0-46081 GCA_035997045.1 Solirubrobacterales bacterium | reverse complement strand
CCGGGCGGGCAAGGCGACCGCTGCGCAGGAGGCCTTCGTGGCGGCGGCGGAGATCGCCCGCCGGCTCCAGAGCGACGAGCTGCTGGCCCGGGCGGCGATCGGCTACGAGGAGGCTTGCTGGCGCCCCGGAATCGCGAGCCGGGTCTCGATCGAGCTGCTCGAGGAGGCGCTGACCGCGGTCGGCGAGGGGGATGCCGAGCTGCGGGTCGGCCTGCTCGCGGGGCTCGCTCGCGGGCTCAGCTTCTTGGGCGAGCCGGAGCGGGGTTCGGTCGTGCGCGCCAACGCGATCGCGCTGGCAAGGGAGCACGGTGACCGCGGGGTGCTGGCGCGGGTGCTGATCCGGGCCTACTGGGCACGCGGGACGACCCCGCTCGAGGAGATCCTGGCGATGCTGACCGAGGCGCGGGACCTGGCGGAGGAGATGGGGGACACCGAGACCCAGACCGAGGCGATGTCCTGGCGGGTGCCGACTTTCGTCGCCCTCTGCGACCTCGATTCCGCCCGGGACGAGGTCGCGGCGGTGCGGGAGATGGCCGAGCGGACGGCGCAACCATTCATGAACCACGTGGCTGAGCACTATGGCTCGGCAATCGCCCTCTGCCAGGGGAACCTCGCGGAAAGCGAAGCGATGGCGGAGCGCTCGCGCGAGTGGGGCCGGCTGCTGATCGGACGCGACGCATCCGGCACCCACGGCATCCAGATGTTCGGCCTTCGCCGCGAGCAGGGGCGACTGGCCGAGCTGGCCCCGGCGATGAGGATCCTCGCCGGGGCCGTCGACCGTGACGGCCCGTGGCGCCCCGGGCTCGTCGCCGTCCTGGCCGAGCTGGGCATGGAGCGCGAGGCACGGCGAGAACTGGCCGCCCTCGCCGCCCAGGGCATCGACGGCTTCCGGACCTCGCTGTGGACGGCGGCGCTCGTCTACCTGGCCGACGCCTGCGCGGCGCTCGACGACGAGACGATGGCTGCGATCGTCTACCCGGAGCTGGAGCCGCTGGCCGGCACCAACGTGATGATCGGCCACCTGGTGGCCTGCTACGGGGCGGCCGACCGCTACCTGGGCATGCTTGCCGTCACGCTGAAGGAGCCGGCCCGCGCGGAGGAGCACTTCGAGCGGGCGATGGACCTGAACCGGCGGATGGGCGCGTCGACCTGGCTGGCGCACACCGCATACGAGTACGGTCGTTTCCTGCTTGGGCGCGGCGCCGTAAGCCGCGAGCGGGCCGGGGAGCTGCTGGGCGAGGCCACCTCTCTGGCCGAGCGGATCGGGATGGAGGGACTGCTCGGGAAAATCCGCGGCCTCGGGGTCGGCGCCCCCGCGGTCGACCTGCCCGACAGCCTCTCGCCGCGGGAGGTGCAGATCCTGGCGCTCGTCGCGGAGGGCCTCAGCAACCGCGAGATCGGCGGCAGGCTCTCGATCAGCGAACACACCGCGGCCAACCACATCCGCAGCATCCTGCGCAAGACCGAGTCCGCGAACCGCACCGAGGCCGCGTCCTACGCACATCGGCACGGGCTCGCTTCCCGGTAGCGCCCTCCCGGGCCGAAATCCCCGCTACGATCAGCCAATGGCTCTCTACGTGATCGAGCGTAACTTCGCCGATCAGCTGGACCTCAGCGACGACGACGTGGAGTTGATCGAGGAGATCAACGGCGGCGAGGGAGTCCGCTGGCTGTTCTCCTTCCTCAGCGCCGACCGGCGCCGCACCTACTGCCTCTACGAGGCACCCTCACCCGACGCGATCATGACTGCCGCCCGCAAGGCGAACGTTCCCGCCGACGCGATCGTCGAGGTTGACGCGGGGACCCCTCAATTCGCGGGCCGCCTCAGCGAGTGGGCCGACGCGGTCGGCTGAGCCGGGAGCCGGCCGGTTGCTCAGTGCTGCTCGCCGCATTCGTACAGGCGGGTTTTAAAGTCGCGTTCGTAAGAGGCGCAAGTCCATTCATCTGGTTCGGGAACCCACTCACACTGGCCACCGAACTTCGTCGACGGCGGTTCGGCGGGTGAGAAGGTCGGGCATATGAACCTCCACCCGGGTATCACTTTGCACACCGTGCTCCACTTGGGGTTGCAGCATTGCGCGACCGCTGGGTCGAAGCACATTTCACCGCAGCATTCTTGGCCGGCGGCACAGTCTGCGTTGTCCTCGCACCTACCGCCAGGTTTGCTCTGCTTCTCCTCTTCGCAGCACCCGCACACTTTTTCCTGCGCCGCGGTGAAGGCATCTCGGCCTTGTTTGGTGTTCGCAATCGCCTCGTAGTAAGTGTTGGCAACGGTGTTGCAGTAGGCCTCGTAGGAGAGATACAGAACCGGCCCGCCGAACAAGGTCAGCAAGGCACCCTTGCTCTTGATGCAGGCCTTGACGAGATCGCTGCGGATCTGCTTGTCGCAGGTCTCCTTTGAGGATCCGCAGGTGCCGTAGCAGCAGTCGTGTGCATTGCAGGCGGAGGTGAAGCTCGTGAGCAAGGTGGGGTGGTCCGCTGTCTTCGCGAGTGTCTTCAATGGTGTGGAGAGGTGGTTCCACTTCTCGGGCCCGCAACCGTTGAACGCGGCCCTGGTGCCGTTTGGGGCCGGTGAAGTGCAGGCCAGCGTCCATTCTCCAAGGGTCATTCCCTGCCCACAGGCCTGTTGCTTGGGCGGGGGACACTTGCCCGGCGACGAGATCGAGATGTGGGCGTTGAGGAAATTGGCGGCGCGGCTCTGGGCGGCTGGGACCCAGGAGGGCAGCATCGCGGCGGCGGCAAGTCCAACCGCGCGCGTGAGGATCTGACGGCGGGAGAGGCTGCTGTCCGCCGCGAGATGCGCCAGGTGGTCGACCTGGCCGGCCGTCCTGCCCGGGTTGGGGTCAGAGTGGCCAGGCATCGCCAGCCTCCCGGGCCTTGGCGGTGGCCCGCTCGAAGGCTCTTGTGCCCTTGGTGAGGTGGCCGGCCGCTTGGTCTAGATCGCTCGCCTGATTCGCTTTGACAAGGTCTTCGAAGGCGATCGCGAGGTCGTCTATCCCTTCGGCCACCAGCGTCGCCTGGGGGCCATTTGCCTTCAGGGTCGAGCGGCGAAGGCTCGCCAGCACCGGTTTCAGCTCACCCACGAGCTTTTGCATCTGCTGGGCATCGGGTTCGGGCGAACCGAGGCTGTTGGCGAGCTTCTGTGTGAGAAGCTCGGCCCGCCTCGCCTTGCCGTGGAGTCGTCGGTGCCGGCGATGCTTCTTCGCGCCGGAGGTCTCAGCTCCGGCCTCGGTCGGGCTGTTGCTCATCCGGGCACCTCGGAGGCCGACTGAGACTCCAGTAGCTTCATCACCGCTTGACCGCCGATGGCTGCGAGTGAAGCCACCCTGCCCTGCGGGTCGAGCGCAACCGCCGACGGAGTGCCCCTGATCCCAAAGACGGATCCGGCCGCGGAGTCTTCGTCCAAGACGATCGGGAGATCGAGCTCGGTTGCGGCCTCGGCGGCACCTCGCGAAACGAGGACCAGCACCGTAGACTGAGCCACTCCGGCTTGCTGCCAGGACCGAATCTCGGGCGCCAGGCGCCGACAGAAATTGCAGGCCGGGTCCCAAAATATGAGGATCACGGGCCCGCCCTGCAATCCGTGCAGCGAGATTGGCTCGCCGGTGAGATCGCGCCACTCGAGATCCGGCGCCTTCGTCCCTATCGACAGGCCGCTCGTCATTTGAGGCCTCCAAGTATGTGGCATCGGGACTGTCGCATTCGGAGACGAGGGGGAGGCCTCGGCCCTCTCCTTCAGGGCCCTGATCGCAGCCGGGCCCAGCGCCAGCCGACTCGCAATCTTTCCGTCGGGAGAAACGGCAACCGCGCTCGGCGTCGAGTGGGACAGGTACGCCCTCGCCGTCTCACGAGCTTGCTGGAGGAGGACCGTCCTGAGCCCGTGCTCCTCGGTCTTCGCCGCGTTTTGCATGGTGTCACCCGAGCTGATGATCGCCACCTCCGGCGACGATTGCTCGCTCTGCCAGGAGGCAAGGTCGGGAAGCATAGAGGTGCAGGCCGTGCAGTCGGGGTCCGAGAAGACCAAGAGGGCGTGTCGGCCTTCTGAGAGAAGCTCGGAGAGCGTTACTCGTTCTCCTCGAATCGAGCGAAGGGCAAAATCCGGAGCCGGTGATCCGACCGGCAGCCCCTCCGTGGCTTCGTCTCCCTCGGTGGTCTCCGGAGCGCCAACGCCCCCTTCGGTTTCCAGGCGATCGAGCCGCGACATGATCCGGCCGTTTTGGCGCAGCAGTTGGATCAGGAAGAAGCCTTGGACGCCGGCGACGCCGGCGAGCCCCGCGATAAGGAGGCCGAGGGCCAGCCCAGCAGTGGACAGGCTCCCGAGCACGCCCACGTGATTCGTCATCTCGGAGCGCCCGGCGCCAACGATAATGACGCTCAGCACCAAGAGGACCGTGTTCCTCGCGAGCGTCCGCCAGCCGGCCGGTGAGGAGTGCAGCTGCCCGAAACAATGGCACTCGG
The DNA here is from genome assembly GCA_035997045.1 of Solirubrobacterales bacterium. Taxonomy (GTDB): domain Bacteria; phylum Actinomycetota; class Thermoleophilia; order Solirubrobacterales; family 70-9; genus VRUE01. The sequence continues at coordinate 41,623 of DASYIY010000041.1, read as the reverse complement.
GTTCTTGCCCCCGAAGCACGTTGACGGCGATCGCGGCGATGAATGCGGCAAGGAGACCGGTGGCCGCGAGAGCCGACCACCAAGCGGTCCCGGGCACAAGCAGCCCCACCGCGATCGCGAGCTCAGAGAGTGGCAGGGCGACAGAGCCTTTGTCGGCGACCTTCGGGCCCACGCCGAATTCTTCCAGCGCCGACTTGGACCCGGGGCGATCCCACAGCTTCGCAACCCCAGCGGCAGCGAAGACCAGCGCCAGGATCAAACGGGCTGTCAGCGCGAGGCCGCTCACCGAGGCTGGGCAGTCTATCCGCGCCGATCGGGGCAGAGCTAATTCGTGTCTCGTCTTGACTTCGCCTTGGACCAGATGCGCGACAACAAGCTGCGTTCCTCATTGAGGCGCTGGTGTCCGCGGTAGTAGAAATCACCTTTGGTGCCCAGCATCAAATACGAATCGGTTGTGTACGGAAAATTGGAGGCCGACCGGTACAGCGTGCGTAGCCTCACCTCTTCGCCCACGACGGGGCGAACGGTGCCAAGCTTCATCCTGAGGCGAACCGTGTCGATGGTGGCGGGACGGATTGCCCGCACGTTCTCCAGTGAACCCGAAAAGAGGTTGTCGCCCGATGGCGTGAGGAGTTCGACATCGTGGACGATGCCGGGACCCTTTCCGAGGTTGGTTAGGGAGAAGTGCATGGCGCGCTTGCCTAGGCGGGCAATCGAGTCATCGTCCTTGCGGCTCACGAAGATGAAGGGTCGGTCGAGGGCCTCGATGCTGTTCCGGGTTCGATGTGCAACAAGCCATGTGAATCCGGCAAGCGCAAGCGTGCCAATACCGACGACCAAGTCGCCTGCCGTCATGTTGGGGCTGATGCTGACGAGAGCTATTACGGCCGGACTACTCTCCACAGAGGCCCTGGCCTAGCCACCGAGGCCGCCCATGAACGCGAACGGGTTCGGCGGGCGCTCGTCGTAGGCCGCCTTCCAGGTGCCCTCGGCTTTGACCTTGCTGCCGGGGGGGACCTCGGCTTCGATCCGTTCGGCGAGCGCTTTGGCGTTGTCCTCGTCGGTGGCGCCGATGAGGACGTACTTCCAGCGGTGAACAGGTCGCAGACCCTCGCTGCGGAGCCGCTTAACGAGATCGAGCGCGTCGTGATGTGACGGCAGGTCGACCCGAACCTCGAATTCGGGATGGCCGGTTTCTTCCGTCTGCTTGCGCTCGGCGGCGATCAGGGCTTCGTGCTCAGCGACCTTGGCGGCGTCGTCCGCGGGCAGCGGCTCGTCCGGGTCCTCCCATTCCTCCGCCGTCGGGTGCCAGTGCTTGAGCTCGAGGTTCAGCCCCCACCCGTGCTGCTTGGCGAGGCTGAGGATCAGCTCGCGAGCGCTCTCGGCCTGTTCCCTGGAGCCGGCATAGAGAAAGACCCGCGTGTCGTCGCGGCTGACGATGACCCGATCGGCGAAGGCGTTGCTGAGATCGTGTTCGAGCTCGCGGGCCTCGAGCCGCTCGGTCACCAGCTTTGCGTGGCTCGGATCGTGGGGATCTACCTGGAGGCGCCATTCGTCGTTCATGGGCGGGAGCCTACTGGCGCCGCGCGCCGCTCAAGCCGCGGGTAGATTCCCGGCCTATGGTGACCAGCTTTGAGATCGGGACTCGCTACGAGCTCCCACCCGGGGAGGGCCCATCGTGGTTTCGCGACGTGCTCGAGCAGGTTCGCGGCGACCGAGAGGGGGGAGTGGTACCGGTCAGGGTCGAGGCGACCACCGGCCACCGGGTCGATGGTCTGCTCAAAGAGCTCGACTCGGCGATTTCCCCCGGGCCGCACGGCAAGGTGTGCCTCAACTCGCACGGCGAGGATCTCGTGATCGGCTCAGAGATGATCGCGGCGTTCACCTTGCTGCCGGGAGCGTCCCCCGCCAAAAAAGAGACCGACGCTTAGCCGCGAACGGGCACGATGCGCTCGGCGACGGCGTCGCGGCGGTAGTCGAAGATCCGCTCGAGGTCGCGGCGGACGAAGAGCCGGTGGGCGATCGCGCCGAGCGGCCCCAGTGGCAGCGCGTAGCGGACCCGGTCGCGGATGATCGTCGCGCCGTCGCCGTCGGGCTCGAACTGGTGCGTGTGCTCCCAGAGCGAGTAAGGACCCTTGGCCTGTCTGTCGACGAAGCGCAGCGGCGGTTCCCAGGCCTCGATCGAGGTTGTCCAGCGCACCGGCACGCCATGCAGCCTCAGCCTGTAGTCGAGCAGGGTGCCGGCCTCCAGGGTCAGCGGCCCCGGCGTCGTCACTTCGAAGTGCAGCCATGGTGGGGTCAGCGGCTCGAGATTGCTGCTGTCGCCGTAGAAGGCAAAGGCCAGGTCGACTGGCACCTCGACCCGCTGGCTGCGCTCGAGCAGATGGGTCCTCGTCAAGCGCGCTCCAGCGCGACTACCGGGATCTCACGCTCGGTCTTCTGCTGGTAGGCGTCGTAATCGGGCCACTCGGAGGTCATCGTCTTCCACATCTCCGGCTTCTCCTCGGCGCTCGCGGTGCGGGCGCGGGCCTTGAAGCGGTCGCCTTTGACCTGTACCTCCACCTCTGGATCTTTGGAGAGATTCAGGTACCAGGCGGGCGGCGCGTCGGAGCCGCCCTTCGAGGCGACGATCGTGTAGGCGTCGCCGTACGGCGCGTAGATCAGCGGCGTGGTGCGTGGCTCGCCCGACTTGCGCCCCTTCGTGGTCAGCAGCAGGGTCTGGGTGCCCCGCCACTCGTGGCCCTCCTCGCCGTCGGTGGCGCGGTAGCGCTCGACATGTTCCTGGCCGAAGAGAGTCATATCTTGATGCTAGTGAAGGCGCCCGGTCGCCCAGCCGCGGATGGGCTCAGGCGACTGGCTCAGCCTCGCTCCGCCCGTCGCTTGGTGGCACCGAGGATGCGCCGGGTCGCCAGCACGTGCATGCGAGTGCCGATCACCATCGCGCGGTAGGCGCGGCCCTTGAGGCCGGGAAACGCCGCCCGGGTTTCGGCCCGCAGCGTCGTGCGGCTCTCGCCGAGCTCGTCGAGGCGGAAGATCAGCGCGTAGTCGGAGAAGCGGTGGCTGCCGGCGAGCGCCAGTTCGCGCGGGGGCTGGGCAACCTCGACGTGGAAGCCCGGCACGGTTGAGCCGTCAGCGAGCGGACGCGGTCCGGAAGCGCCGGTGTCCGCACAGCCGAGCAGGCGGGCGCCGCGGCTGCTTCCGCCCGAAGCGAAAGACCCCTCGACAACCCGAAGCAGCGCATCCCAAGCAGCACCAAGTGCGGCCTCGATCGCAACCGAGTGCTCGTCCACATAGGGAAGGTCGGCGGCAGCGCTCACCGCCTGATCCTATGCGAGGCGCAGGGTTAGGAATCCGCCACCGAAGCCGATTTCCGAGTTTCGATGACATCGATCCGTGTCATCGACTGACGTCATATATCCGCTTGCGGGTTTTCCCCCTTGCTTGTGGCGGGTAGAGGGGAGTACCGTAGAGGCGCGGAGAGATTTCAGCGCCATACGCAGGGACCGGGTTACGTCCAATGCGAATGAGGAGATTTGTATGACTAGGCGCTTGATCGCTTTCGCGGTGATGGCACTGTGGCTTGTATTTGCGGTGTCGGTCGCACAGGCCGACACCGGCAACATCATCGAAAAACAGCATGAACCCGCGACAGCCGAAGATGGCTGGCAGGCGGGCACCTGTACTACGGATACGCCACAGTGCGCCCCTGGATCGCCAATCGAACAGTTTTTCAGAACGGCGGCCGGCCACCCGCAGATCGGCTTCACCCAATACACCGTCAAGCACACCGTGCCGGAAGCTGGCAAAGCCATTCCAGTGGGCGATGTAAAGACGATTCGCGTTGACCTCCCACCGGGCTTGACCGTCAACCCGGAAGCGACGGAACGGTGTGAACTCGCTGTATTTACAGCAGATCCGACCACCTGTCCCCCGGAATCGAAAGTCGGGCAAGAGGAAGTCACCCTCGCCGTCACATTGGGTCCAGGCGCAGGCACGATCGTGCCACCGATTCCCGGGGTGACGCTTGTTCCTCTCTACAACTTGATCCCAGAAAATGGCGAACCGGCACTCTTCGGTTTCAGGGCCGGTGAACCGGGCAAAACCCACGATGTCTTTCTGAAAACCAATGTTGCGTGGGAGAGCGACTATCACGAGGGATTCACAATCGAAATCCCGCCCTCCTCGCTCGGAACGGCGACACTGAAAAGTCGTCTCGTCAATTTTGGCCGCTCTGGAGACGGCACTTATCTCACCAACCCGACCACTTGCTTCAGCTCTGAGTTGCCCCCGCACGAAAAGGATTACGTGACATTTCTGCGGGCCGAGGCGGCAGCGGAACCGGAAGCGGACTTCCCTGCCAGCGCGACTCCGTTTGAAGCGACGACAACGCTCCCGCTGGGCCTGGTGCAGCAAGGCTGCGCCAAAGTTCCGTTCGACCCTGAACTCGAAGTCTCCCCGGGGGCGACCCAGGTGGACTCTCCGGCTGGGCCGACCGTTAATACCAAGCTCAAATTCATCGAAGGCGGCACAACGCAGAGCGAGTCGCATCTGCGCAACGCGGAGGTCTCGCTGCCGCAGGGAATGGGCCTCAATCCTTCGGGTGCGAATGGCCTGAAATATTGCACAGACGGTCAGTTCCACAAGAACTCACGGGCGAGCACAGAATGCCCATTCGATTCCATGATCGGTTCGGTGGATATAGAAACCCCGCCACTTCCGGCGGGCTCGCTGACAGGCCCGATGTATCTCGGCCAGCAGCTCAGTCGCGATCCCACCTCTGGCGACGAGTTCCGCTTCTTCGTCGATGCGGAGTCGAGCCGCTACGGAATCAAGGTCCGGCTCGAAGGCAAGACCAGAGCCGATCCGAAAACGGGTCAGCTGACGACGGTCTTCACCGAAAACCCGCAAGTCCCGTTCACTTCGGTGAAGCTGCATTTCGATGGTGCCAAGAACGTGTTGACGAGCCCGCCGACCTGTGCGCCGGCGAACGCGACGAGCACTTACGAACCGTGGTCGACGCCGGCCTCGACAAGGCATCCGGTGAGCAACACATTCGCTATGACCAGCGCCCCGGGGGGCGGTGCCTGTTCGACGACGCTGGCCGGGCGCCCGTTCGTGCCCAGCTACACGGCTAAAACGGACAACACCAAAGCCAATGCCTACAGCCCCTTCCGGGTTCACATCGGTCGCACCGATGGACAGCAGGAGCTGAAGAAGGTCAACGTGACCCTGCCCAAAGGGCTCGCCGGCAATCTCACCGGCATCCCCTACTGCCCGGAGTCGGCCATTGTGGCGGCGGCGGCAAGCAGCGGGGTGGCCGAGCAGGCCAGCCCGAGTTGTCCCGGCGCGAGCCAGATCGGGACGACTTCGACCACTAGCGGCACCGGGTCGACTCCGCTGATCCTTGGCGGCAAGGCCTACCTTGCTGGTCCGTTCAAGGGGGCTCCGCTGTCCCTGGTGGCGGTTACGCCGGCTTCGGCGGGACCGTTCGATCTCGGCACCGTCGTGGTCAGGGTCGCCCTGCTCATCAATCCGGAAACCGCTCAGGTCCATGCGGTCTCCGATCCGATCCCCGATGTGTATGGGGGGGTCAAGCTGGACATCCGCTCGATCGACTTCAACGTCGACCGGACCAAGTTCATGCACAACCCGACCAATTGCGCCGCCCAGGCAACGACCGGCTCCCTCAACGGTGGCGGCGCCAACCCGACCGACCCGGCGGTGTGGAGCTCATATCCGGTCAACTCACCGTTCCAGGCAACTGCCTGCAACAAGCTCGGCTTCAAGCCGAAGCTGCACACGCGTCTGTTCGGGGGCAAGAACACAACCACGCGCGGTAAGCACCCGAAGCTGCGGGCAATTCTGGAAGCCCGCGAAGGCGACGCCAACATCCTGCGCAACGCGGTGGCCTTGCCGCACGCGCTGTTCCTCGACCAGGGCAACATTAGGACCGTTTGCACGAGGCCGCAGCTGGCCTCGGGGACCTGCCCGAAGGCAGCGATCTACGGGCACGCTCAGGCAAAGAGTCCGCTGCTCGGTCACGCGCTGAAGGGGCCGGTGTACCTGGTCTCTTCAGATCACGAATTGCCCGACCTGCTCGCCGACCTACGCGGCCAGGTGAACATCCGGGTGCGCGGTGTGATCAGCTCCAAGAACGGGGGGATCAAGACCGTGTTCAACAACCTGCCGGACGTCCCGGTGAGCAAGTTCATCCTGCGCATGGAAGGGGGCAGCAAGAAGGGCCTCCTGGTCAACTCCAGGAACCTCTGCAAAGGACCGCTCTCCTCGGTGATGAGCATGAAGGGGCAGAACGGCAAGAAGATCAAGAACAACCATTTGCCGCTGAAGGTGAGCGGCTGCTAACGGGCGGCGGTTGAGGACGCTAAAGGCACGGAGCGGCGGGCCATCTGGTCCGTCGCTCCGCTTTTACGAGTAGGCAGATGCGGCCAGCGCCGGCGGCGCCGACTGCCGCGAGGGGATCAGCAGCGCCGACCCGCAGACCATCGCGAAGGCGGCGCCCTGCAGGGCGAGGCCGACGGGACTGCTGGCGAGCGGATCGCCGAAGACAAGGATGCCGCCGGTGATCTGGGCCGTGTTGGCGACCAGGCCGATCAGGCCGATCATCTCGATCGCGCCACCGCGCTGCAGGGCGGCCGCGGTGGCGTACTGGGCGCCGACGCCGGCGAGGATCGTGACCAGGACCCAGGGCGCGAGAACGGCGACCGAGATGTCCCCGGCCCCGGTCAAGCCCTTGATCGCAATGCCGGCGATGGCGAACAGCGTTCCGGCGATCGCGGCGAGCAGGACCCGGTGATGATCGGCTAGCCGCTCTGAGCGGTGGCCCAGGGCGAGGCCCGAAGCGATCAGGGCGAGCCCGCCCTCGAAGCCGAGCATGCCGCCGATGGTGAAGCTCGAGTCGCTGCCCTTGAAGTGGGGGACGGTGAGCACGAGTAGCGCCAGCCCGGCGCCGCCGAGCAGCAGGGCCAGCCACTGACGCCGCTCGACCGGGTCGCCGAAGACCCGCTGCGCCATTACCGCGAGGGTGACCGCGCCGCCGGCGAGCACGGCCTGGACGATCGAGATCGGCGCCAGTGAGAGAGCGGCGACATGGACGATCCAGGCGACCGCGGCGAGCCCCCAGCCGGCGGCGAACCAGGGTGAGCGCGCCAGTCCGCGAGCGCTGCGCAGGGGCTCACGCAGCGAAACGGGCTCGGCGCGGTGGCAGCCGCGATGCTTGAACAGCGAAGCGAGGTTGCTCAGCAGCGCTGCCGCAACGGCGAGGCCGATCCCTATCTGCACGCGAGCGCCACCAGGCCTACTATCGGCTCGCGGCAGCGCTTTGCTTAGCTCTCGACTCTTTCGACGGCGGTGGCGGGTCGGGCAGCTGCAGGTTGCGCCGTGCCTTGGTGACCGCCGAGACCGAGGTGCGGCAGGCCCTGGCGATCACGCCGTCGGCGTGATCGGGCGTGCGGCTGACCTCGAATTCGATCAGCGCGGAGCGGCGCAGCTTGGCCCGCTCGGCGACGGGGCTGTCGCTGGGGACCGAGTCGAGCGCCGCTTCGGCCGCCCGCTCGCGCCGGCAGACGAGGCAGAGTTGGCCATCGGCCGTGCTCGCCCAGGAGTCGGGCGGCTGCGTGGCCTCACCGTCGATGCGACTGGCGGTGACGCCGCAGCGGTCGCAGGTCCATTTCTTCGCCATGGTCTGGGTCGGAGTCATGCCGCCACCTTGCGCCTGCGCCTGCGGCGCCGCTGACCGGGTGCGCCGGCTGGCCGCTGGCCCGAGGGCTGCCGCTGCTTTTCCGGGGCGACGTGACCGAGGCTCTGCTCGAACTCCTGAATCAGGCCGAGGTCCTTGGCGATGCGGCGCATCTCGGCGGCCTGGTCGGTGAGCACGAAGCTGGTGCCGGCACCGGTGCGCCCGGCGCGGCCGGTGCGCCCCACTCGGTGCACGTAGGAGTCGCGACCGTCGGGAACGTCGAAGTTGACCACGTGGGCGATGTCGGCGACGTCGATGCCGCGGGCGGCCACGTCGGTGGCGACCAGGACTTCGACGTCGCCGCGCTCGAAGCGGGCGAGGGCGCGTTCGCGCTGTCCCTGGCTCTTGTCGCCGTGCATCGCGACGGCCTCGAGTTCGCGGCTGCGCAGCCGCTTGACCAGCCGGTCGGCGCCGCGCTTGGTGCGGACGAAGACCAGCGTGCGGCCGCCGTCGGGACCGGTCAGCTGCCCGGCCAGGTGGTCGAGCTTGGCGGCCTGCGAGTCGACGTGGACGAAGCGGTGTTCGATCTCGGCCTCGCTGCGCTCGGTTGCGGCGTGGGTGTGACGGCGTGGATCGCGGGTGTAGGCGGCTGCCAGTTTGCCGGTCGCGCCCTCGAGCGTGGCCGAGAAGAAGAGCGTCTGGCGATCGGCCGGCGTCTGGGCGACGATCCGGCTCACCGCCGGTTTGAAGCCCATGTCGAGCATGCGGTCGGCCTCGTCGAGGACGAGCACGCGGACCTTCTTGAGGTTGATCGCGCCACGCGCGATCAGGTCCTCGAGCCGGCCGGGGGTGGCGACGACGATGTCGGCACGCTGCGCTGCCTTTACCTGGGGGCCGAAGCCGACGCCGCCGTAGACGGCGGCGACATGGAGATTGCGCGAGCGGACGATCGCGTCGAGCTCGTCGACGATCTGGCTGGCGAGCTCGCGGGTCGGCGCCAGCACCAGGGCGGAGAGGCCCTTGGTGTTGGGCTCGATCAGGTCGGCCAGCGGGATGCCGAAGGCGAGGGTCTTACCGGACCCGGTCGGCGACTGGACGAGCAGGTCGTGGCCGGCGAGCGCGTCGCGGATGACCAGCTGCTGAACGGGGAAGGGCTGTGTGATGTCGCGCTCAGCGAGCGCGCGCACCACGGCTTTCGAAATGCCGAGGTCGGCAAATGACACGATGTTGTGACTCCTTTTTATGCGATTCAGGGAGATCCAGCGACCCCTAAATGCAAAGCAAGCGCAAGGAGGGAACGGAACCTCTCGGGTGGCGAAGCGCCTAACCCGACCTATCAACCGTAGCAGCCGCGCTAAATCTCCCTGGTGCGCACGCAATTTCGGCGTACACTCGACCAAGCCGGATCGGGTGTCCGGTGAAACGCGTTTTCGGCTCCACGACAGCCGTAACGCGTTGCACCCGCAATGGGAAGGAGCGGTATGTACGACTACGTGATCGTCGGCGCCGGATCGGCCGGCTGCGTCCTCGCGGCACGACTCTCGGAGGACCCCGAGACCAGCGTCCTGCTGCTCGAGGCCGGCCCGCCGGACGTCAACCCGAACGTCCACGTGCCGCTCGGCTACCTCTCCCTTGCTCGCACCGAGGTTGACTGGGACTACGCCTCCGCGCCGGAGCCGAACTGCAACGGCCGCCGCGTCTCGTTGCCGCGCGGCAAGGTCCTCGGCGGCTCCTCCTCGACCAACGCGATGGTCTACATCCGCGGCAACCGCCGCGACTACGACGATTGGGACACTCCCGGCTGGGCCTGGGACGACCTCTTCCCTTACTTCCTCAAGGCCGAGGACAACGAGCGCGGCGCCTCGGAGTGGCACGCGACCGGTGGGCCGCTGCCGGTCTCCGACCAGCGCTCCGGCAACAAGATCTCACCCGCCTTCGTCGAGGCCGGGGTCGAGGCCGGGCTGGCCCGCAACGGGGACTTCAACGGCGCCGAGCAGGACGGCGTCGGCATGTACCAGGTGACGCAGCGCGGCGGCATGCGGGCGAGCGCCGCCGTCTCCTACCTGCACCCGGCGAGCGAGCGGCCCAACCTGACCGTGATGCCCTACATGCACGTCAACAAGGTGCTGTTCGAGGGCAAGCGCGCGGTCGGGGTAGAGGCGAGCCGGCTCGGCGAGGCGCAGGAGTTCCGCGCCGAGCGCGAGACGATCCTCTGCGGCGGCGCCTACAACTCGCCGAAGCTGCTGATGCTCTCCGGTGTCGGCCCGGCCGAGCACCTGGCGATGCGCGAAGTCGAGCTGCTGCTCGACCAGCCGGCCGTCGGCGAGAACCTCGGCGACCACCCCGCCACCTACACGGTCTTCACCACGCCCGAGCCCGAGAGCCTGCTGGCTGCCCTGGAGCCGGCGGCGATGGCCGAGTTCGAAGCCTCCCAGACCGGTCCCTTCGCCTCCAACCTGGCCGAGTCGGGCGGCTTCGCCCGGGTCGGCGCCGGCGCCGAGGCTCCCGACGTGCAGTTCCACTTCGCCCCGATCCACATCGTCGAAGAGGGGATGGGGGATCCGCAGGCGCACGGGGTCTGGGTCTCGCCCTGCCTGCTCACGGCCGAGAGCCGCGGCTCGGTGCGGCTCGCCTCCAACGACCCGACCGCGATGCCGATCGTCCGCAACGGCTTCTACGAGGCCGAGGCCGATATGACGCGGATGATCGACGCTGTGCGCCTGGGCGAGGAGATCGCCGCCCAGCCATCGCTCAAGCCCTACTGCGCCGAGCCCTTCACCGGACCGGCCGATGACTCCGACGACGCCCTGCGCGCCCACATCGCCGAGACCACCTACGAGGTCTACCACCCCGTCGGCACCTGCGCGATCGGCTCGGTCGTCGATGCCGAGCTGCGGGTCGAGGGGCTCGAGGCCCTGCGCGTGGTCGATGCCTCGGTGATGCCGACGGTGCCGCGCGGCAACACCAACGCGCCGACGATCGCCCTCGCCGAGCGCGCCGCCGACCTGATCCGCCACGGCAAGGCCCTCGCCGCCGAGACGGGAGCGATGGAAGCCGCTTAGGCGTGCCTCCTACACTTTGATCGATGGCCTCCGAGCCACAGGTCGACTCCACCTTCACGCTCTACCGGCGTGGCATCGAGTTGCTCGAGGAGGAGGACTTCGAGCAGGCGGCCGCACCGCTGGAGGAGGCGGCGCGTCGGGCGCCGGAGAAGGCCTCGGTGCGCGAGGCGCTGGGCCGCGCCTACTTCCGTTCCGGCCGTTTCGCCGCCGCCGCGGTCGAGTTCAAGGCGGTGGTCGAGCGCCACCAGGTCAACGACTACGCCCACTTCTGTCTCGGCCGGGCCCTGGCCAAGACCGGTGAGACCGAGCGCGCCCGCCATCACCTCGCGCTCGCTTCCAACCTCCGCCCCGACCGCCGCGAATACAGCTTCTACCTAGCGATGCTCGGGGCATGAGGGCCTGGGGGCGGCGCATATCGGCGTCCTCGGTCGCTTGCGTGCAGAGCACGCGGCGCTCCCTGCGTCCTTGATCTGCTTGCCCCCAGGCCCTCATGCCGCTTTCTCTCTTTTTTTATTGCTCTCGCGGTGGCGGGCAGGAAGAATCGCGACGATGGTGGTGCCCGCCCCCGGTGAGCTCTGCAGCTCCAGCGTTCCGCCCGCGAGCGTGACGCGTTCGTGCATGCCGACGAGGCCGAAGCCGTCGGTCCTCGCGCTCGGGTCGAAGCCGCGCCCCCGGTCGGAGACCCGCAGCCGGAGGTTGGAGCCGCTCTCGACCACCTCGACTTTCGCTCGCCCGGTGCGCCCGTGGTGGGCGGTGTTGTTGAGGGCCTCCTGGACCAGCCGGTAGGCGGCGTCCTCGATCTCGCCGACCAGCCGGTGCTTCGCGCGGCCCGAGTGAAAGGCGATGTCGAGATCGAGGTCCACCTCGAGCGTGTCGCTGGCGGCAAGGCGTTCGGCGAGCGCTTCGAGGGCGGCGCCGAGCCCGAGCTCGTCGAGCGTGGTCGGGCGTAGGTCGGCGATCAGGCGGCGCATCTCGGCGATCGCCCCGTCGACCTGCTCGATTCCCTGCCTCAGCAACCGGTCCGTTTCCTCGGCGCCGCCGCGCCTGGCGGCGGAGAGGAGCACCCTCAGGCCGGCGAGGCTCTGCAGTGACTCGTCGTGCAGCTCGCGGGCCCAGCGCCCGCGCTCGCGCTCGGTCGCAGCGATGCTTTCGCGAGTGCGTTCCTCGGCGATCGATTGCGCCGTGGCAACCGCGATCGCCGCGCTGGCGGCAAAGGAGACGAGATCCTGCTCGTCCTCGTCGCCGAAGCCGGTGTCCCTGCCGAGCGGATCGAGAGCGACGAGGACGCCAAGCGCCTGGCCGCGGAAGAGGAGCGGGACGAGCAGGGCGGTGACGCCGGCCTCGGGCCGGCTTGGGCGCGCCATCAGGCTGGGGTCGAGGTCGATGACTCGGCGCGGCTCGCGCACTTCGAGCACCTGGCCGGGGATCGAGCCGGCGATCGGGATCCGCGCCTCGACAGCCGGTCCTTCGCGCTCCCCGGCGATCGACGCCGGGGTCAGCTCGTCGCCGTCGCGAAGCAGGATCAGCAGCGAACGCGCTTCGACCAGCGCCCGGCCACGCTTGACGACGATCTCGAGGATGCGGTGGAGGTCGGTCTCACCGCCCACCGCGCGGGCGATCTCCGTGGTCGCTTCGAGTTTGTGCACGGCCCGCTCCATCTCGTCGCCGCGGCTCTCGACGCTGCGGTACAGGCGTGCGTTCTCGACCGCGATCGCCGCCCACTCGGCGAGGATCGCCGCGGACTGCTCGTCGGCCTCGTCGAACTCGCCCTCCTCCTTCTCGGTCAGGTAGAGGTTGCCCCAGGCGCGGCCGCGGATCAGCACCGGCACGCCGAGGAAGGTCGACATCGGTGGGTGACCGGGAGGGAAGCCGTAGGAGCGCGGATGGGCGCCGACGTCGCCGAGGCGCAGCGGTCGCGGCTGCTCGATCAAGAGGCCGAGGATGCCGCGCCCGCGCGGCAGGTTGCCGATCGTCTGCCTCTCCGCTTCGCCGATGCCGTGGGTGATGAAGCGCTCCAGTTCGTGACGATCCTCGTCGAGGACGCCGAGCGCCGCGTAGCGCGCTCCGGTCAGCTCGCAGGCGACCTCGAGCATGCGGCGGAAGACGACCTCGGGGTCGAGCTCGGCCACGAGGCTGCGGCCGACGTCGATCAGCTCTCTCAGACGTGGCTCGTCAAGAGCCCCGCTACTCATATCCCTGTGCCATTACCGAGCCCACCTCCGAGCTTTTTGGCAGGTTCATGCTACCGCTCTCCCACCATTTTGCTCAACACATCCTGATTGGGCTGAATTCGCGGAAAAACACCGATGGCGGCAGGGCCGAAGAAGGGTTAGATGAAGAGGTGACCTTGTCTCACGGGACCGCGGACAGCTCTAATCTCGCTGCCGTGACGGCAAACGCGGTCCCCAACCGCTCGCGGGCGCCGGTGGCGACCTCGATCGTCCTCGCCGACGATCACACCGTGATCCGCAATGCCCTGCGCATGCTGCTCGACGCCGAGCCCGGCTTCGAGGTGGTCGCCGAGGCCGGCGATGCCGAGACCGCGCTGCGCTACGTTCGCGGACACAAACCGACGGTGCTCCTGCTCGACCTCAACATGCCGGGGCGCTCGAGCCTCGATGCCGTTCCCGACATCCTCGAGGCCTCGCCGCAGACCGAGATCGTCGTGCTGACGATGCAGAACGAGCCCGCCTTCGCCCGCCGGGCGCTGCAGGCGGGGGTGCGCGGCTACGTCCTCAAGGAGGCTGCCGACGCCGAGCTGGTGCAGGCGGTGCGCAGCGCCGCCGCCGGCGACACCTACCTGCAGCCGGCGCTGGGGGCGCGGCTGGCGGCGGGTGCCGATGCCCGCCAGGCCGATGAGCTGAGCGAGCGCGAGCGCGACGTGCTGCGCCTGATCGCCCTCGGTCACACCAACGCCGAGGTGGCGGAGCAGCTCTTCATCAGCATCCGCACGGTGGAGAGCCACCGCGCCCACATTCAGCAGAAGCTGCGCCTCTCGAGCCGCGCCGAGCTGGTCCGCTACGCGCTCGAGCGCGGCCTGGTCGAAACCTGAGCGGCGATCCCGCTCACCTGAGCAGGGGGATCACGCAGCGGAATTTTCGAGCATTACTTGAAGAGGTGAAGTTAAAGCTCCCGCTTGCCGAGACGGTCACGACGGCAAAGATGTTTTCGGCGGTCATATTTGTGACGTCACCTGACCACTCGTTCCCGCCATCCAGCGTCACCCCCGGCTGCTGCGCGAACGCGGCAAGCTGCAACGCCTCCGGCAGCGTCCCGCCCTGAACCGCGCAGGAATTCGCCGCCGCCGGAGCGCTCACCGCGGTTTCGCTCGCCGAGCTCTGCCAGCAGGCGCCGGCGAAGGCCTGCGTGCCGGGCAGGCAGCCGGCTTCGTGGCCGTTGACCGATTGCGCCGTGATCGCGTTGACAGCGTTGAGCGCGGTCTGCGCGTCGGTCGCGCTCTTGGCGAAATCCGCGGTTTCGGCGTGGGCCGCGTTCGGCACCTGAGCGAGGCTGAGCTCGTCGATTTCGGCGCCGCCGATCAGGGCGCCCCTCTGGTCCGTGTTCGCCGCCAACAGGACCCCTGGCTTGAGCCGGTTGGCGGGTATCGAGCGCAGCTTCAGGCGGTTGCCGGGGAGGGACTTGACCCTTACGGTCCTGCCGTCGACCCTTGCCTTTTTTGCCGCGTAGACCGTGCCGCCGAGGGCGAGGAACAGCGCTAAAACCGAGACCGCCAGCGCCGGCGAAGGTCGTCGTATCCCCTGTCTCATCTCTCCCCCTTTGGTCGGAAACGGCTTGCGGCGGCGAGCCTAGCCACGGCTCCGGGGAGGGCCAAGAATGCTGGACGAAAATTCAGCGGTCGGTGGACTTAGCGCGGATCGCGCAGTTCGCCCCGCAACTGGTCGAAATTGCGGGCGATCTCGACCAGGGCCTCGGCGTGGGCGGCGATCGCCTGCCCGACCGCGGCGATCGCTTCGCTATTCGATTCCTCCTCCCTCGCCTCCATCCAGGCCGGAACTCGCTTCACGGCGTCGGGCATGCTCGCCAGCAACTCGGCGCGGGTGTCGGGGACGATCGCCAGCTGGGCGACGAGGAGGCCGTGGCGATTGACCATCGCGATCATGTTCTCGAGCAGGACCGCCTCGTCGCTCAGGGGCGCCACGTCCTCTCCGAGCTCTGCTTCCAAGACCTCGCGGGACTTCGGCGCTACGCAGATCGCGTCCGCCGCCACCATCTCCATGCTGAGCGGCGGCTCGATGGTCATCGGAGCCTTCTTTTATCAAATAGTTCTGTCTTAACTGGAGCGCTCGGCCACCGCTCGCCTCCCGCGGCAGCGGATAGACTCGCTGGCGCAATCGGTCGGTGGTCAAGGGAAGTTCGGTGAAAAGCCGGCGCGGTCCCGCCACTGTGACCGGGTCAAGGACGTCGCAGGCGCTTTGCGCGCCGGCCACTGGGGAGGACACAGATTCCCCGGGAAGGTGCGGCCGACTCACCCCGGGAGCCAGGAGACCTGTCCCCGGCCAGCCATGACAACCCTCGAGGAAAGGGTGGCTTAAATGCCAAGACTCGTTCCGTTCCGGTTGGCCGCCGCGTGCGCGCTGGCCCTGCTGTTGTTGCTCTCCACCGCTGCGCTGGCGACGGCCAAGGGAACCCGCGTCGACCTGCGTGTGGTCGGCAGTGGCGGTAAAACACTGACCGAACAGTTCATCGGCGCCAAGACGACGTCGGTCAAGACCAGCCCGAAGGCGACTTGCCTCGGCAAGGGAACCGGCGGCAGCGGCAAGTCGGTCCAGATCAAAGGGGCGACGGCGCTGGGCGTGCTGGCCCAGGCGTCGAAACTGACGCCTTCGCTGCGCCCGTTGCTGACCACGGACCACTTCCTCTCCGAATTTGGCCTCGGGTTGTGCGGGATCGGCGAGTCGAAGACGACGAAGAAGCTCTCCTGGTACCTCAAGGTCAACCACAAGAACCCGAACAAGGGCGGCGAACTGGTCAAGCTGCACGCGGGTGACGAAGTGCTGTGGGCGCTGGAGCCATACCCCTACCCCGACGAGCTGTCGCTGGTCGCGCCGCACGAAGCCGAGCCGGGCAAGCCGTTCACGGTAAGCGTCTTCTCCTATGACGAAAAAGGGAAGAAGGCGCCGGCCGTCGGCGTTGCGGTGACCGGTGCCAACGCTCCGACGGGCGCCGATGGCACGACCACGGTGACCCTTTCGGCGCCGGGTGTGCTGACCGCTACCGATGGCACGGACATCCCGTCCAACCAGGTCGCGGTCTGCCTCAACGGGGCCTGCTCCGGGGGCTGATCCGATGAGGGGCCCCGGCACGGCGGTCGCGATTGCGCTGCTGCTCTTCGCAGCGCTCGCGGCCGCCGGCTGCGGCCTCGGCCCCGGTAAGGGGCTGGGCGACGTCGAGCTGACGGTGACGCGGGACTACGGGACCGTGCCGATGCTTCACCGAACGCTCGGCGACGTCAACGAATCCGACACGGCGATGCGGGCGCTCGAAGGCAGCGCCGATATCTCGACCCGCTACGGCGGCGGTTTCGTGCAGTCGATCGAAGGACTGGAAGCGCAGGAGAGCGTCGACCGCTCGCTCGACTGGTTCTTCTTCGTCGACGGGGTCGAGGCGACCGTCGGCGCGGCCGACTACCAGCTGCACGGGGGAGAGTCGGTCTGGTGGGACTACCGCGACTGGAGCGCGGCGATGCGGGTGCCGGCCGTGGTCGGCTCCTGGCCGCAGCCCTTTCTCAACGGCTACGACGGCAAGCGCCACCCGGTCGCGGTCGAATGCCGCGCTGGGGGTGAGGCGTGTGGCGCGGTGCGCGGCAGCCTGGAAGATGCCGGCGTCTCGGTGTCATCCGGCTCGCCAGACGGGGCGATTCGGGTGCTGGTCGGCCCCTGGGCGCGGGTACGGAGCGACCCAGCGGCGGCGCAGATAGAGAAGGGGCCGCAGGCCAGCGGTGTCTTCGCCGATTTTCAACAGGGCGCCAACGGATACGAGCTGCAGGGGCTCGGCGAAGACGGCAAGGTGGGGCGGACCTTCGGTGCCGATGCTGGCCTGGTTGCGGCGACGCGGCGCTACGACGCGCCGCCGATCTGGGTCGTCAGCGGCACCAGCGCCGCCGGGGTCGAGAGCGCCGCGGACGTGCTCGACGCAGCCGGCCTGCGCGACCGTTACGCGGTCGCGGTCGAAGGGGGAGAGGAGACCCCGCTGCCGCTGCGATGAGATCGCCCTTTGCATATACGCCGAGGCCGGGTCCGCTGCAGGCGGCATCGCCGGCCGCCGCGGTCGTCTACCTCGGCTCGCTGATCGCCGTCGCCTTCCTCTACTCGAGCCCGATCGTGCTCGCCGCGGTCGGCGCGGCGCTGGTCCTGGCCGGAAGGCTCGCCGGCGCCCGCGCCGCGGTCCGCGCGGCACTGTGGATGGGCCTGACCCTCGCCCTGCTGATTGTCTTCGTCAACGCCCTGGTCGTCAGTCGCGGCGAGACGGTGCTGGCGCGCCTCGGAGACTGGCCGATCCTGGGTCAGGTCGACGTCACCGCCGAGGCGATCGCCGCCGGCGCCGTGCTCGGCCTGCGCGCCGCGGTGGTGATGGTTGCCTTCGCCGTCTACTCCGCCTGCGTCGATCCCGACCGCGTCCTACGCGCCCTGCGCCCGTTGGCGGGACGCTCGGCCCTGACCGCGACCCTGGTCTCCCGCCTCGTCCCGGTCGCCGCCGCCGACGCCGCCCGCCTCCGCGATGCCGCTCAGCTCCGCGGCCCGGGCGCGGCCCCGGTCGGCAAGGCACCGCTGGCGCGCAGGTTGCTGGCCGGCTCGCTCGACCGAGCCGTCGACGTGGCGGCAACGCTCGAGCTGCGCGGCTACTCGCTGGATGCCCCACGGGCCAAGAACCGCAGCAGCCGCTCCCGCTACGACCGCCGCTTCTACGCAACGGGCGCCGCCGTCCTCGCGGCAGCGATCGTCGCGAAACTCCTCGGCGCCGATGCCTTCGCCGAATACCCGACGATCGAGATCGGAGCGGGCGCAGGCACCCTCGCGCTCGCTGCGCTCCTCTGCCTCAGCGGCTTGGCGCCGTTGCGCCGCCCGCACCGCACCGCACGCGTGTCACGTTGGAGGTCGGATATGCCCCCAAAGTTGCGCGCGCGGGGAGCATCTCGTGCCTGACCTGGCAACGCCCGCCCGCGCCGTCCCCGCCCTCGCGGTCGAGGGCCTTACGTACGCCTATCCCAACGCCGCCGCCCCGGCGCTGCGCGATCTCTCCCTGAACCTTGCCCCGGGAGACTTCGCCCTACTCGCCGGTCGCTCCGCCAGCGGCAAGTCAACCCTCCTGAGAGCAGCCTGCGGCTTGGTCCCGCACTTCCACGGCGGCGAGATCGGCGGCCACATCGAGGTGGCCGGCATCGACGCAATAGCCCATGGCCCCGGGGAGCTGGCGGCCGCGGTCGGCTACGTGGCTCAGGATCCCGAGACCCAAGTCGTTTCGACAACCGTTGCGGCCGAGATCGAGCTGCCCCTGGAGATGCGCGGCGACGAACCCAGCTCTCGCGCCCGTGCGGTCGAGGAGGTCGCGCTGGCCCTGGCGATTCCGCACCTGCTCGACCGAGCGGTGGACACGCTTTCGGGCGGAGAGCTCCAACGCGTGGCTTTGGCGGCGGCCTTGGTCACACGTCCACGCCTCGTTCTCCTCGACGAGCCGACCTCTCAGCTGGATCCCGTAGCCGGGGACGAGCTGATCTGGCTCCTGCGCCGCCTAAACGAGGAGTGGGGGGTCACCGTGCTTTTGGCAGAGCATCGCTTGGAGCGTTGCCTCGCCGCTGCGGATCGAGTGATTGCGATGGACTCTGGCGCGCTCGCCTTCGACGGCAGTCCCCGCGACTTTCTTGCCTGGGCGCAGGGAGCCGACCAAGCTCTGGAGACGCCCGCTGCCCGTCTCTTCTCCCTTGCCGGAATCGAACCCCTTCCCGTCGGCGTCCGCGATGCGCGCCGAACTCTCGCGTCAGCCAGGACTGCCGATGGAGGGGAGGCGGACCCCCTCCGAACGGCTTGTACTTTTTCGGCAATCCCTTCACGGCCAGCCGCTGACTCTCCACCGAAAAAGTTGAGAGAGGAGGGGGTCCGCCTCCCCTCCAACCCAGCCCTACGCGCAAGAGGCCTATGGGTAGAGCTAACCCAACGAGAGACCCCCCACGATGTCCTGCGGGGAGTCGACCTTGCCGTAGACAGCGGCGAAAAAGTCGCCCTGATGGGCCGCAACGGTGCCGGCAAGAGCACCCTGCTGAAGACCGCAGCAGGCTTGATCGAGCCGGTTCGTGGCAAGGCCGAAGTGCCACGCGGCATCGCCCTCCTAACCCAGAGCCCCAGCGACTACCTGGTCCGCGAGCGAGTGGGCGACGAACTCCCGGGCGACGCCGGTCTCGCCGCCCTGCGCGTAGTCGGCCTCGAGCACGCAGCCGAGGCCGATCCCCGCGACCTCTCCGGCGGCGAGCGCCAGCGCCTCGCCCTGGCGATCGCTCTCGCCGGTCGCATGGAAGGCGACCAACTGCCGGGCCTCGTTGCGCTCGACGAGCCGACCCGCGGCATGGACCGAGCCCGCAAGAGCGAGCTCGTCGATCTGATCGGCGACCTGGCAACCCGCGGCGCCGGCCTCCTCGTCGCCACCCACGACGTCGAGTTCGCCGCCGCCTTCGCCGAGCGCGTCGTCCTGATGGGCGACGGCGTCGTCATCGCCGACGGTCCCGCCGCCGAGATCCTTTCCGGCGGCTGGTACTTCGCCACCGAGGTAGCGAGAGTCCTCGATCTTCCGGGCGTGGTCACTCCCGAGCAGGGCGCCGAGGCGCTGCGCTGATGTCCTGGCAGCTGGCTTCTTTTCTGATTCTCGGCGCCGTCCTGCTCGGCGGCTTCGCTTGGTACGAGCGCTCGCGCCCGCCCTCGCAGGTGGTGGCGCTGGTCGCCGCTCTGGCGGCGCTGGCGATCGCCGGGCGGATCGCCTTCGCGGCCTTCCCCAACGTCAAGCCGACCACCGACATCGTCGTCTTCGCCGGCTACGCGCTCGGGCCGGCGCCCGGCTTTGCCGTCGGCGCCTTCGCCGGTCTCGTCTCCAACTTCTGGTTCGGCCAGGGGCCGTGGACGCCGTGGCAGATGGCGGGGTGGGGATTGTGCGGGGTGCTGGGCGCGGCGCTGGCGCTCGGCACCCGCAACGCCGGCCGGCTCACCCTCGCCGCGGTTTGCGGCTTCGCCGGGATCGCCTACGGTGTGTTGTTGAACTTCTCGCTGATGGCCACCTACGGCGGAGATCTCTCCTTTCGGCACTTCCTGGTGCTGGAGGCGCGCGCGATTCCCTTCGACGCCGCGCACGCGCTCGGCAACATCGCCTTCGCGCTGCTCGCCGGGCCGGCGATGGTGCGGATGCTGGTTCGCTTCCGCCAGCGCTTCGAGTGGCGCACGCCGGCGGTCGCGGCGGCGGTGTTCGTCGCGCTGCTGGCACTCCCCGCGATCCTGCCCAGTCCCGCCCGGGCGGACAGCGCCGGCCGCGCGGCGAGCTGGCTCGAATCGGCACAGAACGCCGACGGCGGTTTCGGCGCCTCCGCCGGCGACCCCTCCGGCGCCGCGATCACCGGCTGGGTGATGCTGGGGCTCGAGGCAGCGGGGCGCAACCCGCTCGATGTCGCTCGCCTCGGCAAGACCCCGCTCGACTTCCTCCGCGCGAGCATCGCCGAAGTCAGCAGCAGCGGCGACCTCGCCCGGACGATCGTCGCGCTCGAGGGGGCCGGGGTGGACCCGCGCTCCTTTGCCGGCCGCGACCTCGTCGACGAACTGGTGCAGCGCCGCGCCGACAACGGCTCCTTCGAAGGCTGGCCGGGCACCACCTCCTACAGCGCGATCGCGTTGCGTACTGTCGGTGCCGGCGTCGACAAGACGCTCTCCTGGCTGGGTGGGGTCCAGAACGGCGACGGCGGCTGGGGCGACGAACCCGGGCTGCCGAGCAACGCCGACGTGACCGCGGCGGCGATGCAGGCGATGCCGAACACGAAGGCAGCCAAGGGCGGTCTCACCTACCTGCGCAAGCATCAGCGGTCCGGCGGCGGCTTTGCCCTCGGCGGCTCGGGCGGAGTCAACTCGCAGTCGACCGCCTGGGCGATTCAGGGCATGATCGCCGTCGGTGCCGACCCGGCGAAGATCGCCTCCGGCGGCAGCAGCGCGCTCGACTACCTCGCCGCTCGCCAGGCCGCCGACGGCCACTATCGCTACTCGGCCTCCAGCGACCAGACGCCGGTCTGGGTCACCGGCGAGGTGCTGGTCGCCGTGGCCGGCGACGCTCTGCCGATCCCGCCCCCGCCGCGGGAAAAGAAGGTCACGACGGTCGCCCCGTCCAAGACCGTGCCGCCGCCGCCCGGCATCGGCTCGGGCTCGCCGGCGCCTGCCGAAACGCTGCCGGAATCGAAGGTCGGCGGCATCGAAGAAGGCAGCACGGCCATCCCACCGGCGGCGACACCGGGCTTGCCGCCGGCAAGCGGTGGAGCGATCCCGGCACCCGGAGCAAGCGGGGCCGTTCCGCCGGAAGCCGAAGCCGCCCCGCTGGAAGCCAGCGCACCGGCTCCTCCGCCTGAGCCGATCGCCGCCAGCGGTAGCGCGCCTTCGCCCGTAGTCCCGATCGCCATCGGCCTGCTCGCGACCGCCCTCGCCATCGGTCTCCCCTGGTGGCTCGGCCGTCGTTATGCCTGGTAGCTGACGAGACCTGCATTTTCCACCTATACCGTGGTAAATGCATCCCTCGTCGGCATCGGGTGGCTATGTTCCAGGCGTGGATGTCGAGACCGCGATCCGGACGCGCCGCACGCACAAGGCCTTCGGCCCCGAGCCGCTCGCGCGCGAGGAGCTGCTCGAGCTGCTCGAGCTGGCCCGCTGGGCGCCGAACCATCACCTGACCGCGCCCTGGCGCTTCCGCGTGGTCGGCCCCGAGGCGCTGGTGCGACTGAAGCAGGCCGCGGGCCCCGAGGGAGCGGTGAAGCTCGACCGCGCTCCCACGCTCGTCGTCGTCTCCTGCGCGCTCGGCGACGACCCGGTCCAGAACGAGGAGGACCTGCACACGACCGCGGTCGCCTCCTACATCGTCCTGCTCAGTGCTCATGCGCGTGGACTCGCCGGCTACTGGCGCACTCCCGGCCTGCTGCGCTCGGCCGAGGGCCGGGCGGCGGTTGGGCTTCCAGACGGGGAGCGCTTCGTCGCCCTCCTGCACCTGGGGCTCCCGCGCCAGCAGAAGGAGCCGCCCGAGCGACCTCCCGTCGAGCAAGCGACCGAGTTCCTCGACTGATGCTCTCGCGCGCCACAGCAATAGAGGCGATCGCCGGCCAGAGCTTCGAGGTCGTCGTGATCGGCGGTGGGATCACCGGCGCCGGCGTCGCCCTCGATGCTGCTTCGCGCGGCTACTCGGTGGCGCTGCTGGAGCGCGGCGACTACGCGATCGGCACCTCCTCCCGTTCTTCGAAGATGGTCCACGGCGGCCTGCGCTACCTGCAGAACCTCGACCTCGGTCTGGTCCGCGAGGCCCTGCTGGAGCGTCAGCTGATGGTCCAGCTCGCCCCGCACCTGGTCTACCCGACGCCCTTCCTCGTCCCCGCCCTGGGCGACGAGCGCCGCGACCGCCGGCTCGGGATCGGGCTCAACATGTACGACGTGATGGCGACCACGCGGGTTGGCCGCAGCCGCCGCGAGATGCGCTCCTCCAAGGAAGTCGACGAGGACTTCTACTGGTCGCCCGACCGCCACCGGACGATCGACCGCGATGAGTTGCTCGAGCTGACCCCCTCGCTGGAGCCGCGCGACCCGAAGAACGCCTACCTCTTCTACGACTGCCAGACCGACGACGTCCGCCTCACCCTGACCATCCTCGGCGAGGCCGAGCGCTTCGGCGCAGTGATGCTGAACGGCGCCGAGGTGACCGAGGTGATCCAGCGCAACGGGCGCGCCAGCGGCGTCGCCTTCGTCGAGGCGGAGACGGGCGAGCGGATCGAGGTCGAGGCCGGCAACGTGATCAACGCGACCGGCGTCTTCGCCGACCGCGTCCGTCCCGAGGAGACGGTCGAGGAGGAGGACGTGCCGCGGATCTCGCCCAGCCGCGGTACCCATGTGCTGATCGATCGCGCCGCGCTCTCGACCGGCAGCGCCGCCTGCATCGTCCCCGCCGGCGAGGGTCGCCAGATATTCGCCCTGCCCTGGTACGGGCGCACCCTGATCGGCACCACCGACAACGATTTCGAGGGCGACATCGACCACCCCCGGCCCGGTGAGGACGAAGTCGCCTACCTGCTCGACGCGGTCAACGAGTTCTTCGGCGTCTCGATTGGCGAGTCCGACCTGGTCGGTGCCTACGCCGGCGTCCGCCCGCTGATCGCCACCGGCGACCCGAAGAAGTCGGTCGACATCTCGCGCAAGGCAGAGCTCTACGAGACCTCCTCGGGAATGCTGACGATCACCGGCGGCAAGCTGACCACCTGGCGGCGGATGGCGAAGCAGACCGTCGACCGCCTGGTCGAGCGCGAGGGTCGCGAGGCGGCCTGTCACACCGCCGAGATCCCTTTGGGGATGGAGGCGCGGCCAGAGGACCTGGAGGCGCCCGAGGGCGTGGGCGACGAGGCGCTTGCCCAGCTCGCCTTTCGCTATGGCCACGCGGCGCGCAACGTGCTCGCCCTGGCCCGCGAGGATCCGAAGCTGGCGGCGCCGATCGTGCCCGGCCGTCCCGACCTGCTGGCAGAGGCCGTGGTCGCGGTCCGCCACGAGCAGGCGCGCAGCGTCGCCGACGTGATCCTGCGCCGCACCCGCCTCGGCCTGCTCGCCGCCCCGCAACTGCGCGATGCGGACTCCGTACGTGCGGTGGCGGCGGCGATGGGGGCCGAGCTGGGCTGGAACCGTCGCCAGGTCAAGCGCGAGGCAGAGGCCTGGCCCACGGCGGCGGCCGAGGCCGGGATCGACCCCGCCCGCTCACCCATCTAGTCGCTCCAATAACCTGCTGCTCATGACCAAGGCTGAGCTGGAGTCCAAGCATCTCGCAGACCTGCACGCACTTGCCGCCAAGGCGGATGTGCCGCGCTACCGGATGTTGCGTCGCGAGGAGCTGATCGAGAAACTGGCCGGCGGCGAGCCGGCCAAGGGCGAGAAGCCGGCCAACGGCGACAGGGCGCCGAAACGCGAGCGCCCGCCGCGCCGCCGCCGCGAGCGCCCGGCCGGCGAGCGCCCGCCGCGGGAACGCCCCGCCAGGGAGGAGAAAGAAGCCGAGCCCTCCACGCCTGCGCCGGAGCCCGTTGCTGCCGAGCCCGAGCCAACCGTGTCCGCGGCGGCCGAGTCCAAGCCCGCCCGCCCGCGCCGACGCCGACGCCGTCGCTTCGGCCGCAAAGACAAGGGCCTGCGCGTCCAGGACCTGCTGACGCCCCCGCCCGGGCGCCAGGCACTCGTCTACGGCGAGAGCCGCGCCGTCTGCACTTCGCTTCTGCGCGAGATCGCAGCCGATCTGGCCGGGGCTTCAGACGGTCCCGACCCGATCGCCCTGCTGATCGACCCCAGTCCCGAGGAGCTGGCCGACTGGAAGCGCGAGGCCCCCCAAGCAGAGATTGTCTCCGCCGGCCAGGCCCGCCACGCCAGCGATGCCCAGGCTCAGGCTGCCCGCCGCGCCGAGGGCGGCGAAGACGTGATCCTCCTGGTCGACTCGCTGAGCCGCCTCGAGGAGGCATTCGGCGACGCCGATGCAGCCAAAGAGCTCTTCGATGCAGGCCTCAGCCTCACTCGCGGCAGCAACGGCTCGCTGACCGTGGTCGCGGCGCTCGAGCGCCAGCAGTAGCGACGACGCCGCTTAGCGGCGGTAAGCGATGCGGCGCCAGCTCGGCTCTTTGCTGAGCTCGATCAGGTCGGCGCTGCGGTCCGGCTGGATGTAGCCGAAGGTCTGGTTGCGCTCGTCGAAGACGATGTCGAGCTCGCCCTCCTTGACCCGCTGGTCGAGCCAGGCACCGCGGAAGACGAGGCGGCGCAGCCAGTGCACGAGGCTGCGGTTGGCGGGGCCGACGAGGTCGTCCCAGTTCTCGTTGATGTGCTCGCCGAGGCGCGAGCTGGGCTCGGCAATCTCGCCGCTGACGGCGAGGTCGAGCAGGTCGTCGAGCTCCTCCTGGCTGAGGCCCTGGTCGACGAAACCGAGTTTTACCGCGGCCTGCTCGACCCGCTGCCCGAAGTCCTGCTCGTTGAAGGCGAAGCGAAGCTCGCCGTACTCGAGCACGTAATCGGAGCCAGACTCGTAGTTCCCTCTTCGGGTCGTTTTCTTATCCATGAGTTGAAGCGCTCTGCTCTCGCCAGCCCAGCGGGAGCAGGTGCCGGATCATGCCGATCATCGTAGTCCCATGCCCCCGCGCGACCTGCCCTGAAAGAGCGTTTGCACCTGTTTGAGCCGCTGGCGCTCCGGCTACCCTCGTCGGAGCCCCCGTGATCGACCTGCACTGCCACATCCTGCCGGCACTCGACGATGGCGCGCTCGACATCGGCGACAGCCTCGGCATGGGCCGCCAGGCCGTCAATGATGGCATCGAGGCGATCTGCGCGACGCCGCACATCCGCCACGATCACGACGTTCGCATCGAGCAGCTCGCCGAACGGGTCGATGCGGTCAACCGGAGCCTGCGCGAGGAGGGCGTGCCGGTGACGGTCCTGCAGGGTGGGGAGGTGGCCGAGACCGCGGTCGAGGACCTCAGCGAGGAGGAACTGAGCCGGGTGACGCTCGGTGACGGCAGTTGGGTGCTGCTCGAGCCGGCCCCGGGCCCGCTCAGCGACACCCTCACCCGCCGCGTCGAGCACCTCGCCGAGCGCGGCCACCGCGCTCTGATCGCCCATCCGGAGCGCCACCTCTCGGCCGACATGTACGAGCGGATCGCGACGCTGATCGCGGCCGGGGCGCTGGTCCAGGCGACGGCCGACTTCTTCCTCCATGAGCGCACCGCCGACGGCATGCGCTCGCTGGCCGAAGCCGGCCTGATCCACGTCCTCAGCAGCGACGCCCACTCCTCCCACGGCGGCCGCCCCGTCCACATGAGCGAGGCGTTCGATCGGCTGGCGGACATCGAGTCAGTGGCACCGCACCTGCATTGGATGCGCGACGTCGCCCCGCTAGCAATCGTCAAGGGCCAGGAGCTCTCGGTCCCGTTCGAGGGTCGATCCCGGTAGGGGTGGAGCGTCTTGTACTTTTTCGGCGCGACCTTGCGGCGCCAGCAGGTCCCGTTCCACCGAAAAAATTAAGCGGAACCCCTACCGGGATCGACCCTCACAGCGGGCGCAGCTCGACCCGTTCGGCCAGGTCCTCGACCACCGCGCGCGAGCCGCTGCCGAGGCCGTGGCGGAGGAAGTTGGCCGCGCCGGCGGCCGCCCCCATCCGCAGGGTCTCCTCCCAATCGCGCCCAGCGGCGATGCAGGCGGCGAGCCCGCCCATCATCGAGTCGCCGCAGCCCTCGCGCGAGCCGCGCTCGAAGCGCGGCGGGATCAGCTCCCAGGCCTCCTCGCCGCGCAGGACCATCGCCGGCTCCTCGGCGCGGGTGATGATCGCGGAACCGGCGCCGGCGTCGAGCAGGCGCTGCGCGGCGGCGCGCATCCGCTCGACGCTGTCGACCGGGCCCTCGACGTAGCTGGCCAGCTCCCAGTCGTTGATCTTGACCAGGTCGGGACCGCCTTCCAGTGCGCTTTCGAGCCGGGGCGGCGAGAGGTCGACGATGACGGGCGTCCCGTTTGCCTTCACGTCGGTGACCAGGTTGCCGTAGATCTCCAGCGGCAGCGCCTCGCCGGGGTAGGGGCCGCAGAGCGCCAAAACCCCGGAGTCGAGGGCGGCGGCAACTGTGCTGGAGAAGAGCTCGTCGATCTCGTGCCGGGACGGCGGCATCGAGGCGCTCTGCGCGACCGGCTCGCGCTCGCCGCTGCGGCGGTCGTGGACGTAGGAGCCGCTCGTGGCGGCGGTCTCGACCAGGCGCAGCTCGACCTCCATCTGCTCCAACAGCGGCCGCAGCACGATCCCGGTCTCGCCGCCGATGAAGCCGCAGAGGGTCGGGCGGGCTCCCAGCTCGGAAGCCATCCGCGCCACCCAGACTCCCTGTCCGGCGGCGTGGGCGTGGATATCGTCGCCACCCTCGCTGGTCAGGGCCTCGATCGTGATCGCGAGCATCGGGTGCGGGCCGAAGACGGTCGCCTTTGGGCTTGGGCTCATCGATAGAGGCTAACCAGCGGTTGCGGTCGCACCCGGGGGAGAGATCGTCCGCCTTCGGCCTTAGAGGCATGTGCCAGAACGCCGACTCGCTGCCCGGCTGCGTCCTTTGCCCGTCGCCGTGCTCGGCGGTCGGGAGGTTCGGGTTGCTCGCACCCGTCGCGCCCGGCTGCTCGGCCTCGCCTATCTGAGCCGCGACGAGTCCGGACCGGGACTGCTCATCCCCCGCTGCTCCAGCGTCCATACCTTCGGCATGCGCTTCCGGCTGGACGTCTACTTCTTGGACGCGGCGGGCACGGCGATCTCCGTATGCCGCGGAGTCCCCACACGGCGCGTCGTTTCGCACCGCGGGGCCAAGGCGGTGCTCGAGATTCCCGCGGCAGAGGGGGGAGAGTTTTCGCCGCTGTGCCCTTAGAGGGGCCACATGCTTCCCCAGCGGCGAGAGATTGCGAGCTTGGTTGTCTGCGAGGACGACGCGACGACCCTCGAGTTGCTCTGCGATCACCTCGTCGCCGACGGGTTCGGCGTGCTGCCGGCCCCGAGCGCCTCCGACGCGCTGCGGCTCTGCCGTTACAACCACCCCGACCTTCTGCTCCTCGATCTGACCCTTCCCGATGCCTCCGGACTCGACGTGCTGCGTGAGATCCGCGAGGCCGACGGGGTTACTTCCCGCTTCGATCCGGGTCTGCCGGTGATCGTGCTCACCGGACGCAGCGCCGATACGGACCGCGTCCGCGGTCTCGACTTCGGCGCCGACGACTATCTAGTGAAGCCGGTCTTCCACCCTGAGTTGCGGGCGCGGATCGGAGCGGTGTTGCGGCGCGGCATGCGGGAGCGCGAAGGCCCCTGCCGCGCGGGCGAGGTCGTGGTCGATCCGGCGCGGCGCAAAGTCTGGGTCGGGGAGCGGGAGGTTGCTCTCTCCAACAAGGAGTTCGGCCTGCTGCGGGTGCTGGTCAGCGATCCCTCCCGGGTCTTCACCAAGCGGGAGCTGCTCGAGGTCGTGTGGGGATACCGCAGCCCGGCCCGCACGCGGACGCTCGACTCGCATGCCAGCCGGCTGCGCCGCAAACTCGACCCCGAGCACGGGCGCTACGTCGTCAACTGCTGGGGCTACGGCTACAGGCTGATCGACGGATGATCGAGCCGGCCCAAATCGTCGCCGGCTGGCCGTTGGCCGTTTCGATGGCGGCGACCGCCGCCGCCCAGGGCCTGTGGGCCGGCAGGCGGCGCAGCGCCCTGAACCAGGCCCTGCACGAGGTGCGCCGGCCGCTGCAGGCAGTTGCGCTCGCGGTCGGCCCTCGGTTCGCCGCTGCCGGTGGAAACGAGGACCCGATCGAGCTCGCCGCCGCGGCACTGGAGCGGCTCGACCGCGAGATCAACGGCGGCGCACTGCCGCCGGCCTGGGGTCAGATCGACGCTCGCTCGCTGGTCCAGTCGGCGGTTGGGCGCTGGCAGGCGCGGACGAAGCTTGCCGAGGGATCGCTGGAGCTGCGCTGGAACGCCGGCCCGACGGTCCTCAGCGGCGACCGCTGCGCGCTCGCCCAGGCGCTCGACAACTTGATCGTCAACGCGATCGAGCACGGCGGGCCGACGATCGTCGTCGCCGCGCGGCTGCGCGAGGGACGCCTGCGAATCGCGGTGGTCGATTCCGGCCGCGCCAGCCGGCCGCGCAGGCGCCATAACGGTCCGGCGGAGGTGGTCGCGCGGCTCGCCGGCCGCAACCGGCACGGTCACGGCCTTGAAGTCGTACGGCGGGTCGCGTCCGCCCACGGCGGCCACTTCGCCCTGCGCCGCGCCGAACGGGGATCGCTGGCGGTGCTCGAGCTGCCGCTGGCCGGGGCGGAAATCGGGCGAGCTGCATGAGCAGGCGGACGCGGGCCCTTGCCTTCATGCTGCTGGCCCTTTTTGCCGCGGCTCTGGCCGCCGGGATCGCCGACGGCTACGGCTCGAGCGTCGCCCGCGGCTACGGGCCGCTGCGCCCGGTCGTCGTCGCGTCTCGGGATCTGCGTCCGGGCAAGCCCCTTGTGTCCCAGCTGCTGTCGAGCGCTCTGGAGCAGCGTCGGGTGCCCGCCAGATTTGTGCCACCGGGCGCGCTCGAGGCGCCGGGGGATGCGCTCGGGCTCGTCCCGGTCTCAGCGATCGCCGCCGGTTCCTACCTGCTCGCCGGCGAGCTGCGGGCACCCGGCCGGCGTGGGTCGCCTGGGCCGGCGCTCGGACCCCGGCGGCATCCGGTCGAGATCGCCGTCACCGGCGCCGAAGCTCTGCTTGCCGCCGGCGCCGCTCCGCGCAGGGCGAAGGTGGACGTGGTTGTGACGACCGAACCGACCGGGGCTGGTGCCGGTCGAACCTACGTCGCCGCCACCGCGGTGCCGCTTCTGGCATTGGGTCCAGGCGCCGACGGGCCGGGCCCCGGGGGTGCCTCGGCGGCGACCCTGGGGCTGACCAAAGGCCAGGCGCTGCGGCTGATCGCCGCCGAAAGCTTTGCCCGCAAGCTGACCCTGTTGCCGGAGGGCTGAGCGAGTGGGGGCGAGGGAGCGGCAGATCGAGCAGCTCG
Organism: Solirubrobacterales bacterium; assembly: GCA_035997045.1. Taxonomy (GTDB): domain Bacteria; phylum Actinomycetota; class Thermoleophilia; order Solirubrobacterales; family 70-9; genus VRUE01. Next base: position 12,090 of record DASYIY010000041.1, on the reverse strand, counting down.
CCGGGTCGCTGCGGGGGCGCCTGATCGAGCGGCGTCGCAACGAGGCGGCGGCCGGCCGCTCGCCCGCCGCGGAGCTGTCCGATGAGGTTCGGAGCCTGGTGACGGAGGAGGCGGCGCTTTTGGGCGAGGAGGATCGCGCGGCGCTCGAGGCGCGGATCGTCCGCGACACGGTCGGCCTCGGGCCGCTCGAGGATCTCCTCGCCGATCCGCTGGTCGAGGAGGTGATGGTCAATGGACCAGACAGCGTTTACGTCGAGCGGGCGGGGAGGATCGAATCCAGCGGCGTCCGCTTCGGCGACGAGGAGGAGCTGCGCAACACGATCGAGCGTATCCTGGCGCCGCTCGGGCGGCGAATCGACGAGCTGAGCCCGATGGTCGACGCCCGGCTCGCCGACGGCTCCCGGGTCAACGTCGTGATCCCGCCGCTGGCGATCGACGGGCCGGTGCTCTCGATCCGCCGTTTCGGTGCCGAGCGCCCCGACCCAGCCGAGCTGGTCGGGCTGGGCACGCTTAGCCCCGCGCAGTGCGAGCTGCTGAGGTCGGCTGTGTCGGGGCGAAGCAGCGTCCTGATCAGCGGCGGCACCGGTTCGGGGAAGACGACGCTGCTCAATGCCCTCTCCAGCTTCATCGCCCCCGACGAGCGGGTGGTGACGATCGAGGACGCGGCCGAGCTGCGCTTGCAGCAGCCGCATGTGGTCCGGCTCGAGAGCCGGCCGGCGAGCGTCGAGGGCAGGGGCGAGGTGAGCGTTCGCGACCTGCTGCGCAACGCGCTGCGGATGCGGCCCGACCGGATCGTGATCGGCGAGGTGCGGGGGCCCGAGGCGCTCGATCTGTTGACCGCGCTCAACACCGGTCACGACGGCGCTCTCTCGACCGTTCATGCCAACTCGCCGGGCGATGCGCTCGGCCGGCTCGAGACCCTGGCGCTGATGGCGGGGGTCGGGCTGCCGCACGAGGCGATCGCCGAGCAGGTGCAGCGCGGGATCGACCTGGTCATCCACCTCGAGCGCCACCGCGACGGCGCCCGCCGCGTGGTCGAGATCGCCGAGGTCGTGCGGGCGGCGGGAGCGACCGCGGTACGCGCCCTCGACTGCTCGCCGCCGCGATGACCGGCGGCCCATGGCCGTTGCTCACCCTGGCCGGGGCGGCGGCCGGCGGTCTCGCCGCGGTCGGAGCGCGCGAGGCGGTACTGGCAACGCCGGCGCTTGCGCGCTGGGTCGGGCTGGCGCTCGAGCCGTTGCGGCGGGCCGGTCGCGAGGGCTACTCGCCATCGGTCGGCGAGCGCCGCCGTCTGGCGGTTCTCGGCGCCGCCGCCGCGATCGCCGCCGGCTGGTTCCTGGCCGGAGCGACGGTGGCGTTGCCGCTGGCGATCGCCGGTCCGGGGCTTGCCGCGTGGGCGATCGACGCACGGCGCAAGCGCTATCGCTGGGCAGTCGAGCGGGCGCTGCCCGATGTCGCGCTTGCGGTTGCCGACTCGCTCAGCGCCGGGCGCTCGCTGCGGGCCTCGCTGCCCGCCGCGGCCGCGTCGCTCGACGGTCCGCCGGCGGTCGAGCTCGCCCGGCTCGGGGCCGAGCTGGGCCTCGGTGCCGCGACCGGGGACGCCGTCGCCGCTTGGCGCCGCCGCATGCGCTCGCCGCGGGTCGACGCCTTCGCCGCCGCCCTGCTCAGTCAGCGCCTCGCCGGCGGCGATCTTGCCGGCCTGCTGCGGCGCTTCGCCGAGGGCGCCGCGGAGCGCGACCGGGCGGCGGAAGACGCCAGGGCGGCGACCTCGCAGGCCCGCTTCACCGGGCTGTTGGTCGTCGCGATGCCGAGCGGTGGCGCCCTCTTCGCCGAGTTGCTGCAGCCGGGGTTCCTCGCCAAGGTGCTCGGCGCCCCGGCCTCGGCGGCATTGCTCGTGCTTGCGGCGGCGCTGCAGCTCGTCGGCTTCGTCGCGATCCGCAAGCTCTCGCAGGTGGCGGGATGAGCCTTGCCGGCGCTCTCGCGGGGCTTGCGGTCCTGGCCGCGTGCGCGGCCGGCCGCGAGCTTCTCGCCGGCCGTGGCTTCGCCGCCGGGCGCCTGGGGCTAGGCCTTGGCGAGAGCGGCCGGGCCGCGACGGCTGCGCTTCGCCTCGGCCTGCCGGGACGCATCGCACGCGCCGGGCTCGAGCCTCGACTTTCGCTTGCCGCGGTACTGCTGGCGAAGCTGGCCTGCGCTGCGCTCGGCGGCCTGACGGCGCTCGCGGTCGTCCCGACGGCGCCGGGACGCATCGCACTGCTGGTCGCGGTCGCGATGCCGGCGGCGGGCTTTCTCGTCCCTGACGCACTGCTGGAGCGGCGAGCGCGCCTGCGCAGCCGCCGCCTGCTCGGTGCGCTTCCCGACGCCTTCGACCTGCTCGCGGTCGGCGCCGCCTCGGGTCGCAGCCCCGCGGCCGGCTTTGCCGAGCTGGCGCAAGCCGGCGGACCGCTGGCCGACGAGCTGCGCATGGCCGTCGCCGAGCTCTCCTGCGGGAGGCCCTTGGGCGAGGCCCTGCGCTCGCTCCGGGCCCGGGTCCCGGGCGGCGAGATTGCCGGCCTCTGCGCCGCGATCGAGCGTTCCCGCCGCTACGGCTCGCCCCTCGCCGCTCAGCTCCGTCGCCAGTCGAGTGCCCTGCGTCGCGACCAGCGCCGCGCGGTCGAGGAGCGGGCGGCTCGCGCTGCGCCGAAGATCCAGCTCGTCGTCGCCCTCGTCCTGGTCCCTTCGGTGCTTTTGATGATCGCCGCCGCCCTGATCGCCAACGCCGACGTCCTGCTCAGCGGTTTTTAGGGAGCCTTACGGCCTTGGGCTACTCTCAAACGACCGATGCGCTGCTCCGATCCGCAGAGTTCGCCGCTGCGCAGGCTTCGCCGGCTCTGGTGCCTGGCGGCCCTGCCCCTGCTCCTCAGCCTTCCGGCCGACGCGGGCGCGACAGTGCGGGCAGGCGTCGAGCTTGCGCCGGCGCCGGCGGCAAGCGCTTCGGCCGGCGAGGCGGCGGCGGTCGCCCGCTACTGGACGCCGGCGAGGATGCGCAGCGCCAGGCCGCTGGACCGGATCCTCCATCCGTCTGCGGCCGGCCCGGACGCGCGTGCAGGCGAACTGGCGAGCGCCAGCTTCGCCACCGTCGCCGATGCGACCCAGCCCCCCTTCACTGCGGTCGGGCGGGTCTTTCTCAAGGTTGGCAACTTTGCCGGCTTCTGCTCGGGCACGGCGATCGACAGCGCCAGCCGCCAGCTCGTCCTCACCGCCGGTCATTGCCTCTACAGCATCCTTCCCGGTCACCGGATCCCGACCTCGGCGCGCTACTTCGACTTCGTCCCCGACTACTCGGGCGGCCAGGCTCCGTTCGGTGAGTTCATCGGTCGCAAGGGCTTTCTGCCACGGCCCTGGCTGCGCAGCATCAATGAGAACTTCGACATCGCGGCGGTGCTGACCGAACCCAACGCCACCGGCGTCAACCTGGCCGACGCGGTTGGCGGAGGGATACCGATCGCCACCGACCGGGCTCGCGATCAGGAATACCGGGTGCTTGGTTATCCGGGTGGGCCGGAGCGCAAGAGCATGCAGGAGTGCGACGCCCGTTTCTCCGGCGACGACCGGCTCACCTACCCGCTCGGAGGCCCCCCGTCGCTCGGTGTCGCCTGTTACATGGGCGAGGGCGCCAGCGGCGGTCCCTGGCTGATCGACGAAGGTACGGAGGTCGGCGGGATCACCACCTATGGCCACATCAAGAACTTCAACCACACCTTCGGCCCGTATTTCTCCAAACGCAACGTGGGCGCCCTCGTCAGGGGCCTTTAGCCGCTCTGCTGCGACTCCTCGCGCAGGCGGTGGGCGACCGCAGCCGTGGCGGCGCGGAGGGTGTCGAGGTCGGCGGCGCTCTTCTTGTGCCCGCTGACGTAGCAGCAGAGGGTGCCGCCGACCAGCTCGAAGGCGAACTTCTTCGGCGCTTCCTCGCCGAGCCAGACGATGAAGGTGGGGGAGAAGAAGCGGCGTAGCCAGACCTGGTCCTGCTCGGGGCCGGAGAAGATCTCGTAGCGCTTGTCGAGCGCCTCGCTCTCCAGCTTGACCCGCTGCTTGGAATGGCGGAAGGCGTCCTCGAGCTTCTCCAGCGAGCGCAGGCCCGACTTGGGCTGGCAGAAGAGCTCGGGCAGGTGGCTGGCGCACTCGGGCACCTCGACCAAGCCGAGCGTGTAACGGTAGTAGTTGGTCTCGCGGTTGCCCTCGCTGTCGGTGGTCTCGTCCTCGTAGGTGTAGAGGGCGAGGATGCCCTCGACGCCATCGCCGAGCGCTCCGGAGAGAGCGCGCTCGGCGTAGCGATCGTCGCCCTTGCGCAGCAGCGGCGTCGCCGGTGGCAGCGATCCCTTGCCGGCCAGGGCGAGGCCGCGCTGGGCGGCGTAGGTCTCGAAGAAGGCGTCCTCGGCCCTCGAGTCGGCGATCGCGAAGACGACCAGCAGCGAGAGCAGGAACATCGCCCCGGCGGCGATCGCGCCGATCGTCGGCCCGACTAGTGCCGCGCCGGCAATCCCCGCTGCGATCGTCGCGATCGCGGTGACGATCCAGGTGACCGGCTTGCGCAGCAGTCGCCGGAAGTGGAAGCCACGCAGGTCGTTTGCGTCGTCCGGCGCCGTCTCGGCCGGCGGGCTCGGGGGTGCGGTCGCTTGCTCGCTGCTCACGCGGGCAACCTAGCGCAGGGTTGCAAATGGCCTTGCATTGTGGGGTCGTGTTGCAAAGTGGGAGGAAGTGGGGTACTGTGCCGCTCGAGTTGAAGCCCAGGACCGGGGTGGTGAGGTTCCTCCCACCTCATCACCTCGGTCCTAACTCTTTCCCAGGTCGCCCGCACTGAAAGGAACCGAACCGGTGGCATTTCGGGGCCTCTACGAGCACAGTCTCGATTCCAAGGATCGCCTTACCGTTCCCTCCAGGTTCCGGGCCGCCCTCTCCGATGGCGTTGTTCTGTCCAAGGGCTTCGACCCCTGCGTCTGGGTGCACACGACCGAGGAGTTCGAGCAGCTCTCCGACCGCTTTCTCTCGCCGCACAGCCCCTTCGGCCGCGACGCGCGCCAGCTGCGCCGTCGCTTCCACGGCGGCTCCTTCGACGAGAAGCTCGACTCCGCCGGGCGCATCCGCGTGCCCAAGCCGCTGATCGAGCACGCCGGCCTCGCCGGCCCCTGCGTCGTCGTCGGCACCGGCGAGTACCTGGAGATCTGGAACGCCGAGGACTGGGCCAAGCAGGAGGCCGAGCTCGACGCCTCGGCGCCGGAGATCGCCGAGGGCCTGGCCGCGAGTGGAGCGCCTGGGTGAGATGGCGGCCCGAGCGCAGCAAGCCGTTGACTTCGACCGCCCGCCGGCGAATCGCGCAAACCTTTTCTTTATGACGACCGAGCATCAACCCGTCCTCGCTGCCGAGCTGACCGAGCTGCTCGCTCCGCAGCCGGGGCAGACCGGGGTCGACTGCACCTTCGGCGGCGGCGGTCACGCGCGCCGCATCGCCGCCGAGCTCGGCCCGAGCGGGACGCTGATCTGCATCGACCGCGATCCCGCCGCCGAGGCCCGTTACGACGCCTTCGCCGCCGAGGCGCCCTGCGCTACGCGTTTCCTCGCCGCCGACTTCGCGGCAGGGCTTCGCACCCTGCGTGGCGAAGGAATCCGCCCAGAGATGGTCTACATGGACCTCGGAATGTCCTCGATGCAGGTCGATGCCTGGGAGCGGGGCTTCTCTTACTCCTATGACGCCCCCCTCGACATGCGCATGGATACCCGCCAGCAGCTGAACGCCGCCGACGTCGTCAACGAGTGGCCCGAGTCGCGGCTGGCTCAGGTGCTGCGCCGCTTCGGCGAGGAGCGCTATGCCGGCGGGATCGCCCGCGAGATCGCCAGGCGCCGTCCGCTTGCCACCACTTCCGAGCTGGTCGACGCGATCAAGGCCGGGATGCCTGCCTCGGCCCGCTTCGGCGGCGGCCATCCGGCGAAGCGCAGCTTCCAGGCGATCCGGATCGCCGTCAACGGCGAGCTCGACTCGCTCGACGACGCGCTGCCGACCGCCTGGGACATGCTGCCGCTCGGCGGCCGTCTGGCGACGATCGCCTTCCACTCGCTCGAGGACCGCCGCGCCAAGCGCTTCCTCGCCGAGCGGGCCCGCGGTTGCGTCTGCCCGCCTGAGCTGCCGGTCTGCGTCTGTGGCCGCGAGCCCGAAGCCGAGCTGCTGACCCGCCGGGCCGTCGCTCCCGGCCCCGAGGAGGTCGCGACCAACCCGCGCTCTCGCTCCGCTCACCTGCGCGCCGCCGTCAAGGTCACCGAGAGCATCGCGGTGGAGGCCTGATGGCCGCCGCAGCGACCGTCCGCCGCGCCGCCGCTCCGGCCCGCGCGCCGAGCCGCAAAGCTCCGGCCCGCAAAAAACCGATCAAGGTCCAGCTCGCGCCGGCGCCGGCGCGCAAGGTGGCCCCGGCTCGTCGCAAGGCTCCGGCCCGCCGTCCCGGCGGCCAGCTGATCCCGATCGCCCTCGGCGCCGCCACCGCCGCCCGCCACCTGCCCGATTCCAGCCTGATGGTGCGGATGACCCGCGGCCGTGCCTGGATCGCCGTGCTCGGCGTGCTGCTGGTCGGGATCGTCGCCGTCAACGTGCTCACGCTCAGTTTCTCCGCCGCGGCGGGTCACATCGACCAGAACATCACCGCGCTGGAAGAGGAGAACCCACTGTTGAACAGCCGTGTGGCGCAGCGTGACGGCGCGGCTCGGGTGCGCTCCGAAGCGGCCGCCCTCGGCCTTGCACCCGCCTCCACCGATCAGATCGAGGCCGTGCAGGCCAGTCCTCACGACGTCGCCATCGCCGCCCAGCGCCTCGCCGCGGCCGGCACGGGCTATTAGAGGCCGGTCTCGATGAAGATCATCGAGCGAAGGATCGGCCTCCTCTTCGCCGGCTTTCTCGTCTGTTTCCTCGTCATCGCCTGCCGGGCTTTCTGGTTGCAGGGCGTGCAGGGCGCCCAGCTCGCCTCCGAGGCGATCAGCCAGCAGACTCAGTCGATCCCGCTGCCGAGCCTGCGCGGCAGCCTGCTCGACCGGCACGGCAACCCGTTGGTCGCCTCCGAAGACGCGGCGACGATCTTCGCCGTGCCGCCGGAAGTGACGAAGCCGGCGGTGGCGGCGGAAAAACTGGCGACGATCCTGAAACTGCCGCCGAGCAAGGTGCTCGGCGAGGTGACGGCGGAATCGACCTACTCGGTGCTGGCGCACAAAGTTGACCTGCCGACGGCGAAGCGGATCGAACGGCTCGACCTGGCCGGGATCGGCCAGGACCCCGATAGTCGCCGGACCTACCCGCAGGGCGACATGGCTGGGCAGGTGCTCGGCTCGGTCGGCGCCGAAAACGAGGGCCTGACCGGGCTCGAGGCCGGCGAGGAATCGGCGCTGGCCGGGACCGACGGCGAACGCCGCATCGTCAGCGACGCCAAGGGCGAACCGATCCGGCTGGAAACTGCGCAGGAAGCCGAAAACGGCGAAGACGTCCAGCTCACCCTCGACCCGGCGATCCAGACCAAGACCGAACAGGTGCTGGCCGAAGTCGGCGAAACCTACGCGCCCAAGGGGGCGACGGCGATCGTCATGGACCCGCGCAGCTCGCAGGTCCTGGCGATGGCCAACTGGCCTCCGGTCGACCCCGCCGATCTCTCCGGCGCCAGCTCCGAAGACCTGATGAACCGGGCGACCGGCTTCACCTATGAGCCGGGCTCGACCTTCAAGGCGTTCACGGTCGCCGCCGCCCTCGAGGAAAAAGAAGTGACGCCGGAAACGTCCTTCTACCTGCCCTCGCAGCTGCAGGTCGCCGACCGCGTGATCGAAGACGCCGAGGCGCGGCCGCCGATAACGCTCACCGTCGGCCAGATCCTCGCCCAGTCCTCCAACGTCGGCGCGGTGACGATCGGCCTCAAGCTCGGCTCCGAGCGCTTCAGCAAGTGGATCGACCGCTTCGGCTTCGGCCGCCCGACCGGGGTGCAGTTCCCCGGCGAGGAGCAGGGGATCGTGCCGAAGCTGGACCAGTACTCCGGTTCGACGATGGGCAACCTGCCGATGGGCCAGGGCCTGGCGGTGACGCCGATGCAGATGATGGCCGGCTACGCGGCGATCGCCGACGGCGGCATCCTGCGCCGGCCGCAGCTGATCCAGAAGATCGGCGACGAAACGGCGGGGGAGCCGAAGGGCCACCGGGTGATCGGCGCCGGCGTTGCGGCCCAGGTGCGCGAAATGCTCGAGGGGGTGCTGGAAGCCGGCGGTACGGCGTCGGAGGTCAGCGTTCCTGGCTACAAGCTCGCCGGCAAGACCGGGACCGCGCAGGTGGCTGAAAACGGGACCTACTCGGAAACGAAGTACGTGGCTTCTTTCATCGGCTTTGCGCCGGCTCAGGATCCGCGGCTGCTTGTCTCGGTGATCGTCGATCAGCCGCAGGGGGATATCTACGGCGGGTCTGTGGCGGCGCCGGCGTTTGGCAGGATCGCGGCGTTTGCGCTTCCTTATCTCGGTGTGCCCACTGAATAGGTAGGGGGCGTCGGGTGACCCTCCCCAAAACGAGCAGCCAGGAGGCTGCTCTTGAGTGTTTTGGGGAGGGTCACCCGACGCCCTTCCTAGACTTGCGGGCGTGAGATTGGACGCGCTTGTCGCCGGAGCTTCCGGGGCCCGGATTGTTGGGGACTCCGCCGTTGAGGTTGGGTCTCTTGCTTCTGACAGTCGAAAAGTTGGGCCCGGGACGCTGTTTTTCTGCGTGCCGGGGGAGAAGGTCGATGGGCATGAGTTCGCTGCGGGTGCTGTGGAGGCCGGGGCCTTGGCGTTGGTGGTTGAGCGGGAGCTGGACTTGCCGGTGGCTCAGGTCGTGGTCGAGGACGCTCGGGCGGCTATGGCGCCATTTGCGGCTCGGTTTTGGGGGGATCCGACAAGCGAGCTGCGGGTCGTGGGGGTTACCGGGACGAATGGGAAGACGACTACGGCGTTCTTGATCCGGGAGGTGCTCGAGGGGGCTGGGGTGCAGTGTGGGCTGTTGGGGACAGTGCTGCAGGTCGTTGGTGGGGTTGAGGAGGAGGTCGAGCGGACCACGCCGGAGGCGATCGATCTTCAGGCGACTTTTCGGCGGATGCTGGAGGCGGGGGACAAGGCGTGCGTGATGGAGGTGTCCTCGCACGCGCTGGCTCTGCACCGGGCCGATGCGATCCATTTTGAGCTAGCGCTGTTCACGAACTTGACCCAGGATCACCTCGACTTTCACGAGGGGATGGAGGAGTACTTCGGCGCCAAGCGGTTGCTCTTCGAGATGGGCCCAAAGGCCTCGATCGTCAATGTCGACGATTCCTATGGCCGCCGCCTCGCCGGGGAATTCGACTGCGCCACGTTCTCCGCCGAAGGGGTCAACGCCGACTTCGTCGCCCGCGATGTCTCTTTCGACGCGACGGGCGCCGGCTTCAGGGTTGGCGAGATATCGGTGCGGACCCGCTTGCCGGGGCACTTCAACGTGGCCAATGCGCTGGGGGCGTTTGCGACCGCGACCGCGCTTGGGGTCTCGCCGCAGGTCGCCGCTGACGGACTGGGCCGGGCCGAACGGGTGCCGGGGCGGTTCGAGCCGGTCGACGAGGGGCAAGGTTTCGCCGTCCTGGTCGATTATGCGCATACGCCCGATTCGCTGGAGAACGTATTGCGTGCGGCGCGACGACTGACCGAGGGGCGCCTGATCACGGTCTTTGGCGCCGGCGGCGACCGTGACCGCGATAAGCGGCCGAAGATGGGTCGCGCCGGAGCGGGGCTCTCCGATCTCGCCATCGTCACCTCCGACAACCCCCGCTCGGAGGGCCCCGAGGCGATCGTCGCCGAGGTCGTCGCCGGGATCGAGAATGGCTCGGCGTATGAGGTCGAGCCCGACCGGCGTGCGGCGATTTCCCTCGCGCTCGGGCGCGCCAGGCCCGGCGATACGGTCGTGATCGCCGGCAAGGGTCACGAGCAGGGCCAGGAGTTCGAGAACGGGCGCAAGGTCCCCTTCGACGACCGCGAGGTCGTCCGCGAGGAGCTGCGCAAGCTTTGAACTTGACCGCCGAGCAGATCGCCGAGGCCTGCCGCGCCGAGATCCTCTTCCGCGGCGAGCCCGGCTCCCCGGTCCGCGCGACGATCGGCTCGGGCGAGACCGGTCCCGGCGACCTTTTTTTCGGCTTGCGCGGGGAGCGGGTTGACGGCGGCGAATACGCCGCCGCGGTGATCGAGGCCGGAGCATGGGGCGTAGTCGTCACCCCTGAGATGTCGCAGTTGCTACCGCTATCCGGCGGAAAGTACGACCGCAAGGTAGAGACGGGGGGTCCGGCATCGACGATGTCGCAGTTCCCGTCGCTATCCGACGGGAACTGCGACCGCGGGGGAGGCGGGGCGTGGGTTTTTGTCGTGGCCGATCCGCTGGCGGCGATGCAGGCGCTTGCTCGTACCTGGCGCCGTGCCCTCGGCGCTCGCGTCGTCGGCGTCACCGGCTCGGTCGGCAAGACCTCGGTCAAGGACATCGCGCGGGCGCTTTTGCCCGGGCGCGTCCACGCCAACCGCGAGAACCTCAACACCGAGATCGGGCTGCCGCTGACGCTGCTCGAGGCCCCCGAGGACAGCGAGATCCTGGTTCTGGAGATGGCGATGCGCGGGGCCGGGCAGATCGCTGAGCTGGGAGCGATCGCCGAGCCCGAAGTCGCCGCGATCACCAACGTCGGGCCGGTCCACGTCGAGCTGCTCGGTTCGGTCGAGGCGATTGCGGCGGCGAAGGCCGAGGTGCTGGCCGCGCTGCCCGAGGATGGGACGGCAGTCGTCCCGGTCGCGGCCGGGGAGCTGGAGCCACATTTGGCGCAGGCGCCGAGCCTGCTCCGCTTCGGCCCGGGTGGCGATGTCTACGCGGTCCAGAGCCGGGTCGAGGATGGCGTCACCGAGGCCCTGGTCGAGGCGCCCGGCGGATCCCAGCTCTTTCACTTCCCCTTCACCGAGGCCCACAACCTCGAGAACGCGCTGGCGGCGGTCGCGATCGGCGTCGCGCTGGGCGCCCCGCTCGTCGCGATGGCCGACCGCGCTGCGAACATAGGCTTCTCCCGCTTTCGGGGCGAGCGCCTCGAGCTGGGCGACGGAATCGTCCTGGTGAATGACTGCTACAACGCCAACCCGGTCTCGATGCGCGCCGCGCTGAGCCACCTCGCCTCGCTCGGCGAGGGGCGGCGGATCGCCGTGCTCGGCGAGATGGCCGAGCTCGGACCCGGCGCCGCCGGCTACCACCGCGAGATCGGCGCTTCCGCCCGCGCCGAGGGCGTCGACCTGCTGGTCGGCGTCGGCGAGCCGGCCCGCGGCTACGAACCAGACGAGCTGGTCGGCGATCCCGAGGAGGCGGCGGAGCTGCTCGCTGCCCAGCTCGAGCCCGGCGACACGATCCTGGTCAAGGGCTCCCGCTCGGCCGGTCTCGAGGCCGTCGCCGAGGAGTTGAGGGAGCTGCTCGATGGGTGAAGTCTTGATCGCCGGCATGGCGGCGATGCTGATCTGCATCTTCCTCGGCCCCAAGTTCATCGAGTTCCTGCGGGTCAAGGAGTTCGGCCAGCACATCCGCGAGGACGGGCCGCAGGAGCACCACGCCAAGGCGGGGACGCCGACGATGGGCGGCCTGATCGTCTTCGCCTCGATCTGCGTCCCCTACCTTGTCCTCTCCGACCGCGACGCGCAGAGCCTCGCCGTCTTCGGCGTCGCCATGGGCTGCGCGGCGATCGGCTTCGCCGACGATTTCATCAAGATCGTCAAGCGGCGCTCGCTCGGCCTCTCGGCCCGCTGGAAGCTGCTCTTCCAGGTCTTCCTCGCCTTCGGCCTCTGGTGGGTGGCGCGCCACGCGGTCGGGCTCGAGCCGATCCTCTACTTCCGCATCGGCGACGCCAGCATCGACCTCGGGCCGGTCCTCTACTTCGTCCTCGTCTTCCTCGTCATCGCCGGCACCTCCAACGGCGTCAACCTCACCGACGGCCTCGACGGCCTCGCCGCCGGCTCCTGCGCGATCGTCCTGCTCGCCTACACGGCGATCGCCTTCGTCACCAACGAGCAGCAGAACCTCGCCCTGCTCTC
>DASYIY010000040.1:0-58700 GCA_035997045.1 Solirubrobacterales bacterium | reverse complement strand
CGCGACGCGCGGGCCAAGGAGCGCAAGAAGGCCGGCCTGAAGAAGGCGCGCAAGCGGCCGCAGTTCTCCAAGCGTTAGGAGCCAGTCGATGACCACAGGGCGCAAGCTCTTCGGAACCGATGGGGTCCGAGGAGAGGCCGGGACGTTCCTCACAGCGGAGCTGGCGACGGCGCTCGGCCGGGCCGCGACCGCCTCGCTGGACGCCCAGCGGCCGCAGGTGCTGATCGTGCGCGACACCCGCGAGTCGGGTCCGATGCTGGAGTCCGCCCTGGCCGCCGGGATCGCGGCCGCGGGTGGCGACGCCCTGCTCGGCGGCGTGCTGCCGACGCCGGCAGCGGCGATCCTGGTCAAGCGACTCGGGCTCGACCTCGCCGCGGTCGTCTCCGCCTCCCACAACCCCTACCGCGACAACGGGATCAAGTTCTTCTCGGCAAGGGGGACGAAGCTCGACGACGCAGCCGAGGCGCGGATCGAGGCGCTGATCGACGCAAGCACCGGCGCTGCCGAGCCGGGCAGCGTCAGCGAGCTCAACGGCGGCCTCGAGGACTATCTGCGGGCGCTCGAGTCGGCTTTCCCGATCGACCTCTCCGGTCACCGGGTCGTGCTCGACTGTGCCAACGGCGCCACCTTCCGTGCCGCGCCGACGATCTTCGAGCGCCTCGGCGCCACGGTCGAGACGATCGCCACCGAGCCCGACGGCCGCAACATCAACGACGGCTGCGGCTCCACCCACCTCGACTCGCTGGCGGCGGCGATGGTCGCCTCCGAGGCGACGGTCGGCTTCGCCTTCGACGGCGACGGCGACCGCGTCCTCGCCGTCGACGGCTCCGGCCGCACCCATGACGGCGACGAGCTGATCGCCCTTGCCGCCCGCGGCATGGCGGCGCGCGGCGAGCTGGCCGGCGGCGTCGCGGTGACCGTGATGAGCAACTACGGCTTTCACCAGGCGATGGAGGAGGCTGGGATCGAGGTCGCGGTGACGGGCGTCGGCGACCGCTACGTACTCGACGAGCTGCGCGAGCGCAGCTGGGCGCTCGGCGGCGAGCAGTCGGGCCACATCATCGACACCCGCTTCGTCGCCACTGGCGACGGCACCGCGGCCGCGCTGGCGACGATGCGTGAGCTGGCCGGTCGCGACCTTTCCGCGGTGGCGCCGATGGAGAAGCTGCCCCAGGTCCTGGTCAACGTCGAGGTCGCCGATCGCGAGGCGATCGCCGGCGCCGAGGCGGTCTGGGAGGCGGTCGAGCGCGAGGGCGAGGCGCTCGAGGGCCGCGGCCGTGTGCTGCTGCGCCCCTCGGGGACCGAGCCGCTGGTGCGGGTGATGGTCGAGGCGCCGAGTGCCGAGGAAGCCGACGCGATTTGCGAGCGCCTTGTCACGTTGGTTCGTCAAGAACTGACCTAGACCACCGGTCTCTACCCTTCATCGACTCTTATGTGTGGAATCGTCGGATATGTAGGCGGGCGTCCCTGTTTGGACCTGCTCGTCGCCGGGCTCGAGAAGCTCGAGTACCGCGGCTATGACTCGGCCGGCGTCTCGGTGATCGACGACGGCCGCATCGACAGCGTGCGCGCGGTCGGCAACCTCGACAACCTGCGCGCCGCGATCGAGGAAGACGCCGAGGACGGCGGCGGGGTCGCGGTCGCGGCGCCACCGGCAAAGACCGGTGTCGCCCACACCCGTTGGGCAACCCACGGCCGTGTCACCGAGGAGAACGCCCACCCGCACAGCGACAGCTCCGACCGGGTCCACATCGTCCTCAATGGGATCGTCGAGAACCACGCCAAGTTGCGCCACCGGCTCGAGGGCGAAGGGCAGGAGTTCAGCTCGGAAACCGATGCGGAGGTCGTCGCCCACCTGATCGCCGGCCACTACGACGGCGACCTCGCCGCGGCCGTCCGCGCCGCCTTCGCCGAGCTTCGCGGTCACTACGCCTTCGTCGCCATGCACGCCGACGAGCCGGGCCTGCTGGTCGGAGCGCGCAAGGAGTGCCCGCTGGTCGCCGGCGTCGGTGAGGGGGAGAGCTTCCTCGCCTCGGCGATCCCGGCTTTCCTCGCCGAGACCCGCCGGGCGGTGGCGATCGAAAACGACGAGATCGTCGCGATCGACGCCGAGGGCGTGCGGATCACCGACAGCGAGGGCAACTCGGTGCAGCGTGAGGCCGAGGAGATCGAGTGGGACGAGGAGGCTGCCGAGAAGGGCGGCTATGAGACCTTCATGCTGAAGGAGATCCACGAACAGGCCGACGCCGTGGCGGAAACGATCGCCGACCGCCTGCCCGGCGACGACGGCGTCGACCTCTCCGAGGTCGAGCTCGACGACTCCTACCTGCGCGACCTGAAGCGGATCGTGATCGTCGCCTGCGGCACCTCCTACCACGCCGGTCTGATCGGTCGCTACGCGATCGAGGAGTGGGCGCGGGTCCCGGTTGAGATGGACGTCGCTTCCGAGTACCGCTACCGCAACCCGGTGATCGGCCACGGCGACCTGGTGGTCGGGATCACGCAGTCGGGCGAGACCGCCGACACCCTGGCGGCGATGCGCCTGGCGAGGGAAAACGGGGCCAAGGTGCTGGCGATAACCAACGTGATGGGCAGCCAGGCCACGCGCGACTCCGACGCGGTCCTCTACACCCGCGCCGGGCTCGAGATCAGCGTCGCGGCGACCAAGACCTTCGTCGCCCAGGTTGCGGCGATGTACCTGATCGGGCTACGGCTGGCGGAGCTGCGCGGCACCCTGGAGCCGGACCGCCTGGCCGAGCTGGTTGGCGAGCTGAAGGCGATCCCGTCGAAGATCGAGACCACCCTGGCGGCGATCGAGGGCCCGGTGCGCAGGGTCTCCGAGGCCCACCACCAGCAGCAGTTCTTCCTCTACCTCGGTCGCCACATCGGCCTGCCGGTCTGCCTCGAGGGGGCGCTGAAGCTGCGCGAGATCTCCTACATCCCAACCGATGCCTACGCTGCCGGCGAGATGAAGCACGGCCCGATCGCCCTGCTCGACGAGTCGACTCCGGTCGTCTGCGTGGCGACCGAGAGCCCGGTGCTCGAGAAGGTGCTCTCCAACGTCGAAGAGGTGCGGGCGCGCGGCGCGCAGACGATCGCGATCGCGACCGAGGGCGGCGAGCGCGCGGCCGAGGTCGCCGACGAGACGATCGAGGTCGCCCGCACCGATTGGATCCTGCAGCCGATCGTCGCGGTCCTGCCGTTGCAGCTGCTCGCCTACGACATTGCTCGCGCTCGCGGCCTCAATGTCGATCAGCCACGCAACCTGGCGAAGACCGTGACTGTCGAGTGAGGGGCTTATCGCTACCCTTTTCGAGTCAATGATCAGGATTCGTCTATCCATTGCGGTACTCGCGATTCTCGCCGCGTTCGTCGTTGCCGGTTGCGGCGGCAGTGGCAGCAGCGGCAGCAGCAGCAGTTCCGATACCGCCGGGCCGGCCAGCCTTGCGGCGCCGGGCTCGCTGGTCTACGTCGAAGGGAACCTGAAGCCGACGGGTGAGCTGAAGTCGAACGTCGACTCGGTCGCCAAGAAGATCGCCGGCATCGACAACCTCGGCGAATTCGTCATCGCCGAACTCGAAAGCTCGGCTGACGGCGAAGGCGAACCGGTCAATTTCGCCAAAGAAGTCGAACCATGGCTGGGGAAGACGGCAGGCGTGGCCTTCGAAAGGCTCGACGGCAGCGAACTCTCCGATCCACTGATCGCGATCCAGACGACCGACGCCAAAGCGACGCAGGAATTCATCGACAAGCAGGCCGCCGGCGGCAAGGGCTCTTACAAAGATCTTTCGTACGAAGGAATCGACTTCAAGGTCGGCGGCTCGGAAGGCAACGCGATCGGCACGATCGGCGAATGGGCCGTGATCGCCGCCGGCGAAAAGGCCTTCAAAGCCGCGGTCGATGCGTCCAACGGCGAATCGCTGGCCGGCGAAGACCGCTTCGCGACGGCCTTCGATGCGGCTTCCAACGGCAGCATCGCCGATGTTTACGTCGACGTCGGCGGCGTGCTCAAGCAGTCCGACGACAAGATCGATCCGCAGGCCCAGGAAATTCTGCAGAGCTCCGGCATCGACCCGAGCGAAGCGACGGCGGTGGCAAGCGTGATTCCCGGCTCAAACCAGGTCGAGGTCGACCTGAGCAGCGACCTCGGTGGCGAGAAGGCGCCCAGCGGCAACGTTTCCAAGCTGCTCGGATCGATGCCCGCCAGCTCGGTTGCGGCCTTCGTGGTCTCCGGCTTCGGCGAACAGGTCGAAGAAGCGATCGACCACCTGGACGAATCCGGGATCCCGCCGGAACTGCCGCCGCACAAGCTGAAGAGCACGCTGAGCCAGGCGGGGATCGACCTCGACAAGATCGCCGCCTCGCTCGAAGACGCAGCCGTATACGCCGAAGGGAACGGCAGGAAGACGCTCGGCGGCGCCCTGGTCGTAACCGCCAAGGGCGATGAAGCTGCCGAAGCGATCGCCGCCCTCGGCACGTTGCTGCGCGGCGCCCGGGTGCCGGGAGTGACCGCGGTCAGCGGCAAAGCGAGCGGCTTCTCGATTCGCAGCTCCGAACTCGGCGGCAAGCCGATCGTCGTTGTCGCCGAAAACGGCCGGATCGCGATCGGCTATGGCCTGCCCCAGACTCTCCAAGGCCTCGAACTGGGCTCGGGCCCAACCCTTTCCGGCAGCGCCGCCTACAAGGCCGCGGTCGCCTCGCTGGGCAACACGCCGATCAGCGCCTACGTCAACGGTGCCGGCGCCCTGCACCTGGCGGAAGCCTTGGTGCCGCACTCGAAAACGGACTTCTGGGAAGCGGTTCCCTACCTGAAGAAGATCGAATACCTCGCCCTCGGAGCCGGTCCCAGCGACGAACTGGCGACGGCGAAGCTGATCGCGGGCTTGGAAAAGTAGGCTACCGCCGGTGGCTTCCGGCGTCGGCATAGACCTGCTGGAGATCGAGCGCCTCGAGCGTGCCTTGGAGCGTCACCCGCGGCTGGCCGAGCGCGTCTTCACTGAGGCCGAGCGCGACTACGCCACTGCCCGCGCCCGCCCCGGCCGTCATCTGGCCGCCCGCTTCGCCGCCAAGGAGGCCGTGGTCAAGGCACTCGGCCTCAGCGGCGGTTTCGGCCTGCGCGAGATCGAGGTCGTTGCGGGCGAGCCGCCGACGGTCAGCCTTTCCGGACGCGCTGCCGACGCGGGAGATGGTCTCGACGTACGCGTATCGCTCACACACTCGCGGGATTGGGCCGCAGCGGTCGCGGTGACTGACAACCAGTGATGCTATGACTTTTTTAAACATCATTAGCCTGATTTACAGGTATTCTCCGAGTTAGCAGAACAAACTCTCCGAGTTGGCGCTTGTAACTCTCCGAGTTAGCGTCTATGATTTTGAGGATGTTCGATCCATCGTCAGGCTCGCTCTTCGTTGACCGTGCGATAAGCGCGACCGTGATGCAGGCGATGAAAAGCGCTCGTGCGGTGGCCCTACTGGGAGCCAGGCAGGCCGGGAAGAGCACGCTGGCTCGGAAGCTCGCCAACGACGCGTTGTCAGCTACCTACGTCACGCTCGATGAGGCCCCAGCGCGAGAGCTTGCCATTGGCGATCCGACGGGTTTCGTAGCGGGGTTGGGGAGGCATGTCGTGATCGATGAGATTCAGCGAGCGCCGGAGTTGTTGCTCGCGATCAAGGCGCTGCTCGATCGGAATGACGATCCAGGTCAATTTCTTCTGACAGGGTCGGCGAATCTGAGGCGCATTCCGACTGTGAGCGATGCGCTGCCAGGGCGAATCGACTATCTGACGCTGTGGCCATTCACTCAGGGGGAGTTGCGTGCGCAGCACGAGGAATTTCTCAGCGGGCTGTTTCGAGGCACGGTTCCTTCCATCGCCGATGCGCCCACCGGGCGCCACGAGTATGCGGAGTTGCTGCTGAGGGGCGGGTTTCCGGAGGCACAGCGGCGCGACGGGGCCGACCGCCGCCGGTTTTTCGACAGCTATGTCACATCGATTGTCGAGCGCGACGTTGTCGAGACTTCCCATGTGTACGAGCCCGCCGCGGTGGGAACGCTGTTGCGATTGATTGCGGCTCGGTCGGCGTCGCTCGCCCGTTTCGATGCTCTCGGGCGGGAAGCCGGCGTGAGCGGTAAGACGGCAAAGGGCTATGTCGACGTGCTGGAGCGCCTTTTCCTGGTTCGCGTACGCCGCCCCTGGCACGTCAACCTCGGAAAACGTCAGGTCAAGGCGCCAAAGCTTTACGTGACCGATACCGGACTGCTTGCGGCCCTGATCGGGGCGGACCGGAAACGGGTGCGCGAGGACGGCGGTGTCGCAGGTGCGCTGTTTGAGACCTTCGCGGCTACTGAGCTCGAGCGGCAGGCGTCTTGGTCATCGGAAGCGCTCACCTTTTGGCACTACCGCGAGGACAATCGCGAGGTCGATGTGATCGTCGAGCGCCCATCCGGGGAGGTGGTGGGAATCGAGGTGAAGGCGAGTGCGACTGTTCGTGCCGAGGACTTTCGCGGCCTCAAGCACATGCGCGAGCGCATCGGCTCGCGGCTCGTCACCGGGGTGGTTCTCTACGCCGGTGAGCGGACGCTGCCGTTCGGCGAGGGCCTGTGGGCACTGCCCCTGTCGGCGTTGTGGGAAGCCGGTCGGGGTTAGGCTGAACCGAGATGCAGCCGTGGCTGAAGCCGCTGTACGACGCCGAGACGATGCGGGGGGTCGATCGCTGGGCGATCGAGGAGCAGGGCGTCGCCGAGGCGGAGCTGATGGAGGCAGCCGGGACGGCGCTGGCCGAGGCTGTCGCCGAGCTGGCGCCCGGCGGTCCCGTGCGCATCGTCTGCGGCAAGGGCAACAACGGCGGCGACGGGCTTGTGGCGGCGCGGCACTTGTCGGCGATGGGATACGAGGTCGACGTTGCGGAGCTCTTTTCGGGAGAGGTTCCCGCTGACCTCGATGCTTGGCTCGGGGGTTCGGGCGCGGTCGTCGATTCGATCTTCGGCACCGGCTTCGCCGGGGCGCTGCGCGAGCCGACCCTGGCGGCGATCGAGGCGATCAATCGCTGCGGGGCGCCGGTTGTGGCCTGCGACATCGCTTCGGGGGTCGATGCCTCCACGGGCGAGATCGCCGGAGCGGCGGTCGAGGCAGACCTGACCGTCAGCTTCCACGCGGCGAAGCTCGGGCACCGGATCGCGCCCGGCAAGTGGCACACGGGGGAGTTGCGGGTGGTCCCGATCGGGATTCCCGGCGGTGCGCCCGGCGAGCCGGCGGGCGGGACGATCGAGCCGGCGGTGCTGGCGCTGGCCCCGCCCCGCGGTTCCCGCTCGACCAAGTTCAGCTCTGGGCAGGTGACGATCGCCGGTGGGTCGCGCGGGCTGACCGGGGCGGTGCAGATGTCCTCGCTGGCGGCGATCCGGGCCGGGGCCGGCTACGCCACCGTGGCCGTGCCGGCAGAGCTCGAGCCGATCTTCGAGGCCGGCCAGCCCGAGGTGATGTCGGTCGGCTGCCCGGGTGGAGATGGCTGCTTGGCGCCGGCCTCGCTGAAGGCGGTCCTGCGCAGCTTCGAGCGGGCGGCGGCCGGGGTGCTCGGGCCGGGGATGGGCCGCGACCCCGGCTCGGTCGAGTTGGCTCGCGACGCCGCCGCCTCGATCGAGGTGCCGCTGGCGATCGACGCCGACGGCCTCAACGCCTTCGCCGGGCGGATCGAGCTGATCGCCGCCCGCAAGGCGCCGACGATTCTCACGCCCCACGCGGGGGAGCTTGGGCGCCTGCTCGATCGTTCCCCCGGGGAGATCGCCGCCCACCGCCTCGCCTCCGCCCGCGAGGCAGCGTTGGCAGCCGAGGCTGTGGTCGTGCTCAAGGGCGACGACACGATCGTCACCGACGGCGTGCAGGTCGCCGTCAACGCGCTGCCGGCTCCGGCGCTGGCGACGGCGGGCACCGGCGACGTGCTGTCCGGCATCGTCGCCGCCCTGCTGGCACGCGGCCTCGATCCCTTCGCCGCCGCCTGCGCGGCGGTCCTCGCCCACGCGCGCGCCGGTCGCGAGGCCGCCGCTCGCGTCGGCACCGCCGAGTCGGTGATCGCCACCGATGTGATCGACTCGATCCCGCTCGGGATCGCTCCCAATGCTCCGGTCGAATAATCTCGCCTTCGATGAAGACCGCCGCTGAAATCATGGATGCCGACGTGCCCACCGTCTCTCCCGATGCTGACGCGCGCGCCGCGATCGAGCTGCTGGCGAAGACCGACATGGGCGCGATCCCGGTGATCGACGCGGAACGCAAGGTGGTCGGCATCGTCAGCGAGTCGGACCTGATCCTTAGCGACGAGGAAGCCGACCTGCACCTGCCCCACTACATAAACATCATGGGCGGGATCGTCTTCGTCGGTTCGATGAAGGGCTTCGAGAAGCGCCTCAACAAGGCCTTTGCGACCAAGGTCTCCGAGCTGATGACGGCCGCCCCGATCGTCGCCCGCGATGACGACGACGCTGAGGCGATCGCCAAGACGATCGCCGAGAAGCACCACAACCACCTGCCGGTGGTCGACGGCGAGGGCCGCCTCGCCGGACTGGTGACCCGGGCCGACGCGCTGGCAGCGCTCGTCGCCGACCGCTAGTCCGATGGCGCGGGCGCTTGCCCGAATCGACCTCGGGGCCGTCGAGCGCAACTGCGCGCGGCTCAGGTCCGAGCTGCGTGAGGGCGCCGAGCTCTGCGCCGTGGTCAAGGCCGACGGCTATGGCCATGGTGCCGATGGCTGCGCCACGGCGGCACTGGCGGGGGGTGCGACGCGGCTGGCGGTCGCAACCGGTGCCGAGGCGGGGCAGATCGGCCGCCGCTTTCCGCAGATCCCGCTGTTGACGATGGGGGCGCTGGCTGCCGACGACCTCGAGGACGCGCTCGCGGCAGGATCGGAGGTGGCGGTCTGGAGCGAAGGCTTCCGTCAGCTGCTCAGCGCCCGCGGCCGCGCCCAGGGCCGGCCGGTCCGCGTCCACGTCAAGCACGACAGCGGCATGGGCCGGCTCGGCAATCCCGATCCCACCGCCGTACTGGGCCTGGCCCGCGCTTGCGCCGAGGATCCCCAGCTCGAGCTGGCCGGGGTCTGGACCCATTTCGCCACTGCCGACGAACCCGATTCCGAGTTCTTCGACGAGCAGCTCGATCGCTTCGGGGCGGTTGCCGATGCGGTCAGGGCCGAGTTTCCCGAGGTGACGGTCCACGCCGCCAACAGCGCCGCCGTCTTCCGCGAGCCACGCTCGCATTTCGACATGGCCCGCTGCGGGGTCGCCGTCTACGGGCTCGATCCGTTCCAGGGCGACCCGGGGGAGCGGGGGCTCGAGCCGGCGATGTCGCTGCGCTCTTACGTCGCCGACGTAAAGCGCTTCGTAGCCGGCGCCAGCGCCGGCTATGGGCGCACCTGGCGGGCTCCCGCCGACACCTCGGTCGGGGTCCTGCCGCTCGGCTACGGCGACGGGGTGCGCCGTGCGCTCTCTAACAACGCCGAGGTGCTGATCCGCGGCCGCCGCCATCCGCTCGTCGGCACCGTCTCGATGGACAACGTTACCATCGACCTCGGCCCCGAGACCGAGGTCGAGCCCGGCGATGAGGCCGTTCTGATCGGCTCGCAGGGAGGCGAGGCGATCCTCGCCGAGGAGGTCGCCGGGCGCATCGGCACGATCAACTACGAGGTCACCTGCGGGATCTCTGCCAGGGTTCCGCGGGAAGCTGCATGAGCGTCGCCGAGCGCCTCGCCCCGGCACCGCCGGTAGCCCTCGCGAGGCGGGCGCTCGGTGGAGGCGGGGGGGTCTGGATCGTCGGCGGAGCCGTCCGCGATGCAGCGCTGGGGCGAGACGTGGTCGATCTCGACCTGGCCGTTGCCGGCGATGTTGCCGCGGCCGCCAAGGCGATCGCCCGCGAGGGTAAGGGGCACTCGTTCGAGCTCTCCGCCGAGTTCGCCACCTGGCGCGCGGTCGGCACCGATGGCTCCTGGCAGATCGACCTGACGGCGCTGCGCGGCGAGACGATCAAGGCCGACCTCGCCGAGCGCGACTTCACCGTCGGCGCCGTCGCCATGCCGCTCGACGGTGGCGAGCCGATCGATCCCCACGGTGGCCTGGTCGATCTCGAGCGCCGCCTGCTGCGGGCGGTGGGCGAGCGCAGCTTCGCCGCCGACCCGCTGCGCCTGCTGCGGGCGGCGAGGCTGGCCGCCGGCCTCGGCATGGAGGTCGAGGCCGGCACCGCGGCCCTCGCTCGCGCCGAAGCGCCGCGGGCGGCCGAGGCCGCGGGGGAGCGACAGCTGGTCGAGCTGCGACAGCTGGTCGGCGGGCCCGATCCGCTGCGCGGTTTGCGGCTGCTGGACGAACTCGGCCTCACCGCCGTCGTCCTGCCCGAGCTGGAGGCCCTGCGCGGGGTCGAACAGGGGCCCAACCATCACCTCGACGTTTACGGCCACACGATCGCCGTGCTCGAGCGCACGCTCGAAGTCGAGAGCCAGCTCGAGCGCTTCGGCGGCGAGCGTGCGGCCGAGCTGGAATCGCTGCTCGCCGAGCCGCTCGCCGACGAGATCAGCCGCGCCACGGCGCTGCGCTTCGGCGCCCTCCTGCACGACATCGGCAAGCCGGCGACGAGGACCGAAAGGGACGGCTTCGTCACCTTCATCGGCCACGACCGCGACGGCGCCGGGATCGTCGGCTCGATCTGCGCCAGGCTGCGGGCGAGCCGCGCCCTCAGCCGCCATCTGCAGGATCTGACCCTGCACCACCTGCGGCTCGGCTTCATGGTCCGCGAGGCGCCGCTGCCACTGCGCCGGGTCCACGACTACCTGCGGGCGACGGAGCCGGTCGGCGTCGACGTGACCCTGCTGACGATCGCCGACCGCCTCTCGGCTCGTGGCTCCGGGCCGCTTGCCAGCGAGGAGGCGATCGAGGCGCATCTCGGTCTCGCCCGGGAAATGCTCGCGGCGGCGCTCGACTGGCGCCGCCAGGGCCCCCCCGAGCCGCTGGTCCGGGGCGACGAGCTGGCGATCGAGTTGAAGATCCCACAGGGCCCCCAGGTCGGCGAGCTGCTGGCGGAGCTGGAGGCGGCCCAGTACGCGGGCGAGATCTCTACCTGGGACGGGGCGGTCGAGCACGCCCGCCGCCTGCGGCGCTGAGCCGGGGAAGGGGCGGTCCGCTACGCTCCCGGCCGCATGGCGAAAGAGGAGAAGATCGAGATGGAGGGCGAGATCACCGAGGCCCTCCCCAACACGATGTTCCGGGTCAAACTCGACAACGGGCACGATGTGCTCGGTCACATCTCCGGCAAGATGCGCCGCCATTACATCCGCATCCTCCCGGGCGACCGGGTGAAGATCGAGCTTTCGCCCTATGACCTCGATCGCGGTCGCATCACCTACCGCTACAAATAGCGGTCGTGAGCGAGACCCGCTTCCGCGTCGATACTGAGAACGTCGTCCACGAGACGGTCGACGGCGAGGTAATCGCGATCGACCTCGGCAACGGCAGCTACTACAGCCTGGCCGGGAGCGCCCCGGCGATCTGGGAGCTGCTCGCCCACGGCGCTACCGAGACGGAGATCTGCGAGGTGCTGGCGAGGAGGTTCGATGCCGATTCCGGAACGCTTCGCGACGAGGTCTCGTCTTTGCTCGGCAAGCTGGTGGAGAGCAGCTTGGTCGTGTCGAGCCCGGAGGCAGCGGCCGAGCGGGTGGCCGGCGGCGACGTCAACGGCGCGAAAGCTCCCTTTGAGCCGCCACGTCTGGAGCGCTACACGGACATGAAGGACTACTTCTTGCTCGACCCGATCCACGAGGTCGACACCGCCGGCTGGCCGCGGCCGGCGGCCTGACCGCGGTGCCCGAGCAGGCGCGCGCGTCGATAAAACGCGGCGACCTGGCCGGCGAGTACTTCGAGCAGTTGCGCGGGCGCTTCGAGCTGGCGGCGGACGCCGCCGGCGGAGCGGTCGCGCAGGATTTGGAGGTGGCCGGCCTGCGGCTGCGGTTGCGCTGCGCCGGCGAGTCGATGCGAGCGGCGTTGCTGCCGCCCTTCGAACACCTTGCGGCGGACGGGCCGGGCATTCCGGAGCTGACGATCTCGCTTTTCGATACCGCCTCGACTGCCGTCGAGGCGCCGCCGCCTGCTTGGGACCCGTTGCCGGCAGCGCCCGGAACGAACCCCGTCGCGCGGCTTCGGTCCGAGCGCTTCAGCCTGCTCGCGGCGGCGGGAACCGGTGCCCTGACCGCGATCGAGCCTGCGGCGGGAGTCGGCTTCTTCCACCTCCCAGACGCCGAGCGGATTCCCCCCAGCGAGCGCGCTGCTCCGCTGCCCGACGCACTGCAGCTGCTGATGGCCGAGCGCGGCCGCTGGATGACTCATGCCGGTGCGGTGGGCCGCGACGGCCGCGGTGTCCTCCTCGTCGGCCGTGGGGGCTCTGGCAAGTCGACCCTGGCGTTGTCCTGCGCGCTGGCGGGGATGGAGATCGCCGCCGACGACTACGTCCTGCTCGAGCCCGGCGACCCGCCGGCCGTCCACGCGATGCAGTCGACCGCGAAGCTGACCGAGGACAGCGCGGCGCGCCTCGGGCTCGGCGCCGAGGCGATCGACGCCGCCGGCTTCGAGCCGACCCTGGAGGGCCCGGCCAAGGCCCTGGTCGAGATCCGCGCCCTAGCACCGGGCGCAATGGTGCGCCGGCTAGAGATCGGCGCCGTAGTGGCCCCCGACCTACCTCCGCTGACTTCGCCTTTTGTCTCGCATATCGAGACTAAGGACGAAGTCAGCCCCGGCGATGGCGGCTATGAACCCGTGCTTCGGTCGACTTCGGCGGCACAGGGACTGCGCGCGGTTGCGCCGAGCACGATCGTGCAGTCTGGCTTTCAGGGCGCCTCGTCCCTCGCGGCGCTCGCCGGCCTCGTCCGCCGGGTCCCCAGCTACGCGCTGGAGCTGAGTCCCGATCCGGTTGCGAACGCGGCGGCGGTGGGCCGCCTGGTGGACCAGCTTGGCTGAGTCCACCGTCACCGCGGCGATCCCCGTGCGCAACGGGGAGGCCTATTTGGCGGAGGCGATCGAGAGCGTCCTCGGGCAGGACCGGCCCTGCGATCAGGTGATCGTTGTCGACAACGGCTCTACCGATCGCAGCGCCGAGATCGCCCGCGGCTTCGGCTCCGCGGTCGAAGTCGTGCCGGAGCCCCGCGCCGGGATCGGTGCGGCTCGCAACGCCGCGATACAGGCCGCGCGCGGCACTCACATCGCCTTCCTCGACGCCGACGATCTCTGGGACCCGGCGAAGACCGCGCTGCAGCTTGCCGCCTTCGAGGCCGATCCCGAGCTGCAGCTCGCCTTTGGCCACGTGCGCCAGTTCGTCAGCCCCGATCTCGACGCGGAGCGGGCCGCCATGCTGCACGTTCCCGCCGATCCCCAGCCGGGCGTCTACATCGGCGCGATGCTGGCGGCGCGCTCGGCGGTCGAGGCGATCGGCCTCTGGCCCGAGGACGTCCAGGTCAGCGATGGCCTGACCTTCATGCTGCGCGCCCGCGAGCTCGGCCTCAAGCAGTCCATGCTGGGCCCGACCGTCACGCTGCGGCGCGTGCACGGGGAGAACCACTCGATCCGCAACCGGGCAGAGCGGACCGAGTTCGCCCGCCTGCTCAAACAGTCGCTCGACCGTCGGCGGGGCGCATCGTGAGCGCCGAGCTCGGCAACCGGCCGTCCGTCGAGCAGGCCCTCGTCCTCAAGGCAGCGCTGAGCCCGTCGGAGCAGGGGAGGATCGCCTGGGAGCGCTGGCGCGCCACGGTCGACTTCGACGAGATCGACCACGGCTCGACCCGGCTGCTGCCGCTGGTCTACCGCAACCTCGGCACCGAGGCCTTCGATGCCGAGGTTGGCGGGCGGATGAAGGGGATCTACCGCCGCGCCTGGAGCCACAACCAGATGCTCTTCAGGAGGGCCGCCGCGGCGATCGCCGTGCTGACCGAGGCCGGGATCGAGACGATGGTGCTGAAGGGCGCCTCGCTCTCGGTGCTTGCCTACGGCAGCGCCGGCGTGCGCCCGATGGACGACGTCGACGTCCTGGTCCCGATCGAATGCCGGGTCGAGGCGGTCGAGACGCTGCGGGCAGCCGGCTGGCGGCCGGAGAAGGCCGACGCCGAGACCTGGGCGAGGGTTCACCACTCGATGGGTATCGAGGGGCCCGAAGGGGGCAACCTCGACCTGCACTGGTTCTCGCTCTGGCAGCCCGCTCGCGACGAGCCGCTCTGGCAGCGCGCGGTGCCGCTGGAGCTCTCCGGGGTCCCGACCCTCGCTCCGTGCCCGGCCGACCAGCTGCTGCTGGTCTGCGTCCACGGCACGCCCTGGAGCCCGCTGCCGCCATTTCGCTGGATCGCCGATGCCGCCGCGGTGATCCGCTCATCCGGCGAGGACCTCGACTGGGATCGCCTGGTATCCGAGGCCGAGCGGCGGCAACTAACCGCCGCCAGCGCCGCCGCCCTCGCCTACTTGCGCGGGGAGTTCGGCCTCGCCGTGCCGGCCGCCGCGCTCGAGCGCCTGCGCGCGGCGCCGGCCTCACGCCACGAGCGGGCCGCCTTTCGCGCCGCCTGTCGGCCGGATGGCCCACTGCGCACCCTGCGCATGGCCTGGGACCGCTACCGGCGGCTGCGCGATCTCGACACCGGCGCGCCCAGGCCCGACGGCTTCGTCTCCTTCGCCCGCTGCTTCTGGGGGCTCGACAGCGTCTGGCAGCTGCCGTTGCACGCGGTCCGAGCGTTCAGCCGGCGGCGCGGGCGCGGTGTCGCTCGATCCGCCCTTTGAAGGCCCGGAAGAGCCCGGCGCGGGAGGCCTCGGCGTCCTGAGTGAGGCTGCCGGCGTGCACCCGGCGTCGCAGCAGCACGTCGGAGAGGCGGGCGATCTCAACTTCCGCCTCGGTCGCGCGCAGCATCCAGTCGAAGTCCTCCGCCGCACGCATCGACTCGTCGAACGGGCCGACCCTGGCGAAGACCTCGCGCCGCACCACCATCGTCATCGGGTGGACCATCGGCTCGTCCGCCAGCTCCGGCGGGCGCGGCGGCATCGCGGTTGGCACCTTCGAGCCCTCGACCCAGAAGGGCAGCTCGGCGCCCGGCTCGACCAGGAGTTCCTGCTCGGCGAGCACGCAGCCGGTGCCCGGGTCGTCGAGCATGCGGGCCACCTGCACCGCGAGCTTGTCTGGCGTCATCGTGTCGTCGCTGTCGTGGAAGGCGAGGAACTCGCCGCTGGCGACGGCGGCGCCGCGGTTGCGCGCGGCGGAGGGGCCGGAATTCTGTTGGACGATCACGGTCGCCTCGGCGTACCCGCCGGCCAGCTCGGCCGTGCGGTCGGTGGAGCCGTCGTCGACGACGATCAGCTCGAGCGGCGCGTAGGTCTGAGCGAGCACGCTCGCGATCGACTCGGCGATGTAGCGCTCGGCGTTGTAGGCCGGGATGACGACGCTGACCAGGGGGTTCGAGGTCATAGTCGCCATTCTCCCTCTAGGTGTAACGCGTTGTCATTGCAATGCACGGACAACGCGTTACACCGCCTACAGGTGACTGCTTATCGCCGCCGGGTCGGGCTCGGCCAGCTCGGCGACCAGGGCCGACCAGGCGAAATCCTCGGCGCCGAGACCCACCCCGGTGCGCGGGTCGTAGTACTCGCGCAGGCCTTCGCGCTCGACCGCGCCGATCACGCCCCCCGCCATGCGAGCGGCCTCCTCCTCATAGCCGAGCCGGCGCAGTCCGAGCCAGACCAGCCAGGCCGAGTTGACCCAGGTCGGGCCGCGCCAGTAGCGGCGCATCGGGCGGCGAAACCCGCCGGGCTCGTAGCTCGGCTCGGAGGCGGCGACCGAGGGCGGCGCGACCGGGGTGAGGAACTCGCGCTCGTTGAGCAAGTGCTCCTCGACCAGACGGCGGCCGATCTGCTCCGGCAGATCGGGCAGGGCCAGCGGGGCGAGCGAGGCCCAGGTGACCTCGGCGGGCCTGGCGCCGCCGGGCTCGACCTGGTCGAGGAAGAGTCCGTGGCGCTCGTCCCAGAGCCGCTCGACCAGGGCCGGCGTCGCCGAGGGCCGCCCCAGCGCCTGCAGCGAGAGCGACCAGAGCGTGTTGACCAGGGCTTCGCAG
Organism: Solirubrobacterales bacterium; assembly: GCA_035997045.1. Classification (GTDB taxonomy): domain Bacteria; phylum Actinomycetota; class Thermoleophilia; order Solirubrobacterales; family 70-9; genus VRUE01. The sequence goes on along the minus strand of DASYIY010000040.1, from coordinate 42,599 downwards.
AGGACGGGCCCGCCGCGTTCGCGGATCCGCCGCGCGTCGAATCCCAGCCGCCGGTTGTGGTGGACGAGCAGGGGGAAGCCGGGCCGCGTGCAGGCGCGCCAGCCCCAGACCGGGTCGAACTTCGGCGAGGCGTCGAGCCCCGACTCGTCGGGCTGGACGATCCAGAGCAGGCCATCGCCCGCGAGGTCGCGCTCGGCGGCCAGCCAGTCCATGTAGGCGGCGATCCGGGGCTCCCTGGCGGGGTCGCCGACGGCGATCTTCCAGGCCCAGGCCAGCAGCGGCGGCTGGATCGTCTCGGTCTGGAAGGAGCTGCGCGAGGCGACGTTGTAAAAAGGCAGCCGGCTCAGCGAGACCGGCCGGTCCCAAAAGATCGTGTGGCCGATGAAGCCGTTCGGCCGCTGCGCGGCGAGCAGCGACTCCAGCTCGGCGCGGGCGCGGGCCGGGTCGAAGCGGCGCCAGACGATCGCCGCGAAGCAGGAGTCCCAGTACCACTGCCAGCGGTAGCGGGTCGGGCTCGGCCGGGTGTATGCGAAGTGGGTGCCGTCGCGGTCGCCCTCGAGCCAGTTCCCTCGCAGGACGCGCTCGGCGATCTGGACGGCGGGCTCGTTCACGCCGCGGTGCGGCGCATTTCGCGCAGCGCCCAGGCGCCGAGGACGGTGAGCAGCACCGCCAGGGCGACGATTCCCGGCCAGGTTTCGGCCCAGCTGACGCCGCCGACGAATCCCTGTCGCGCCGCTTCGATCACGTGCGTCGCCGGGTTGACTTCGGCGACGCTGCGCATCCACGGCTGCAGCAGGGCCAGCGGCGCGTAGGCCGTCGTGGTGAGGATCAGCGCCATCATCCCCGCTTGCATCAGCGGCGCCGCCGATTGGCTCTTGAAGCGCAGCGCCAAGGCCGAGCCCCAGCAGGCGGCGACGGCGGCCATCGCGGCGACCATCAGGTAGGCGATCAGCAGCCCGCCGATGCCAGGCCAGCCGGCGCCGAGCAGCAGGGCGATGATGAAGACGAAGGTCGCCGGGATCAGCGCCCGGGCACTGGCGGCGAGCACGGTGCCGGCGAGCAGGACCCAGCGCGGCGCGGGGGAGACGAGCAGGCGATCGGTCCAGCCGCCCTCGATGTCGCGGGCGAGGTTGACGCCCGCCGCCGCCCCCGTGAAGCCGGCTCCCTGCAGCATGCTGACCGGAACGATGAAGGCCTCATAGCTGCCGGTGCTGAAGCCACTCAGTTGTGTCAGCGCCCCGAAGACGCCGTTGAGGCCGAGGAAGAAGATCGTCGGCGCCAGCACGCCGGGGATCGCCGCACCCGGCACCCGCAGCAGCTCGTTCTTGGCTCGTGCCATCAGCGCCGCGATCGTCGCCAGGTTGGCGCGCCACTGGGGCAGGGTCGCGGCCGATTCCATCAGCCCACCCTCAGCCGGTGGCGCAGGGCGCGGGCACTGAGCACGAGCCCGAGCACGACGATGCCAAGTATTGCCAGCACCGCCTCGCCCAGTTCGGAGGCGTCGATCCCGGAGATGATCGGTCCGCGGATGCCTTCGACGACGAAACTGAGCGGGTTGTATTCGGCGATCGCCCGGGCGGGCTGGATCATCAGTTCGTTGGGGAAGAAGGCGGAGGAGAGGAAGAGGACGACGAGGACGAGCGGGAAGAGGCCCTGGACGACGCTGGCGCTGCCGGTGCGCAGGGCGATCGCCGCACCGATGCCGCCGACCGCCATCGCCGTTGCGGTGACGAGGGCAATCGCGATCAGGGCGCCGGCCACGCCGCTGTGTATTTCGGCGCCGAAGATCAGCCCGATCGCCAGGAACCAGAGCGAGGCGAAGAGGCCCAGCGCCGCCGTCCCCGCCAGTCGCCCGAGGACGATCGTGTAGCGCGGGATCGGGGCCGAGAAGAGGCGATCGGTGAAGCCCATCTCGATATCGACCGCGAGCGCGATGCCGCCGCTGTTGCCGGCCAGCATCAGCGACTGCATCATCGCCCCGGCGAGCATGAACTGGAGGAAGCTCTGCACCGGTGGGAAGCCGGGAAGGTCGATCGCGCCGCCGGCGCCGCCGGTCTGGATCGCCAGCAGGATGGTGGGGAAGATGACGATCGGCGCCATCAGCTGGGGCCGGCGGAAGGTCTGGCGGACCGAGCGCATCCCAAGCGCCCTGACCACCCTGGCGTTGGTCGCGAGCTCTTTCACGCCTCGACTGCCTCGGGCTCGGCATCCCCCTCTTCGTCTTTCTCGAGGTGGTGCCCGGTTTTGGCGACGAAGACATCGTCGAGGGTGGGGCGGACCAGCTCCAGCGACTCGACTCCGATCCCAGCGTCGTCGAGCGCCCGCACCACGCGGGGGATGTCGGCGGCGCCGTTCTCGACCTCGACCAGGACCGCCTTGCCGTCCTTGGGCGGCAGCAGCTTGCCGATCCGGGCACAGACTTCCTCCGCCTCTGCGACCGAGCCCTCGGCCAGCTGCAGCTGCACGTGGGGATGGCCGATCTGCGCCTTCAGCGCCTCCGGCGTTCCCTCGGCGACGATCTTGCCGCTGTCGATGATGCCGACGTTGTCGGCTAGCTGGTCGGCCTCCTCGAGGTACTGGGTGGTGAGGAAGACGGTGGTGCCATCGTCGTTGAGCGCCCGCACCTCCTCCCAGATCGTCTTGCGGCTGACCGGGTCGAGGCCGGTGGTCGGCTCGTCGAGGAAGAGGACCTTCGGTTCGTGGACCAGGGCCGCGGCGAGGTCGAGGCGGCGCTTCATCCCACCCGAGTAGCCGCCGACGCGGCGATCGGCGGCAGCGGCGAGGTCGACCCGCTCGAGCAGGTCGTCGGCGCGCCGCCTGCCCTCGACGCCGGGCAGGCCCTGCAGGGTCGCCTGCAGGCGAATCAGCTCGCGCCCGGTCATCAGCGGGTCGAGCGCCGCTTCCTGCAGGGCGACGCCGATCGACCCCCGCACCGCCCGCGCTTCGCGGATCACGTCGTGACCCGCGACCGTTGCCCGCCCCCCGGTCGGCAGCAGCAGCGTCGTCAGCATTCGCACCGTCGTCGTCTTACCGGCGCCGTTGGGTCCGAGGAAGCCGTAGATCTCGCCCTCGTCGACCTCGAGGTCGATGCCCTGGACGGCCAGCACTTCATCGAAGGCGCGCTCGAGGGCCTCGACCATGATCGCCGGCATCGCTCAGGCCTCCGCGGGCTGGATCCGGGCGAGCGCCGGCAATGAATCGACCCAGCGCCGTCCGTTGGCCCGCTCCAGCGCCTCGGCAGCGTCGAGCAGCAGCTCGTCGCGCCCCCAGGCCGCCTGCAACTGCAGGGCGATCGGCAGCTCGCCGGCGCCAAACCCGACCGGCACGCTGATCGCCGGGATCCCGGTCAGGTTGGCGAGGCCGGCGCCGCGCACGTTGGCCTGGTCGGCGGTCAGGGTCCCCGAGGGCAGCTCGACCAGCGGCGCCTCCAGCGGCGGCGCGACCGCGGGGACGGTGGGCCAGGCGAGCACGTCGATTCCCTCGAAGAGGTCCGCGATTCGGCGTCGCATCAGAGTGCGGATCCGGTAGGCCTTGACGCTTGCCGCGGCCGGCAGCAGCATCCGGTACTTGAGGAAGCCACGGTTGATCGGGCCGATCTCGGGATTGAGGTTGTTGAGCCGCACCGGTGACGCCTCGCCGAGGCTCTCGGTGTTGGCGATCAGTACCGTTGCCAGTGCTGCGGCGTCGAGGTCTGGCGACTTCACCTCGAGCACCTCGCCGTTTGTCTCTGAGCGCAGGGCCTCGATCGCCGCCTCGCAGGCACTCCGCACCTCCGGCGCGACATCCTCGGAGACGGCATCGCGGACGACGCCGATCCGCAGCGCGGCCGCGTCGCCACCAGAGAGGTCCTCGCCGAAGAGGGCCGAGCCGAGCAGCCGGCAGTCGCCGGCGTCAGCGGCGAGCGGTCCGGAGACGATCGTGGTCGAGATCCCGTCCATGTGGTGCCCGGCCATCGCCGAGCGGCCAAAGGTCGGCTTCAGCCCGGTCAGGCCGCAGTAGGCGGCCGGGAAGCGGATCGAGCCGATCCCGTCGGCGCCGACCGAGCCGCCGACCAACCGCGCCGCGACCGCGGCAGCGGGACCGCTCGAGGACCCGCCAGGGCAGCGCTCGGTGTCCCATGGGTTGCGGGCCGGGCCGTAGACCGACGCGTTGCCGGTGCTGCTCGAGCCCAGCTCATGCATATTGGCGACGCCGACGATCACGGCGCCGGCATCGCGCAGCGCCCGGAAGGGGCCGGACTCGCCCGGGGCGGTCCGGGCGATCATTTCCGCAGCGCCGAAGCGCTGCGCCCGCCAGGGCAGCGGCCACTCGTCCTTGATCACGACCGGGACGCCGCGCAGCGGCCCGTCCGGCGCCGCATCGAGCATCGCTCGCGAATGCTCCGGGAAGGTCTCGACGACGGCATTGATTGCCGTGTTTCTTGCCTCGATCCGCGCCAGCGCCGCGTCGAGCAGCTCGGCCGGACCTCGCCGGCAGCGATCGCCGCCGCTTGGGCGCGCAGGGAGAGGTCGAGCGCGCTCATTCCGGCTTGGGCGCTCGCGAGAGGTCTTGCTCGCGCTCCGGCTCGAGCTCGCCGAGGTCGAGCGCGAGCAGATCGCGGATCGAGGGCCAGAACATTCCGTGGGCCGCGTTCATCACCGCCAGGTCCGTCTCGTCGGCTTCGATCCCGAGCGAAGCGAGCCCTGCGGGTATGAACTGCTCGGCTCGATCCGGACCCTCCATTCCGGGGGGCAACCCTACAGTGGCCGCATGGCCGGGATCGTGCAGGCCGCGGCCGAGCGCCGCATTCCCCCGCCGCGGAAGGCAGAATCGTGGCCGCAACCCTGGCCAGAGGCCCGGGTTTGCAGCTTGAGATCGTGCAAGAGGCAGCCGAAAACCGAGGCGGTAGGTCGCGCGCAGCCGTGGCGCTGGCGTTTGCCTGCGCCCTGAGTGCCCTCGTCGTCGTCACTTGGCCTGGCGCCGCAGATTCGGCGCCGCTGCGCGTCGTCACGCTCGGGCAGACGGCATCGACGCCGCCACCGTCGTGCCCCGGCAAGATCGTCAACAACGTCGAGGTCGTCCCCTGCCGGGTCGAGGGCCATGTGACCGGCTTCCAGGCGGTCGCCGGCGGCGTCAGCCAGCCCTACGAGGCGCCCTTCGACGGCAAGATCGTCGCCTGGTCGATCACTTTGGCGAAGCCCTCGCGCACCGACACGAAAACGACCACCGACGAGGTCAGCTTCTTCGACGAATTCCTCGGCAGCCCCTCCGAGGCGCGGATCGGCATCCTGCGCCCGGTCGAAGGCTCCAAGCCGCCGCAGTACACGCTGGTGCGCCAGAGCCCGCTCGAGGTGCTCAATCCCTATTTCGGCAGCACCCCGATCTTCACTCTCGATCACCCGCTCTCGGTCCTGACCGGCCAGATCGTCGCCCTCACCGTGCCCACCTGGGCGCCGATGTTCGCCTTCAACGTCTCCGAAGAAGAAACCTGGCGCGGCAGCCGCCTCGAAGGCCACTGCGCTTCCAAGGAAGACATCCAGGGCGGTCATCCTCAGCAGGGAGTGGGCAAGACCAAGACCTACGGCTGCTACTACTCCAACGCCCGCCTGTTGTACACGGCGACGCTGGTCAAGAAACCCTAGATCTGGAACCGCAGTTGGCCCGGAGCGCCGGGTACCCCTGCTCACTTGCCTGACTGGCTGGATCGGCTGGGCCGTCCGAGAGATGTCGGTGGGCCAGCGGCACAAAGCGTTCGCAGGGGCACCCGACGCTCCGGGCCAACCCCAGCGTTACGAATCACGAAGCTTCTAAAACGAGATGTCGGCGACAGCCCCAACCGGGTGCGTCGGGGTCGTCTTGCTTTGGAAGCTTCCAAGGGATGGGTGTCGGTAGGCCCTCCGAACGTTTTGCGCCGCTGGCCCTATCCATCCTTGGACGGCGGCAGCCGATCCAGCCAGTCAGGTGAGTGAGGAGGGCCTACCGACACCCATCCCGTTTGCCCTACCGAGCTAAAGAGCTTCTTGGCGGAGCCCGCAGTACTGGCAGTCGCTGACGTCGAGACCGATCAGTTGGTCGCAGCGGCGGCAGGCGCGCAGGTTGGCCGGGGTGCGCGGTAGGGACGAGGCGCAGGGGGCGAGGGGCAGGACCATTGCAACCGGCTCCATCTCCTCGCCGGTCTCGCGGTCGAGGTAGACGGCGCCTGGCTCGGCCTCGGTCAGAGCCTCGCGGCCAGAGGCCGGGGCGCGCATCCGGTAGAGCTGCTTCGAGTTCACGGCGGCGAAGACTAATAGGTTGAGCGGCTCCGATGCGCGTCCTGATCTTCCACGGCTACATGCTGCGCGGCACCGGCAGCAATATCTACAACGCCAACCTGGCGCGAGCACTGGCAAAGCTCGGCCACGAGGTCCATCTCCTCTGCCAGGACCGCGAGACCGAGATCGACGGCGTCCAGATCCACAACCCGGACATTCACGGTCTGCTCCCCGTCTACGTCAAGGACCCTTACGAGGGTTTCGAGGTCAAGGCCTTCCCGGAACTGAGCGACGAGGAGCTCGGCCGCTACATCGATGCCAATGTGGTCGCGGTGCGCGAAGTCGCCGATTCGGTCGGCGGTTTCGACGCCGCCCTCGCCAACCACCTCGTAATGGGTCCCGCGATCCTCGCCCGCGCCGATGTCGGCCCCTTCGCCGCCAAGATCCACGGCTCGGCGCTCGAGTACACGGTCAAGCCCAACCCCCGGTTCCTGCCCTACGCCGAAGAGGGCATGGAGGTTGCCTCGGGCGTCCTGGTCGGCTCCCGCCATACCGCCGAGTCGCTCTGGGCGGCTCTGCCTGGTGTGAAAGGCCTGCAGGAGAAAACCCGCCTTGGTCCTCCAGGTGTCGACACGGAGGCGTTTCGGCCGCGGGGCCCGTCGCGGCCTCGGGGGGGCCTGCGGGCGGGGGCTGCGCCTCCGTTCTCGGCCCCCCCGAGTCCACGCCACCCGCGGAGAGTCGTCTTTGTCGGCAAGTTGATCGTCTCGAAGGGTGTGGATCTGCTGCTGGTTGCCTGGCCGCTGGTCAAGGCAGAGCATTTGGAGGCCAAGCTCGAAATTGCCGGGTTCGGGGAGTACGAGGAGGGCCTGCGGCGGCTGCTGGCGGCCCTGGAGCGAGGAGACATTCAGGACGCCCGGGAGGTGGCACTCGCCGGCTGGGGCATAGAAGGCGGGGAGGAGAAGCCGTTGCCGATCTTGTCGGCCTTCCTTGCTGACCCACCGGCCGGGTACCTGCAAGCCGCCGAAGATGCGGCGGGTTCCGTCGAGTTCATCGGCAGGCTCGAGCACGACGAGGTCGCCAAGCTTCTTCCCGGCGCCGAGGCCCTGGTCATGCCGAGCACCTTCCCCGAGGCGTTCGGGATGGTCGCCGCGGAGGCCGCTGCCTGTGGCGCGCTGCCGGTGTCCGCGGGCCACTCCGGGATGCTCGAGGTCTCTCGGCAGCTGATGGCGGCGTTGCCGCCGGAGATCGGGCGGCTGACTTCGTTTCCGGTTGAGCTTGGAGCGGTGGAGGCGATCGCCGAGCGGCTCAACGGTTGGCTGTCGCTTCCGGAGGAGGAGCGCACCGTGGCCCGCGACTCGCTGGTCGAGACCGCGCGGCGGCTCTGGAGCTGGGAGGGAGTCGCTCGCGGCGTGCTCGAGGCCTCGGCCGGACAGCTCGATCGGTTGCCCGCGCCGGAAAGCTAGTGCCGAGCGTCACCAGAGCCTGAAAGCTTCCCGTCGTCGCTTCAATAGAATGCCCGCCGCCTCATGTACGGCCGCCTCCCGATAGCGAAGATGCTCGCTGCCACCGTTGCGATGACCGCGGCGATCTCGGCGGTGATGCTGTCGATCAACTGGGATGGTCAGGAGGCTTCGACCGCCGCTCCGAAGATCGACGATCTGCTCAACGTGATGATCGTGCTCTCGGCCTTCGTCTTCTCGCTGGTCATCGTGATGCTCTTCTACGCGCTGTGGAAATTCAAAGCCAAGCCCGGCGACGAATCCGACGGCGAGCCGATTCACGGCAACACCCGGCTCGAGGTCGCCTGGACCGTGATCCCGACGATCATCGTCCTCTTCGGCGCCGGCTACAGCTGGTCGGTCCTGCACGACATCGAAAAGCCGGCCAAGAACGCGATGACGGTCGACGTCTTCTCGCAGCAGTACGCCTGGAGCTTCGGCTACCCGGGCAAAGGCGACGTCTTCGTCGAGGGCGAAATGCACGTGCCGGTCGATCGCCAGATCCAGTTCAAGATGCACGCGCAGGACGTGATCCACTCCTTCTGGGTCCCCGAGTGGCGGATCAAGAAGGACAACGTGCCGGGGATCACGACGACGGCGATCGTCACGCCCGACAAGCTCGGCACCTACCAGCTGATCTGCACCGAGCTCTGCGGCTTCGGCCACGCCTCGATGCGGGCCAAGGTCGTGGTCGAAACGCCTGCCGACTTCCAAAAATGGGTTTCGGGCCTGAAAGAAAAAGTCCCGGCGCCGCTGGCGGAATCGATTACCCAAGACACGGAGACCGACCCGGTGCCGCTGAGCGCCGGCGGGGCATAATGGAGGCCTTCTGATGGTGGCTGCGATCAAGCAACCGGGTTGGATCCGCGGCGCCCTGGGCGCGCTGCTGGGCGCGGCATTCGGTTTCGCCCTCGTCGTCGCGCTGCGCAAGGCCTCCGGCCTGCCCGCCTACCAGACCGAGCAGACCGGTTACCCGCAGGTCGTCGTGCCGCTCGTGACCGGCCCGCTCGGCTTCCTGCTCGGCTTCGGCTGCTTCGACTACTGGCTGCGCTGGGCGGCCGGGATGCCGACGATCCCCGAGGACCATTCCCAGCACGGCGCCAAGAGCTGGAAGGACTACTTCCGCTTCAACACCGATCACAAGGTGATCGGCATCCAGTACATCTGCACCACCTTCTTCTTTTTCTTCGTAGGCGGCCTGATGGCGATGCTGATTCGGGCCGAGCTGGCCCAGCCCGGCACCCAGATCGTCGACGCCGCGACCTACAACAGCCTCTTCTCCACCCACGCGGTGCTGATGATCTTCGTCTTCGTGATCCCGGTCTTCGCTGGGATCGCCAACTACGTGCTGCCGCTGATGATCGGCGCGCCGGACATGGCCTTCCCGAGGCTGAATGCGCTGAGCTTCTGGATGCTGCCGATCGCGGGGCTGCTCTTCGTCGGCAGCTTCCTGGCGCCAGGCGGCGCCTTCGACGCCGGCTGGACCGGCTACGCGCCGCTCTCGACCGGCGCCCCGCTGGGCCAGTCCTTCTTCAACCTCGGCGTCCAGTTCGCCGGCGCCTCATCGATCGCCACCGCGCTCAACTTCCTGGTCACGATCGTCTCCATGCGCGCTCCCGGGATGACCTTCTGGCGGATGCCGCTGCTGGTCTGGGCAAACCTCTCGACTTCACTCCTGGTCGTCGCCGCCACGCCGTTCATCGCCGGCGCCCAGTTCATGGTCCTCTTCGACCGCGCCCTGCACACCAACTTCTTCCAGTTCGCCGGGGGCGGCGATGTCGTTAGTTACCAACACATCTTCTGGTTCTACTCGCACCCAGCCGTCTACATCATGATGCTGCCCGGATTCGGGATCATCAGCGAGGTCATCTCGACCCATGCCCGCAAGCCGATCTTCGGCTACAGGCTGATGGCGTTGGCGCTGATCGGGATCGTCGTGCTCAGCTACACCGTCTGGGCCCACCACATGTTCGTGGCGGGGATGTTCAGCTGGCTGCGGGTGCCGATGATGATCACCACGCTGCTGATCGCGGTGCCGACCGGGATCAAGATCTTTTCCTGGCTGGGGACCCTCTATTTCGGCAAGATCCATACCTATTCGACGTCGATGCTGTTCGCGCTCGCTTTCATCGTCACCTTCACGATCGGCGGCATCAGTGGCGTGATGCTGGGAATGGTGCCGATCGACATCCACGTCTCCGACACCTACTTCATCGTCGCCCACATCCACTTCGTCCTCTTCGGCGGCTCGGTCTTCACGATCTTCGCCGGGATATACCACTGGTTCCCGAAGATCACCGGGCGCATGTACGACGAGAAACTCGGTCGGGTCCACTTCTGGGGCACCCTGATCGGCACCTGGGGCACCTTCATCCCGATGCACTGGATCGGCATGGACGGGATGCCCCGGCGCGTCGCCGACTACGCCTCGCAATTCGGCAACTGGAACCTGCTGATCAGCTGCTTCGCCTTCATGCTCGGCGCGATCCAGCTGGTCTTCCTCTACAACATGATCGTCAGCTGGCGCTTCGGCCCGCGCGCCGCCGCCAATCCGTGGCGTGCCAACTCGATCGAGTGGCTGGTCTCTTCGCCGCCGCCGATTTACAACTTCACCGAGATCCCGCGCGTCGTTGGCGGCCCCTACGAGTACGGCGTCCCCGGTGCCCGTCACGCGATCATGGCCGGTGAATCGGTGGAGGCGACGCAGCCTGAGCCGACGGTGGTGGGCTCGGCATGAGCGCCGCCCCCGAGCCACGTCCCCTGCTCGTCTTTCTCAACGAGGTGGCGGGCGGGCGCAAGCTTCTGGCGGCGGTGCGCGAGCGGGCCGACAAGGTTCCCACCGTCGCCGTGGCCGCACCGCAAAACCAGCCGGCAGTCGGTCAGTTGATCGACTCTGGCGAGTTGCGCGACGCGGCGCGGGCGCGGGTCGAGGTGACGATGGCGATCCTCTCCGAGTACGGGATCGAATCGGTCGGTGAGGTGATGGATCCTGAGCCGTCGCTGGCTCTCGACGATGCCGTGCGGGCACACGAGCCGGGTGAGGTGCTTCTCTCCTGTGCTTCCGGGACGCGCTTCGGTTTCACCCGCAAGGACCTGGTTGCCTGGGCCGAAGGCCACCTCGAACCCGATGTCACCGTCACCCACATCCCGGTGCGGATCGAAGACGACTCGGTCAGCTGGGAGGTCAACCACACCTTGGTCGTCGCGAGTAAGACGGTCGCCTCACCGGACCTGGTCAGCCGCTTGAAGGAGCGTGCCGCCGGGCACCCACACCGCTACACGATCATCTGCCCGCGCTCGGAGAGCGTCAGCGAGTCCGAGATCGTCCGCGATCTGGCTTCCACTCTGGCCGAGCTCTACCGGGCCGACATCGACGCGACCGGGCAACCGATGAGCCCCGACCCCTTTCACGCGGTGCGGAACGCGATCGAGCACTACCGGATCGACGAGGTGCTGATCTCGACCTTCGCCGGGGAGACTTCGCGCTGGCTCGAGGGTGACTTGATCGGCAAGGTGCGTGAGATCACCGACAAGCAGGTCGAGCATCTCGAGGTCGGCCGCCCAGCCGCTGCTGTCGCGGCTGCCGTTGCCGACGGAGGGGAGTCCTGATGGAGAGCGCGACCGTTGCGCTAGGTCACGCCCACGGGGAGGAGCAGCACGGGCCGCCGGAGGCCAACCAGAGTTCGCGGATGGATCGCCAGACGCTGGGGATCCTCCTTTTCATCGTCTCCGAGGTGATGCTCTTCGGGGCTTTCTTCGCCTCCTACTTCTTCCTTCGCGTCGTCGTTCACCCCTCGAGCTGGCCGCCGCACCCCTACGAACTGCCGGTCGCGGTTGCCGGCGTCAACACGGCGATCCTGGTCTCTTCCAGCTTCACCATCCACTATGCCCTGTCCTCGATCCGGCGCGGCAACCGGACCGGGCTGAAGCTGGGCCTGGTGCTGACCTGGTTGCTCGGTGCCACCTTCCTCTTCATCCAGATCAACGAGTACGTTCACCTCGGCTTCAGCGCCCGCGACCTCGCCTTCGGCTCGATCTTCTACGGTCTCACCGGTCTGCACGGCGCTCACGTTTTCGTCGGCCTGGTGCTGCTCAGCTTCGCCTCGATCCGGGCCTTCCGCGGCCACTTCGGGCCCGAGGAGAAGGATCATCTCGGCGTCGAGGTGCCCGGCATCTACTGGCACTTCGTAGATGTGATGTGGATCATCGTCTATACGACGGTTTACATCCTCTAGTTTCGCGGTAAAACTGACATATGCACAATCCGCTGAGGTCAGAGGCTGACGCCTTTCGGTGGGCGGTGATCATTGGCGGCGGGGCGGTCTCGGTGATCGTCTTGACCCTGCTGACTCGGCCGGTGGTCGGAGTGATTTGGGCCGCGGCGCTGATTGGGTTCGGCGTCGGGGTCGCCTATCGCGGTGCGCGCGGCTCGCTGCCCCGTGACGTCGCCCTCACCCGGGGCGGCGACGGTAAGTACCGCTTGCTCGTTGTCGCCAACGAGACCGTCGGAGGCGGGGCGCTGCTCGATCGGATCCGGGATAGCTGCCGGGGCCGCGAGAGCGAGATTCTTGTCGTAACCCCTGCGCTTGCCTCCTCCAGGGCTGCGCACTGGGCGTCGGACGTCGACGAAGCGATCGAGCTGGCGCGTCAGCGCATGGAGCTCTCGCTGATCGCGATCGGCGAACTGGGTCTGAAGGCGAAGGGGGAGATCGGCGACTCCGATCCCAACATGGCGATCGAGGACGCGCTGCGGGTCTTCGCCGCCGACGAGATTCTGATCTCGACCCACCCGCCGGAGCGCTCGCGCTGGCTCGAGCACGGCGTCGTCGACCGCGCCCGCGAGCAGATCGACCTGCCGATCGGCCACGTAGTCGTCGACCTGGCCGCCGACCGCGCAGTTTCGTGATCGATCCTTTGCGGGGCCGCGCGTTCTAGCGCACCACGCGAAACGTTCTGTCTTCTAGCCTGTCAGAACGGAGACGATGACTTCGGGCTGGACCGAGGTGCGCATGGATGATCTGAAGGATCGGGTGGATGACCTCGGCAGGCGCATGGACGCCGGTTTTCGGGAGATACGTGTGGAGATGGGTGCGCACCCTCAGCTCTGACTCAGCGCTGGGGCTGGCCTCTCGGGGCTACTCTGCCGGTCAGCTGACGCCCCGCGGGTCCCTCGCGGGTCCAGGCGGCCTGCGGTGGCGACGGTCCACAGCACCGCCAGCCAGGTGGTAACGGCGAGGGCCACGTGCACCCAGACGATCTCCGAGGGGAGTTTGAGCGCCCACTGCACGCCGCCTACGACGCCCTGTAGGGCGAGCAGGCCGATAACCGCGGTTAGGGGCCGGACTGCCCGGCTATCGCCGCCAGGGCGGCGCAGGAGCAGCCAGACGGCAATCGTGGCAAGGCCGAAGACGGTGGCGATGATGGCATGGCGCTGCACGACCCATTCCAGCGTTCCCGTGCCCTCGAAGTCGAAGCGGCGGACGAGCTGACCCGCGTGGGCGCCGGCGTGGGGCCCGGAGGCGGTGGCGACCGTGCCGGCGGCGATCGTCAGCTGGCCGAGCGGGACCAGGGCGCGGACCGCCCAGACCCCGAGGCGGTCGCTGGAGCGTCGCCGCTCCCAGGGTTCGTAGCGAGCGCACCAGGCCAGTGCGAAGGAGGCGTCGAGCAGCAGCATCGAGAGGATGAAGTGGCTCATCACCAGGCCCGGGGCGAGATGGTGGCGAACGACCTCGCCGCCGAGGATTGCCTGGCCGATCACGCCCAACGGCAGCAACGCCCCGAACAGGGCCAGATGCCAGCGGAAAGGGCGACGAAACCAGGCGAGGATGCTGGCGGCGATCACGGCGAAGCCGACGAAACCGGTCAACACGCGGTTGCCGAACTCGATCACGGCGTGGGTGTTGAGCGGCGGCACCGTCTGCCCGTAGCACTTGGGCCAATCCGGACAGCCGAGGCCGGAGCCGGTCAAACGCACACCGGCGCCCGTCAGCACGATCAGCGCCAGCGCCCCGAGCGCGACCAGCGCGACGGTGGCGTAGAGCTGCGGCGTGATGCGGAGGCGGTCGCGCATGGAGATTGCCTCGGGGATGATGCCAGCGGCGCCGAGGCGACCGCTGGAGCGGGCTCAGCCGCCTTTGGAGCCGCCGCCTTTGGCGGTCGAGGAGATCAGGTATTCGACCAGCTGTTCGATTTCCTGCGGTTCGATGATCGTTTTGAAGTTCTGCGGCATCACGTTGGCCGGGTAGCCCTTGGCGATTTGGGCGTTGGGGTCGACGATCGATTCTTCGACCATCGCCGGGGTCTGGCCCGGCAGCACTTCGTCGAGGTTGGGACCGGTGACGCCACCCGATTTGGCCGCCGCCAGGGTATGGCAGCCGCCGCAGCCGTTGTTGGCGAAGACCTGGGCGCCGGGACCGCCGGGAACCTTGGGCGGCGCCGCGCCGGGGACACCGGCGTAGAGGCCGACGTAGGCGGCAACGTCCTCGAGGTCCTGGCCGGTGACGACGTCGGCGGGCATCGAGACCGCCGGGTCGGCGTTGCTCGGCCGCGGGTACTCGACCTGCGCCTTGACGATGCCTTCCACCGTGTCGCCACCCTCGCCGGCTTCACGCGCTGCGCCGAAGGCGTCGTCGAGGTTGGGACCGATCTGCGCCGTCGTCCCCGCCTCGGCCATGGTGTGGCAGACGCCGCATTTCTGAATGAAGAGGACCCGCCCGCGGGCGGTATCGGCGTTGCTGGTGCCGCAGCCCGACGCGGGCAGCGCAATGGCGGCCAGGGCGGCTAGGACGAGCAGCGGGCGGATTGGATTCGGCAGCTTGGACATCGGCGCGGAGCGCGCCGGAGTCTATATGTCCTGCCCCCGTGAAAGCGGTTTGTCCAGGCGGTAACGTCGGGTAGGCTTGAGGCGATTCACACGAACTCGCGAACCCGGAGGGGAGGCGACAGATGTTGGTACGGGAAGGGATGTCGGAGGTGGTGCTGACCGTCGGGCCCACGCACACGCTGCGCGAGGCGGCGACGATGATGACCGAGAAGGGAACCGGCGCGGCGCTGGTCAGCGACGACGAGACGCCGGTGCCCGGCATCGTCACCGAGCGCGACATCCTCAACTCGCTTGGCAGCGGCGAGGACCCGGACGCCGAGCGGGTCGCGGGGCATATGAGCGACAGCGTGATCGTCGCCTCGCCGGAGTGGAGCCTGGAGCGGGCGGCGGCGGAGATGTCGCGCCGTGGCATTCGCCACCTCGTCGTCTACGACGGCCCGGAGCTGGTCGGGGTGCTCTCGATGCGCGACATCGTCCGGGTCTGGACGTCGGACGGGGCTACGTCAGGCATGAGTCCGGACTGAAGAGTCCATCCCGGCAGGGGTTCCACTTGACTTTTCGATGGAGAGTCGCCCGCTGACGCCGCGAGGTCAGCGCCGAAAAAGTACAAGACGTTCCACCCCTACCGGGATGGACCCTACGGTGCGGGCTGTGAGATCTGTTCGACCGGGAGGACGGCGCCGCGTGCGTGCTGCTTGCGAGGCAAGCGGTAGTAGCTTCGAATTGCCTCGCGGATCATGCTGCGGAGGGCGAAGAGGGCGACTATGCCGCCGACGATCGCGTAGATCCAGCCGCGGAACATGAAGCCCTCGGCGAAGATGCCGCAGACGGTTAGGGCGAGGGCGAGGGCGAAGACGGCCGGTGCCCAGGAGGAGCGGGGTCGGTAGACGAGCTCGCCGGGCTCTGGGATGTGGCGATGCTCAGGGCTCATGAGGCGATGTAGAGCATCGCCGCGACGAAGCAGAGGGCGAAGACAGCGGCTGCGATGCCACCGGCCAGGAGGCCGGCGCCCATGTTCGCTCTTGCGCTCTCGCGGTCCACGGCTGGATTTTTACTAGAACAGCCGGTCGAGCGGCATTGCCACGAAGAGCAATGCCAGGTAGGCGAGCGAGTAGAGGTAGGTGCGCAGGGCCCAGCGGCGGTCGGCGCTGCGCAGTAGCCGCACCGCGCAGTAGATGAAGCCGGCGCCGAGGGTCATCGAAACGACTAGGTAGATGGCGTTGAAAGCACCGGCGCAGAAGGGCAACTGGGTGACGGCGTAGAGCAGCACGGTGTAGAGCAGGATCTGGCGGCGGGTCTCGGCCTCGCCGCGGACCACCGGCAGCATCGGGATGTTGGCCTTGGCGTAGTCGTCCTTCATCAGCAGCGAGAGCGCCCAGAAGTGGGGCGGCGTCCAGAAAAAGACGATCGCGAAGAGGTAGAAGGCGGTGCCGCTGAGCCCGCCCGTGACGGCGGCCCAGGCGACCAGCGGCGGCACGGCGCCGGCGGCGCCGCCGATGACGATGTTCTGCGGCGTCCTGCGCTTGAGCCAGAGCGTGTAGACGAAGACGTAGCCGAAGAGGCCGGAGATCGAGAGCGCCGCCGCCAGCGGGTTGACGGCGAGGGCGAGCAAGGTGAAGGAGGCGCAGCCGAGCAAGGCTCCGAAGGCGATCGCCGCCCGCGGGGATACCCGGCCGCTGGCGACCGGGCGGTCGGCGGTGCGGCTCATGATCCGGTCGATGTCGCGGTCGACCGCGTGGTTGATCGCGCCCGCGCCGCCGGCCGAGAGGGCGCCGCCGAGGCAGGTGAGGAAGACGAGGCCGATCGAGGGGTCGCCGGCGACGTACATCGTCGTCACGGTCGTCAGCAACAGCAACGACTGCACCGTCGGCTTGGTCAGGGTGATGTAGTCCCGCAGTACCGTCAGCGCAACCGGGCGTTGCGCGACGACAGCGGTTTCGGCGCCGCTCACAGCGGTCAGGCTACCGGCTGGGTCTCGCGTGCGGCCTCTTCGGCACGGCGGCTGCGGTTGGCGATCGCGGTGCGGATGTCGCGCATTGGACGGTCGCTGCGCACGTCGGGCAGGACGTCGAAGTTGTGCGGCTCCGGCGGCGAGAGGGCGAACCACTCGAGCGAGTCGCCACCCCACTGGTCGTGGCCGGCCCGGGCGCCGCCATTACGGCTGAGCATGCCGTTGGCGAGGGTCAGGAGGATGCCGATCGCCAGCACGAAGGCGCCGATCGTCGAGATCAGGTTTTCCGCGTTGACCCCGGTGTTGTCGAAGAACTTGTAGGCGTCGACGACCTGGCCGTGATCGCCGCCGGCGATGAAGAGCGGCACGAAGGTGAGCAGGATGCCGGCCAGCATCGTCCAGAAGGAGAAGCGGGCCAAGGTCTCGCCCATGGTGCGCCCGGTCATCTTCGGGAACCAATAGTGCAGGGCGGCGAAACCGCCGAAGACGCTGCCGCCAACCAGGGCGAAGTGGGTCGCCGCGGTGGCATCGGTGGTGTTGTGCAGGCGCCAGGCGACGGCGACCATCGAGTGCGAGATCTCGGCCCCGAGGCCGATCGAGATCATCGAGATCGCGCCGAGCGCGAAGAGCAGCGGCGCGCGCATCTGCAGGGCGCCGCCGAGCATCGTCGCGATCAGGTTGAAGACGATCAGGCCGAAGGGGACGATCAGCGCCAGCGACATGATCATCGCGAAGTACATCCAGCCGATCCCGATCGGCGAGGTCATCATGTTCTGCATCCAGGCGAGCGTGCCGATCACGGCGATCGCCACCAGCGAGCCGATCGTCGCGCCGCGGTTGAAGAGCGGCTTGCGGGCGAAGACGGGGACGATCTCGGCGATCGCGCCGAGCGCGGTGATCAGGATCAGCATGTAGGCGCCGGTGAAGAAGATCCAGCTCATGTGCTCCCAGAGCAGCGGCGCGCCGCCGGAGCCGTCGGCGAAGAAGATGCCGTCGAAATTGCGGTCGATCAGCAGCATCGTGATCGCCGCCAGCATCACCGGGCCGATTACCAGCAGCAGCCAGGAGCCGATCGCCGCCGACCAGGCGAAGACCGGCACTCGCCGCCAGGCCATGCCGGGGGCGCGCATCTTGCGCAGCGTCGCGACCAGGTTGATCGCGATCAGGACGAAGCCGAGCGTTGCCAGCCCGGTCGCGGCGGCCCAGGCATCGACGCCGTTGTTGGGCAGGAAGGCGAGCTCCGAAAGCGGCGCCAGCGGATTGACTCCCGCCTCCGACGGGGTGAAGAGGAAGCCGGCGTAGAGCACCAGGGCGCCGGCGATGTAGAGCCAGAGCCCGAGTTGGCCGAGGCGAGGCAGCGCCGTGCCCCGGGCGCCGACCTGCAGCGGTGCGAGGTAGTAGAAGAAGCCGAGCGCGAGCGGGATCGCGAAGAGGAAGACTGCCGTCGCCCCGTAGAGCGAGAGCATGCGGTTAAAGGTGACCGGGGTGAGCAGCGAGTTCTCGGGAACCGCGAGCTGTAGCCGCATCAGCAGGAACTCGACCAGGGCGATGAAGAGGAAACCGAGCGCGGCGACGATCATCACCCGGCCGACGTCCTTGTGGTCGGCGCTGGTGGCGAGCTCGATCCAGCGCGGGCGACGGCGATTGGGGAAGCCGTCGGCGACAACCTCGGGACGAGCGCTCATGGCACTTCTCCGTTTTCGATCAGGCCCACGACGCGGTCCTGGGCTGCCTGGATGCCGGCCTTCTGGGCGGCGATGAAGTCTTCGTATTCCTGCGGCGAGACGACGTCGACCTCGGTTCGCATCGCCGCGTAGGCCTGGCCGGAGAAGGTCGCCGACTGGCCGTCGAAGGTTCCTTCTTCGTCGGCGCGGAAGACGACGTGGTTGGTCTTGCCGGGAACGGCATCGCGCTTGCCGGCGAGCTGCGGCACGTCCCAGGTGTGGATTACGTCGGTCGAGACAAGGCCGAGTTCAACCGTGGTGTCGACCGGGACGACCAGCTTGTAGTAGGAGAAGGCTTTGTTGGGGTAGCCGTAGCGCCAGAGCCACTGCTGGCCGGTTGCTTCGATCCGCAGCGGCTTGGAGCGGGCCGAGGCGAGGCCGGCCGGGCCGGTGGTGGGGATCTCGCGCGCCTTGTCGGTGTAGATCAGGCTGAGGACGAGGATCGCCGCGGCGAAGACCGTCAGCAGGGCGCCGACCCGGAACTGGGTGCGACGGCCGCCGCGAACCTGGCGCGGCTCGGCCCCGCGCTCGCCCCGATAGCGGCGCACGGCATAGATCAGCGCGCCATTGATCGCGACGATGACGATCGCCGCGGCGACGAAGCCAATCCAAAGCAGGGTGTCGATCTGGTCGGTGCCAGGAGAGTGGGGCGCCAAAGCGCGGCCATTCTAATCACGCGGGACGGCGCGCCGCCGTGCCCGTCCCGCGCTGCCGACCTATACTCGCCGACCTGATGAAGGCGCGCTCGCGGCCATCCCCGGCGCTTCGCTTGGCAGTTCGGGCCGGAGCTGCGGGTGTCCTCGCCGCTGCGGTGGCCGTGCCGCTGCTGCGAAAGCGCCTGCGGGTCCCGACTCCGGTGACCATCGCCGCCTGCGCCTCCGGGCCCCTTGCGATCGCCGTTTTGTACCCGCGCACCCGTAAGCGCGACGTCGCTCTCTACGCGATGCAGATGTGGGCCTTCATCATGGTCCACGAGCTTCCCTACGACGATCCGGAGCGGTTGGAGAGCCGGCTGCGCAGCCGCTACCCGATCGTCGTCGACAAGGCGATCGGCCTCGGCCGCCTGCCGAACGTGCGCCTGCAGCAGGGGATCGCGCGCCTGCGCCGCGCCGGCACCGTCGACCGCGTCCTCACCTGGACGCACTGGCTCTGGTTCTTCGAGCCCTACCTCGCGCTCGCCTGGATCCTCTGGCGCCACCCGGAGCGCTTCCCGCGCGCCGCCCGCCAGATGGCCGCGGTTTTCGACTTCGGCTGTATCGCTTACTTCGTCGTCCCGACCTCGCCGCCGTGGTGGGCTTCGGAGCAGGGCCTGACCGGCGAGCCGGTCGAGCGGATCATGATCGGCGTCGGCGAAGACACCTGGGGCTCGGCCTGGCCGAAGATGTACGAGGCGCTGGGCGGCAATCCCTGGGCGGCGATGCCCTCGCTGCACTTCGCCACCTCGGCGATGGCGGCGATTCAGCTCTCCGAGGCGGGCCCGGTCGAGGGCGCGGTGGGCTGGGCCTACTCGCTCACCCTCGGTTTCGCCCTCGTCTATCTCGGCGAGCACTACGTCACCGACCTGCTTGCCGGGGCGGGCCTGGTGGCCGCGGTGCGCCGCGGCGAGCCTCTGGCCGAGCCGACCGTCCACGCGGTGACCGACGGCCTGCGCCGCTTGGAGCGCCTCGCCAGCGGGTAGCTTCTCTCAAGTGTCTCCCGAGGATCCGGCGAACGGCGGCGATGCCGCCGAACTGCCGATCTTCACGCGGCGGCGACTGATCCAGACCGGGGTCGTGGTCTTCGCGCTGTTGGTCGGCATCTACTTTCTCTTCCCCAAGCTGGTCGGCCTGGGCAATGCGCTGGGCAAGCTCGACGACGCCAACCCGGTTTGGATCGGCGTCGCGATCGGCTTCAACGTCGTCGCCTTCGGCACCTACATCGCCCTCTTCAAGGCGGTGGTCGGGGGCGACGCCCTGCGCCTGCGCTGGGCCGAGACCTACGAGATCAACATGGCGGGGCTGGCGGCGACGCTGCTTTTCTCAGCGGCGGGGGCGGGGGGGATCGTGCTCACCTTCTGGGCGCTGCGCAAGGCGGGCATGCGGCGCCACGAAGCGGCGCGGAGGATGGTCGCCTTCCTCACCCTGCATTACGCCTTCTACCCGCTGGCGCTGATCCTCTTCGGCGTCCTGCTGCGGACCGGGGTGCTGCATGGCAAGGACTCGGTCGAGCTGACGATCGTCCCGGCCGGGGTCGCCGGCCTGCTGCTCGCGCTCGGCCTGCTCTTCGCCCTGGTCCCGCCCGACCTCGGGCATCGGGTCGCCCGTTTCGTGCACGGCGACCGCGGCCGGGCGATCGCCAAGAACATCGCCAAGGTGCCGGCGGTCTTCGCCGAGGGGTTCCGCTTCGCGATCGGTCTCTTTGCCCACCCGCGCAAGGGCGGCCTGGCGGTGCTCGGCGCCGCCGGCTTCTGGGCCGCCAACATCGGCATCCTCTGGGCCTCCTTCCACGCTTTCGGCGTCCACGTCCCGCTCGCGGTGGTCGTCCAGGGATTCTTCCTCGGCATGGTCGCCAACCTGATCCCCTTCGCGCCGGCGGGGGTGGGGGCGGTCGACGCCGGCATGATCGGCGCCTTCGTCCTTTTCGGGATCCCCGAGGACACCGTCTTTCCGGCGATCTTGGTCTATCGCCTGATCGCCTTCTGGATGCCGATCCCGTTCGGCGTCGCGGCTTTCTTCCAGCTCCGCACCACCGTGCAGCGCTGGGAAGACGAGGGGCTGCCGATCGACCGCCGCCCGAGTGTAAAAGCGGGGCTGGAGCCTGCCGCAAACTGACCTATCGCCCCACCTGAGCGCTACTATACAAAGTGAAGTATTGGCAACGCCACTAGACTTGAGGCGGAGATGACAGAGACGAAGAAGGTCGAGAACGTAATCATCGTCGGAGGGGGCCCGGCCGGCTACACGGCCGCGCTCTACACCGCGCGCGCCAACCTCGAGCCGCTCGTTTTCGAGGGCTTTCAGTGGGGTGGGCAGCTGCAGAACACGACCGACGTCGAGAACTATCCGGGCTACCCCGAGGGGATCATGGGGC
Organism: Solirubrobacterales bacterium; assembly: GCA_035997045.1. Taxonomy (GTDB): domain Bacteria; phylum Actinomycetota; class Thermoleophilia; order Solirubrobacterales; family 70-9; genus VRUE01. The sequence continues at coordinate 21,303 of DASYIY010000040.1, read as the reverse complement.
CGGAGATGATGACCCAGTTCCGGGCCCAGGCCGAGCGCTTCGGCACGCGCTTCGTCAGCGACGACGTCGATCGGGTCGAGCTTTCCGACGGCGGCGTGCAGAAGGTCTACCTCGGCGACGAGGAGCACCTGGCCAAAACCGTGATCCTGGCGATGGGGGCGGAGCCGCGACGGCTCGGCGTCCCGGGTGAGCTCGAGCTGAGCGGCTGCGGCGTCTCCACCTGCGGCGTCTGCGATGGGGCCTTCTTCAAGGACCAGAAAGTGATTGTGATCGGTGGCGGCGACTCGGCGATGGAGGACTCGATCTTCATCTCCAAGTTCGCCAGCGATCTGACCGTGGTCAACCGCCGCGACGAGTTCCGCGCCTCGAAGATCATGCTCGAGCGGACCCAGGAGCGCGACAACATCGACTTCAAGACGCCCTTCGTGCCAGAGGAGTTCGTCGCCAGCGACAAGGGCCGCCTCGACCACGTGCGCCTGCGCAACGCCGAGACCGGCGAGACCGAGGACTTCGCGGCCGATGGCGCCTTCATTGCGATCGGTCACATCCCTCGCTCGGAGGTTGTCGTCGGACAGGTCGACACCGACGAGGACGGCTACATCGAGACCGAGCCGGGTTCGACCCGCACCAACCTGGCCGGAGTCTTCGCCGTCGGCGATGTCGTCGACCACACCTATCGCCAGGCGGTAACCGCCGCCGGCAGCGGCTGCAAGGGCGCCCTCGATGCCGAGTGGTACCTGCGCGACACCCCACCCTCGCCCGAGGCCCACTGGTTGCCAGGCGGCGAGCCGGTGGAGATCGCCCCGACGCCAGGGGGCTAGCTCAAACGCTCAGTATTTTAAGGGCCGCGTGGGCTGCGGCGATCTTTTCGAAGTCGCCATCTTGAGATACGACGGGGAGTCCGTGCTCCACCGCGGTCGCCGCGATCAAGGCGTCCGTCAGCTTGATCGTGCGATGAATTCCGGCTGCCTGGCAGTCTGCGACAAGCCGGGCCCAGGAGTTCATCACCGCCTCGCTGATCGGTATCGGGTCGGCTGACCGGGCGAGGGAAAGGGTGTCGGCGCGTCGGGCTCGCGTTGCGTCGTCGCCTGCTTTTAGGACCCCAAGTTGTAGCTCTCCAATCGTGACTACGGACAGGGCAACGCGATCCGGTAGCTCGCTCAAGGGGCGGCCGGTCTCACGGGCAATGAAGACCGAGGTATCGAGCAGACCGGCGGTTTGCTCGGTCACAGCTCGGCGAGGGTCTGGCCGGCCAGATCGTCGAGCTCCTGCTGCAATGCGGGGTCGGCTGCGCGGTCGCGAAGTTGCTCACGCAGCTGGGCGCCGCTAAGCCAGCGGGTGCGCTGGCCGTGGGGGACGATGTCGGCCATTGGATCGCCGTTGACGGTAAGCACGACGCGTTCGCCAGCCTTGACTGCGTCGATCACGCTGGCCGTGCGATTGCGTAGATCTCGGACGCCGATCTCCATGTGCGACAGCGTAGCATCGCGGCTCGGGCGGGCTGCGCTGGCGAGGCGCTAGCCGACGAGCTTCTGGACAACGAAGGTGCGGGAGCCTTTGGGGGTCTCGATCTTGATCGGCTTGCCCACTTTGGCGTTGAGTAGGGCGCGGCCGATCGGGGACTCGGCGGATAGGCGGCCCTCGCCGAGGTTGGCTTCGGTTGAGCCGACCAGGGTCCAGCTGTTGACCTCGCCTTTGGCTTCGTCGAGTACCTCGGCGGTGCGGCCGAAGGCGAAGGTGTCGGCCTTCTCGTCGATCTCGACCACGACCGCGGTGCGCAGCCGCTCGCGCAGGCGCTTGATCTTGGTCTCGAGGTGGGCCTGATCTTCCTTGGCGATGTGGTACTCAGCGTTCTCCTTGAGGTCGCCTTCCTCGCGGGCGACTTTGATCCGCGCCGCCATTTTGGTCCGGCCGTCGCCTTCGAGGTCCTCGATTTCCTTGCGCAGGGCCTCGATTCCCTCCTCGGTGATCGGCTCTCCGCCCGCTGTCGCGTCAGTCATTGCCCCAGCCTTTCAGATGTCGGGTCCCTGCCGGTGCCGGCGCGACGATTCGATCTCGCTATCGTGGGCCGACGGCCTCCTGTTCGCACATCCGCTCGATCGAGATCTTCGACCCGCCGGTCGAGATTGCCGGCTGCGAGGAGTGCCTGAAGCTGGGGATGCAGTGGGTCCACTTGCGGATGTGCCAGACCTGCGGGCACATCGGCTGTTGCGACAACTCGGAGGGCAAACACGCCACTGCCCACAACGCCGAGACCGGCCACCCGGTGATCCGCTCGGTCCAGCCGGGCGAGGACTGGAGTTGGTGTTACGAGGATGAGCTGATGTTCCGCGTCGCCCGTTAGTCAGCGCAGCTTCTTCTTCAGCACGATCGCAACGCGACGCTTGATCGCTTTGCCGCCTTCGGGCGTATAGGCGATCGTCGCCTCGACCCTCGCCTTGCCCGTCCTGGCCAGTTTGATCCGCGCCTTGCCGCTCGTCCTGACGATGAGCTGGGCGATGCCCGTGGCGTGCTTGCGCCGCGCGTTGGCGACGCCGACGCCATAGAGGTCGAGTCGACCGCTGCCGGTCACCGCAACCCGCAGCGTCGCCGTTCCCCTGGCGCGGTTATAGATGACTCGCCTGAAGCCGACCGTCGCCTTGACCGTGAATTCGTACGGGCTCAGTTCGGCATCGACCCCGGCGAAGTTCGTTGCCGTGGTCTGGCACGCATAGGACCCGACCTTGTCGGCGACGAAGGTCAGCGCCGTCGCTCCCGCGATCGGAGCTCGGTTGCGAAACCACTGGTAGCTGACGCTCTGCGGCGCGCGGTAGAGGAAGGACTCGATCTTGTCGCCCCTCCAGGTGCCCGGTGAGCACGAGAGGGTGGAGCCGGGGCTGTGCGCGCCCTGGACCTTGATCACTTCGTCGTTGCCAGGGCTTTCGAGGATGACCGGGAAGGCGACCCCGCCCTGCGTGCCTCCGGGTTCCAGCGGCGCTACGCAGCAAGCCGCGAAATTTCCCGCTTCGACTCGGTCGAAGCCGCCGCTCGCCCAGTAGACGGCGCTGCCGTCTGTCGCCAGGCCGATCGGGCTCGAGACGAACTGGTTGAGATATGCCGTCCCACCCCCACCGCCGTCGGTGCCGGCGTAGCCGATCGAGCTCCCGGTTCGGTTCGCCCAGTAGACCCTGCCGGTTCTTGTATCGACAGCGACGCCTTCGGGGCCATCGACCGCGGCGCCCGACGTATCGATGTCATGCGCCCCGCTGCCGTCGAGCCTGGCGTAGGAGATCCTGTTGGCGTCGAAGTTGGTCCAGTAGGCACGACCGTTGGCGGGATCGATGGTGAGGCCGTTGGGTTCCACCGTCGCGCCGAGCGGTTTGAGCAAGTCGCCGCCGCTTCCATTCAGGGCGGCGTAGCCGATCGAGCCGTTTCCGCTTTCCGAATTGCCCCAGTAGATCTTGCCTGCGGCGGGGTCGATCGCCAGGCCTGAAGGCGCGGCGAAGCTCGCGCCGCCGGTATTGAGAAGGCCGGCGCCACTGCCATCGAGGTTCGCCTGGCCGATTGAGCCCCCGCCGCCCCTATTCAGCCAGTAGACCTTGCCGACGGCGGAGTCGATCGCGGTCCCGTATGGGTCGTTCACGTAAGCGGGATCGATCGGCAGGTCCGCCCCTCTGCCTCCTTCGATCACCGCCGTGTAGGAGATCTTGTTGGCGGTCGAATTGCCCCAGAAGATGAGCCGGCGTGCCGATGCCGTCGACGCCAGGGAAAGGCCGAGCAGGGCTATCGCAAGCGCGCTCGCTGCGAGCGACCATGCGGCTCTACCCGGCGATCCCTGCATCTTCCCTCGGAACCTATGTTCCCGCCGCGGCAAGCAGTCGCGGTGCGGGCCGGTACGCCTCGCCGTGGCGCTCGCGCAGCTCTTCGAGCAGCGCCACGGCGCGCCCGGGGCCGATCAGCTCGGTCAGTTCGAGCGGCCCGCGCGGCCAGTTGAAGCCGAGCCGCATCGCGGTGTCCATGTCGGTGGGCGAGCCGATTTCCTCTTCGAGCGCGAAGGCCGCCTCGTTTGCGATCTGGGCGAAAAGACGGGGGAGGATCGCGGGCGCGGCGGGATCGATTTTTGCCAGCTGCTCGGGGTCGAGGGTGGGTGCCTCGATCTCGAGTTCGGGATCGGGTGCGCGGCGATTGCCGTCGCTGTAGCCGTAGAAACCATGCCCGCTCTTGCGTCCGAGGTTTCCCGCGGCGACGAGCTCTTCCTGGATCCTGCTCGGCCGCCAACGCTCCGGTTCGTCGCCCTGGGCGTAGAAGGAGCGGGCGACGCTGAGGTTGACGTCGAGGCCGATCAGGTCGATCAGCTCGAACGGGCCCATGCGGAAGCCGCCGCCGAGGCGGCAGACACGGTCGATCGTCCCGGCGTCGGCCACGCCGCCGGCGAGCATTCGCAGCGACTCGAGGGTGAAGGGGCGGGCGAGGCGGTTGGCGATGAACCCGGGGCTGTCCTTGGCACGGATCGGCGTGCGCCCCATCCGTTTGCCCACCTCCGCGGTCGCGTCCAGCGCCTCGCTCGCAGCCTCCTCGGTGGCGACCACCTCGACCAGCTTCATCAGCGCTGGCGGGTTGAAGAAGTGCATGCCGACGACGCGCTCGCGGCCTGGGACCAGGGCGGCGATCGCGGTGACCGGCAGCGATGAGGTGTTGCTGGCGAGGATCGTCTCCGGGCCGCAGGCCTCGGCAAGCGCCGCGAACAGCTTGCGCTTCAAGCCCAGGTCCTCGGGCGCGGCCTCGACCACCAGGTCGCATTCGGCGAGGTCGGCGAGGCTGTGGGCTCCGCCCGCCCGGTCCCGCGCCGCATCGGCTTCGGCCTTGCTCCAAAGCCCCTTCGCCGCGCCCTTGGTCAGGGACGCATTCAGCTTCTCCAGGCCCGACTCGAGTGCTGCCGGGATCGGGTCGTAGAGCCGGGTCTCGTAGCCGCCCAGCGCGGCGATCTGCGCGATGCCGGCGCCCATCGTGCCCGCACCGACGACTCCGATGCGCTCGACGTTCAACGGCCCTCGAACTTCGGCTCGCGCTTCTCGAGGAAGGCGGTCATGCCCTCGACCCGGTCCTCGGTCGCCATCGCCAGCTCGTAGAGGCGGCGCTCGTTCTCGACCCCGGGGGAGAGGGCGGTCTCCTCGGCGACGAGGACCGCCTGCTTGGCGAGCCGGGCGGCGATCGGCGGCTTTTCAGCGACCTCCTTGGCGAGGGCCATCGCCTCCTCCAGCCAGTGGTCGTCCGGCACGACCTTGTTGACGAGTCCCAACGCCGCCGCCTCGGCGGCATCGAAACGGCGGCCGGTCAGCACGAGCTCCATCGCCCGCTGCTTGCCGAGGACGCGGGCGAGGCGCTGGCTGCCGCCGCCGCCGGGAATGATTCCGAGGTTGATCTCCGGCTGGCCGAAGGTCGCCCCCATGGCGGCGACGATCATGTCGCAGGCGAGCGCCAGCTCGCAGCCGCCACCAAGGGCGTAGCCGGAGACGGCGGCGATCGTCGGTGTCTTGATCGCGGCGAGGCGGCGCCAGAAGGACGCCGCCGGGTGGCGCAGTGCCTCGGCGAAGGAGCGTTCGCTCATCGCCTTGATGTCGGCGCCGGCCGCGAAGACCTTCTCAGAGCCGGCGACGACGACGCAGCGCACCTCGGGGTCGGGGTCGAGGCGCTCGAGCTCGGCCGCGATCTGCTCCATCAGCTCCGGCGAGAGCGCGTTTCGCGCCTCCGGCCGGTTGAGGCGAAGCAGGGCGACGTGGCCGTCGCGGGAGCTCTCGACCAGCTCCGCCAAGGGCTACTCGGCCACCATCGGGGTCATCGCGTTGATCCCGGTCGCGGCGCGGCCGATGATCATCTTCTGGATCTGCGAGGTGCCCTCGTAGAGCGTGGTGACGCGGGCGTCGCGCAGGTAGCGCTCGACCGGGTAGTCGTCGACGTAGCCGGCGCCGCCGTGGACCTGGATCGCCAGGTTGGCGCATTCGACCGCCGACTCGGTCGCGTAGAGCTTGGCCACCGAGGTCTCGGTGGTGTTCGGCTTGCCTTCGTCCTTGAGCACGCCGGCGCGGTAGACCAGCATCCGGCTGGCGTCACGCTTGAGGATCATGTCGGCGATCATCTCCTGGACCAGCTGGAAGCGGGCGAGGGGGACGCCGAACTGCTTGCGCTCCTTGGCGTAGGTCACCGACGCTTCGACGCAGCCTTCGCAGATGCCGACGCAACCGGCGGCGACGCTGTAGCGGCCGTTGTCGAGGGCGCTCATCGCGACCTTGAAGCCGTCGCCGATCTCGCCGAGCATTGCGTCCTCGCCGACCTCGACGCCGTCGAGCGAGATCTCGCCGGTGTCGGAGGAGCGCAGGCCGAGCTTGCCGTGGATCTCCTGCGTGGTGAAGCCCTCGCTGTCGCAGGGGACGAGGAAACAGGCGAGGCCTTTGTGCTTCTTCTCCGGGTCGGTCTGGGCGAAGATCAGCGCCACCTCGGAGAAGTTGGCGAGCGAGATCCACATCTTCTGGCCGCTGATCGACCAGCCCGAGTCGGTCTTGGTCGCCCGGGTGCGCAGGTTGGCGGCGTCGGAGCCGGTGTCGGGCTCGGTCAGGCCGAAGCAGCCCAGCGCCTCGCCAGAACAGAGGCGGGGCAGCCACTTCTGCTTCTGCTCCTCGGTCCCCCACTTCTCGATCGAGCCGGCGACCAGCGAGGTCTGCACGGAGACGACGGTGCGGGCGGAGGAGTCGGCGCGGCCGACCTGTTCGACGATCAGGCCGTAGCCGAGGTAGTCGAGCCCGCGGCCGCCGTACTGCTCGGCGACGGGTGCGCCGAGGTAGCCGACCTCACCGAGCTTGCTGGCAAGCTCGCGGTCGAAGCGCGCGGCGCGGTCGTTCTCTTTGACCCGCGGCGCGATTACGCCATCGGCGAAGTCCCGCGCCGTTTCGGAGATCAGCCGCTGCTCGTCGCTCAACTGGAAGTCCATCTCACCCCTTGCTTTCTCGGTCTCGTCCGAACTGCATCGAATTTCCGGCCTGCCAGGCCTGGAATTTGATGCAGTTCGCCCTATCGTTCATTGAAGTTCCCGGCCCAGCGTCTCTTTGAACGCCGCCTGGGCCTCGCGGGTGCGGGGGCCGGGGGCCTCGGGAAGATTGGTGCCATCGATTGCTGCCACGGCCTGGATCTCGCGCGTGGTCGAGGCGAGGAAGGCCTCTTTCGCAGAGCGAAGGTCGGCCACCGGCCAGGCGCCCTCTTCGACGTCCAGGGCCTTGACCAGGCGGTCGCGGGTGATCGACTCGAGTACGCCGTTCTCGAGGGCGGGGGTGCGCAGCGCGCCCTGCGGCGAGACCCAGAAGATCGCGGAGGTCGGCGGCTCGAGCACGATGCCGTCGGGCTGCACCAGCACGGCCTCGTCAGCACCCCGAGCCTTGGCGAGGCGGGTCGACTGCATGTTGGCGGCGTAGGAAAGTGACTTGACCCCGTTGAGGATCACCGTCGGGCAGTAGGTGACCGTGGCGACGCGGACCGTGTCCGCGTGGGCCGGGATCGGCTCGGTCATCGCGAGGCGGCGGCCACCGCGGGTGACGATCAGGCGCAGTTGCCCGTCGGCGTCGCCGAGCTCCGTCAGCAGCGCCTCGATCTCACTCTCCAGCGCGGGCCGGTCGAACTCGAGCTCGATGGCTGAGGCGCTGCGCTCAAGCCGGTCGAGATGGTCGACCAGCGCAAACGGCGTTCCCTCGTAGAGCCGGATCACCTCGAAAGCTCCGTCGCCTCGGTAGAGCCCATCGTCCTTCAGGGGCACCATTGCCTCGCCGGTCGGTGAGATCGTGCCATCGACGCTCGCAAGCTCTCGGAGAGTGGCCGTCATTCGACCGGCGAGGCTACCTCAGACGTCTCCAGCCGGCTTTACTCAGACCGCTTCGAAGACCGTCGCAAGGCCCTGGCCGACGCCGACGCACATGGTGGCGATGCCGTATTTGCCGCCGCGGCGGCGCAGCTCGCGGACGAGGGTGGTGGTGAGGCGGGCGCCGGTGCAGCCGAGCGGGTGGCCGAGGGCGATCGCGCCGCCGTTGACGTTGAGCTTCTCCTCGTCGATGCCGAGCTCGCGGGCGCTAGCGAGCACTTGGGAGGCAAAGGCCTCGTTGAGCTCGATCAGGTCGATCTGCTCGAGCGTCAGGCCGGCGGCGGCGAGGGCCTTGGGGATCGCGACGGCGGGGCCGATGCCCATGTAAGCTGGGTCGACGCCGGCGACTCCGAAGGCGACGACGCGGGCGAGCGGCTCGGCACCGAGCGCCTTCACTCCGGCCTCGGAAGCGATCAGGGTGCAGGCGGCGCCGTCGTTGAGGGTCGAGGCGTTGCCGGCGGTGACGGTGCCGCCCTCGCGGAAGGCCGGACGCAGCTTCGCCATCTTCTCCAGCGATGCGTCGGGGCGCGGCCCCTCATCGGCATCGACGATGACCGTCTCGCGTCCCTTCGGTGCCTCGACCGCGACGATCTCCTCAGCAAAGATTCCGACCTCGGCCGCGGCGACCGCGCGCTGGTGGCTGCGCAGGCCCCAGGCGTCCTGGTCCTCGCGGCCGATTCCGTAGCGCTGGGCGACGTTCTCGCCGGTCTCGCCCATCGATTCGGTCGAGATGCCCATCTCGGCCATGCGGGGGTTGACGAAGCGCCAGCCCAGGGTCGTGTCGTGCATCGTCTGCGGGCCGCGAGGCAGGCCGCGCTCGGGCTTGCCGACGACCCAGGGCGCGCGGCTCATCGACTCGACCCCGCCGGCGAGGTAGAAGTCGCCCTCGCCGAGCTTGGCGGCGCGGGCGGCGCAGTTGATCGCCTCCAGGCCGGAGGCGCAGAGGCGGTTGACGGTGGCGCCGGGAACGTTGTCGGGAAGGCCGGCGAGCAGCGCCGCCATCCGCGCCACGTCGCGGTTGTCCTCGCCCGACTGGTTGGCGGCGCCGAAGTAGACGTCGGTTATCCGCTCGGGGTCGACGCCGGTGCGCTCGACCACCGCGGCGATCGTCTGCGCCGCGAGGTCGTCGGGGCGGACGCCGGAGAGGGCGCCGCGGTAGCTGCCCATCGGCGTGCGAATCGCGTCGACTACATATGCATCGGCCACTCGCGGGATTAAAGGGGACGGGCGCCGCGGGCGTATCCTTGGTTCCGTGGTCTTCGTCCTCGGAACCGTCGGCATGGTGCTGCTCTTGGTTGGCGTGCTGTTCGTGCTCGAGCACTTCTACACCGGCAACAACGCCGAATTGCTCGACTGGAAGCCGACCCGCTCGCCCGAACTCGAGGTCCAAAACGAGGTCGACGACGTGCAGCAGATGCTCGAGGCGCAGAACGAGATGCGCCGGCGGCGCGGGGCCGCCGAACGCAACGAGCAGGAGCTGCGCGACGAGGTCGCCGCCGAGGAGCTCGAGCGCCTGCGCCACCGCCGTGGCTTCGAAGCGACCTAGCCACGCCTAGGCCGCCTCGCTCTGTGGGATTGGCGAGGGTGCCGTGCGGAGGGCGCGGGAGCCGACGGGGCCGAAGCAAAGGGCCAATGCCGCGGTCGCGAGACCGGCGCCAAGTGCAAACGCCCAGCCGCGCTGCAGACCCGCGAGCAGGTCACCGCCGGTGGTGTCGTTGAGCAGCGCAATCAGCACCGCCACGCCGATTGCCGATCCGAGCTGGCGCGCCATCCCGAAGACCGCCGTGCCCGTCGCGAAGCGCGAGGCGGGCAGCGCCGCGGTCGCCGCGGCGGGAAGGGCTCCCAGCACCATGCCGACGCCGGCCCCACCGAGGACGAAGCCCGGCAGGAAGCTCGACGCGTAGGCCGGATCGCTGCCGACGGTTGCGAGGATCACCGCGAAGCCGGTTGCGAAGGTGAGGCCGCCGGCCGCCACCACCGGGCGCTGTCCGATCCGGCCGCCGAGCCGGCCGGAAGGCACGGCAAAGATCGCGGCGGTCAGCGGACCCGGCGAGAGGGCCAACCCGGCTCTGAGCGCCGAGTAGCCCCAGACTTCGGTCAGCAGCAGCACGCCGGAGAGCAGCATCGCGCCGAAGCCGGCGAAGAAGACGGCGGCGGCGAGGTTGGCCAGGGCAAAGGAGCGGACCCGCAGCAGCGGCAGCTCGATCACCGGGGCATGGTGATGGGCGGAGCGGAAGAGGAAGGCGACGACGAGCCCGACCGAGCCGACGAATGCCGCTAGCGAGCGCGGGTCGGCCCAGCCCCACTCGGGGCCCTTGACGATGCCTAGCGTGAGCAGGGCGATGCCGAGCGCCAGCTCCGCCGCGCCGAGCAGGTCGGGACGCCCGTCCTCCGGTTCGCGAACCTCGTCCAGCGCTCGCATCGCGACGATTGCGGTGACGATGCCGATCGGCACGTTGACGACGAAGATCCAGCGCCAGCTCAACTGCACCAGGAGGCCGCCGATCGGCGGGCCGAGCGCCGCGGCGACGCCGCCGACCGCCGACCAGATGCCGATCGCCAGGGGTCGCTGCTCGAGCGGAAAGGCGGGCAGGATCAAGCCCAAGGTGGTGGGCAGCATCATCGCGCCGCCCGCGGCCTGCAGCACCCGGGCAGCCACCAGCACTTCGACCGAGGGGGCGATCGCGCAGAGGGCCGAAGCGACCGAGAAGAGCAGCAGCCCGGCGATGAAGACGCGCTTGCGCCCGACCCGGTCGGCGATGCGTCCGGCCGGCACGAGCAGGGCGGCGAAGACGATCGCGTAGGCGTTCAGCACCCAGGAGAGGTCGGGCAGCGAGGCACCGTCGAAATCGCGCGCCAGGTCGGGGAAGGCGATATTGACGATGAAGAGGTCGAGGCTTGCCATGAACAGGCCTACCGAGGTGATCAGGAGGATCTTCCAACGCCGTTCCATTGCCGCTCCAATCCGCTGGCTTGCAATTTGCAAGTCACGGTAGCAAACTTGACTTGCAAAAGGAAAGTCACTGGTTAGACTGGTTGCCATGGCAATCAAGGCGTTCGCCGATCTCAACTGCTCGATCGCCCGCCCGCTTTCTTTTCTCGGCGAGCGCTGGGCCGTCCTCGTGCTGCGCGACCTCTTCCTTGGCCGCCGTCGCTTCGACGAGATCCAGGAGTCGTTGGGGGTGGCGAGCAACGTGCTCAGTCAACGGCTAGCGACGCTGGTCGAGGAGGGGATCGTCGAGCGCCGCCGCTACAGCGAGCACCCCGAGCGCTTCGAGTACCGCCTCACCGAGAAGGGGCTCGACCTGCAGCCCGTGCTGCTGGCGCTGCTGCGCTGGGGCGATCGTTACACGACCGGTCCGGAGGGGGCGCCGCTGGAGACGGTGCACCGCGAGTGCGGCCACGCCTTCCACATGGTTGCCACCTGCTCGGAGTGCGGCGGCGGAGTAGAGCCGCGCAACATCGAGAGCCGGCCCGGCCCGGGCGCGACCGACGAGCAGCGCCGGTGGGCGGCCGAGCGCCGCGCCGCCTAGCCCACCTTGGCGCGAGCGCTGATCGTCGGCTGCGGCTGCCGCGGCAGGGAGCTGGGAGGCCGGCTGCTCGAGCAGGGCTGGGAGGTGCGGGGGACCAGCCGGCGCGACGTGGGGCTCAAGGCGATCGAGGCGGCCGGGATCGAGGGCGTGCTCGCCGACCCGCAGCAGCCGGGCACCCTGCTCGAGCTGGTCGGCGATGTCACCGTCGTCTACTGGTTGCTCGGCTCTGCCACCGGCGATCCGGAGAGCATCGGGGCGATTCACGGCCCGCGGCTCGAGCGCTTCCTCGAACGTCTGGTCGAAACGCCGGTGCGGCGCTTCGTCTACGAGGCCGACGGCTCGGTCGACGCCGCGATTCTCGCCCGTGGCTCCACGGCGGTGGAAACGGCGTCGAAGACCTGGCGAATCCCCGTCGAGATCGTCGATGCGCCTATCGGAGGCGGTCCAGCAGGTCGCTGAGGATGCGAGCGGTGGCGCCCCAGATCAGGTGGCCTTCGATCTCGTAGGTAGGAGTGTGGATCGGCACTTCGCGGCGGACCAGGCGGCGGATCTCGTAGCTCTCGCGCAGCAGGTCCAGCGAGAAGGTGAGCACGGTCTCGACCTCGGCCGGGTTTGGTCGCAGGTCGAGCTCCTTGGGGTGGGGGATGCGACCGACGAAAGGGTGGATGCGGTAGCCGGTGACGAAGGTGTTGGTCGCCGGCAGCTCTTCGCCCAGCTCGACCGCGGCGGGGTCGAGCCCGATCTCCTCCTGCGCCTCGCGCAGGGCCGTCGCGCCGAGGTCGGCGTCGCCGGGATCGCGCCGTCCACCCGGAAACGAGATCTCGCCCGCGTGGCGCCGCATGTCCGCCCGGCGCTCGGTGAAGACGAGCCCCGGCTCGTCGTCGGGCCAGCCGTAGAGCGGCAGCAGGACCGCGGCTTCGACCGGGTGTGGCGAGTTTCCCGTCATATAGACGGGTAAGTCGCCACACGCACGCTCAAATGATCACCTGAACCGTTCCGCCGTCCACGGACCAGGCGGCGCCGGCGACGTAGGAGGAGCGCTCTGAGCAGAGGAAGACGATCGCCGAGGCGATCTCGCCGGCTTCGGCGAGGCGGCCGATCGGGCGCTTGGCGCCTGCCGTGGCCAGCGCCTCCTCGCGGCTCGCCGCCCCCGACATCGCGTGAGACTGGTCGAGCAGGCCGCCGGGCTCCATCCACATCTCCGATTCGACCGGGCCGGGGCAGATCGCGTTGACGAGGACGCCGCTCTTCGCGTAGCGGTCGGCAAAGAGGCGCGAGAGCGAGAGCTCGGCCGCCTTCGCCACCGAGTACTCGGGCATCGCCGAAGAGGGACGCTTGCCGGCGGTCGAGCAGACGTTGACGATGCGGCCCCAGCCGCGCTTGGCCATCGCCGGAGCGGCAGCGCGCATCGCCCGCAGCGGCGCGATCACGTTGAGCTCGTACTGGGCGCGCCAGTCCTCGTCGGGGACATCGTCGAGGTCGCGCCACTGGGCGCTGCCGGCGTTGTTGACGAGGACGTCGAGAGTGCCGAAATGCTCCGTCGCTGCCTCGAGCATGCGCTCCCCGGCATCCTCGGCGGTGATGTCGAGGAGCAGGGCCTCGGCTTGTCCTTCCGCCTCGACTCCGCCGGCCGTCGCCGCATCGGCCGCTGCGCGCAGGCGCTCCTCATTGCGCGCCACGAGGAGCACGTTTGCCCCCTCGGTGCAGAGCAGCCGCGCGGTCTCGGCGCCGATCCCGCGGCTGGCACCGGTGACAACGCAAGCGCGCCCCTTCAGCCCGAGATCCATCAGAGCGTCTCCACGTGATCGGAGATGGTGACCAGGGTCTCGCCCGCCAGCAGTTTGTGGACGGGGCACTTGGCGGCGACGACGAGCAGGCGCTTGCGTTGCTCGTCGCTCAGCTCGGCCGGCAGGCCCAGGGTGACGGCGAAGGAGAGCGGCGCGAATTCGTCGTAGGTGACGTCGACGTCCACCTCGACCTTGCCTACGTCCCAGCCCTTGCGCTCGGCGAACATCTCGATCGTGATCGCCGTGCAGCCGGCCAGACCGGCGGCGACCAGTCGAGTGGGGGAGGGCCCGGTGTCGGTTCCTCCCGCCGTGGTCGGCTCGTCGACGCGGATGGTGCGGCGGCCTTCGATCTCGACGTCGTGGGCAAAGCCCTCGTGCCGGCGGGCGACGACCTTGACTGAATCGGGCTCCACTGGATCAGCTCTTGCGGCGGCCCTCGAAGAGCGCCGGGTCGTCGACATCGGCGAAACGGGCCATCGCGTAGACGAGGTCGGAGGCGCGATTGACGAAGTGGATCACGGTCTCGCTCGCCAGCTCGCCTTCCTCGGCGAGGGCGGAGATGCGGCGCTCGGCGCGGCGGATCACCGTGCGGGCGACGTCGAGCTGGGCCGAGAGCGCGTTGCCGCCCGGGATGACGAACTGCGGCGGCAGCTCGACCTCGCTCATGTAGCGGTCGATCAGCGCCTCGAGCTCGGCGACCATCGCCTCGGTGGCGCGGCTGACCCCGTCTTCGAGCCGCTCGGCCGCTTCCGGCGCGGTCGCCAGCTCGGCGCCGACGACGAAGATGTCGTCCTGCAGGCGCAGGATGTCGGCCGCCAGCTCGGCGTTTTCGGCGCCGCAGAGGGCGCGGGCCACGCCGAGCTGGGAGCAGGCCTCGTCGAGCGCGCCATAGGCCTCGGTGCGGCCGTGGTGCTTGGGGATCCGGCCGCCGTACCAGAGAGAAGTGGTCCCGTCGTCGCCCTTCTTGGTGTAGATCTTGACCACGGTCAGGCCAGCGGGTTGAAGACCAGGCCGGTCAGGACCTTGGGATAGAAGTAGGTCGACTTCGGCGGCATGTTGGCGTCGCTTTCGCAGATTTCCCGGGTCTGGTCGACCGGGATCGGACGCAGGATGAAGGCGACGTCGTAGGCGCCCTCCTCGAGCAGCCGCAGGGAGTCGTCGACGCTCTTCGCGTAGCCGAGCCCGCGCTTGGCGAGGATGTCGTCTTCGCTGAGCCCGGCAATGCCCTTCAGCACCAGGGTCTCGAGGATCGCCGCGTCGAGGCGGCGGTAGGCCTCGGGCTCGCCCTCCAGGATCCGGTCGAGCTCGGCCGTGTCCTTGAGCCGCAGGCGGAAGGCGCGCTTGTGGTGGGAGTCGTAGAGGCCGAAGACGCCGACCCCCTCCGCGCCGAGCGGGTCGATCCTGTCGGTCTCGACCTCGGTCACCTCGAAGAGCTCGCGCAGGCCCTCGCCGAGGCGGCGCTGGCGCTCGGGGTCGTCGGCGAAGCCGGAGAGCAGGCGGTGGGTGGGGTAGACCGAGAGGCCGGGGTCGTCGAGCCCGGTCAGCGCCATCAACGTGTAGTTGTGCGGCCCCTCGCCGCCGATCTCGTCGCGGTAGGCGATCGCCGTCTCGTAGCGGTGATGACCGTCGGCGATCAGCAGCTGGGCACCGGCGAGGCTATCGGCAATGCTCTCGTGGATTTCGGGGTTGCGCAGCCGCCAGATCCGGGTCGTGGTCCCGGTCGCGTCGGTCGCTTCCCCCCAGACCTCCTCCTCGACTTCGGTCTCGCGCTCGACCAGCGGCCACGGGTCGACCGTGCTCAGCGAGAAGATCGGCGAGAGGTTGAGGCGGGTCGCTCGCATCAGTTCGAGCCGGTCCTGCTTCGGCCCCGGAAGGGTGCGCTCATGGGGCAGGATCGCGCCGCTTTCGAAGTCCTCGACTCGCACTCGGGCGAGGATGCCGTGGCGGGTGTGGGTGGAGCCGTCGGGCCCGGTGTAGTCCTGCTCCATCGCCCAGATCGCCGGTTCGGCGTCCCTGACCAGGGCACCGGCCTTCTGCCAGGCCTCGATCGCCTGGCCGGCGTTGGCATAGGGATCGCCCTCGCCGGCAGCCTGCGGACCGGTCTCGCCGTAGGCCTTCGGCAGGTCGACGGCGACCGCGTTGTAGGGCGAGCGCGCCAGCAGCTCGGCCCGCATCGCCGGGTCGATCACGTCATAGGGCGGGGCGACGACGTCCTGCAGCGACCCGACCGCGTCGAGGTCGTAGCGCAGAGCGTTGAGCGGCAGCACCTCGGCCATCGCCTCAGAATCTATCGATCACCCAGAGGTCGATTCGGATCGACCAGACGATTCGGGTCTTCTAGTCGGCTCAAATCGACATACACTGGCTTGATCGGGGCGTGGCGCAGCCTGGTAGCGCGCGGCCTTTGGGTGGCCGAGGTCCCCGGTTCGAATCCGGGCGCCCCGATTTCCGATTCGCGCCGAGGAGCCGAAGCGGCTTGATTGCAGGGCGGTAATAGAGATTGTTTCCTCCTGAAATAGAGATTGTTTCCTCCTGATGATCTGGCGCATCCTCCTGACCGTTCTCTACACAGGTGTCCTCGGGGCGCTGATGGCGCTTGAGAACTTTCACCCGGGAGCATTCGAAGCCCCGCTGCTTGTCATTTGGCTGGCGGCACCGGTGGTCGGCTTCCTAGTCGGGCGCTGGTGGGTGGTGTTCGCCGTCGTCGGGGCGATCTTCGGGCGAGCGATCGGTTGGGACGTGGGTGAAAACGACGGCAACCCGCCGTTTTGGCTGCCCTATCTGATTACGGACATCGTTTTCCTCGGACTGCCGCTCTACTTGGGAGTGGTGGTTTCACGACTCTGGCAGAACCGCCGCCGGCGCACGGTTTAGCGGACCTCCGCGCGAGTTATGTCACCTGGACGGGTATCCGCTCACGCATTCTCCCGTGGTGCCGATAGTTGCAAATGAGCATGGAAGTGGAGCCGAAAGAGCGACGGGTCGAACGGATCCAGTTCGAAACCGACCGGCAGCGGATAGTCGGTGACGTGACGCTGCCGCCGGAGGGTTACCAGAGCCGTTTCTCGGACTCGCTCAACCGGGTCGACATCACCTTCATCCCGCTGGTCAACGCGGAAGTCTCGTCGATCATGGGTGGGGACGTGGAGAAAT
Organism: Solirubrobacterales bacterium; assembly: GCA_035997045.1. GTDB lineage: Bacteria > Actinomycetota > Thermoleophilia > Solirubrobacterales > 70-9 > VRUE01. The sequence continues at coordinate 4,948 of DASYIY010000040.1, read as the reverse complement.
TGCCGTTCATGGTCGTCTCCAAGTCCCACGTGCGGGTTGCCTTCCCGGTTGGTGCCGGGCAGCAGCGGCGCGAGTAGTGCGCCCGACGGCCAGACGCTAGGCCCGGGCGTCGCGGCGCCGGCTGCCCTGTACGTAGGAGCCAAGGTCGAAGACGAAGGCGAGGATGACGATGAACCACTCGAAGCCCTTGACTCCGTTGGACCCGGTGCTCCACATCACCGCATAGGCGAGGGTGGTCCAGGGCAGCAGGAAGAAGCCGAGGAAGGGGACGAACCAGCTCTCGAAGGCGCGGCTGAGCAGGTCGCTGAAGAGGAACAGCGCGAAGAGCGCCAGGCGCGGCGAGATCAGGGCGAAGAGGACGACGAAGCAACCGATGCGCCCACGCTACCCGTTCGAGGCGCCGGTATTCAAGTACGGTCGGGCGCGGTGCCGTCCGATGCCAACAAGGATCTCGTCCGCCGCTTCTACCGCGAGGCGATCGGCGAGCGCGACTCGGGCGCCTGCGAGCGATTGCTGAGCGAGGACTTCGTCCACAACGGCGAGCCGCGCGGGCGCTTGGGCCAGCGTCAGGCGGTCGACTACTTCCTGGCGGCGTTTCCCGATCTGCACAATGAGATCGAGCTGATCCTCGCCGAGGACGACCTGGTGGCGGCGCACCAGCGCTGGGGCGGAACCCACAGCGACGAGTTCCTCGGCGTCGAGGCGACCGGCAGGCGGGTCGAGTTCACATCTACCGCTGTCCTGCGGATCCGCGATGGGCTGATCGCCCAAGCCTGGGACGAGTTGGACACCGGAGCCATTGTCAAGCAGCTGAGAGCGCCAACCCGGGGAGAGCGATGAGCGAGAAGTGGACGGCCGAGCAGATTCCCGACCAGGCGGGACGGGTCGCGGTGGTGACCGGCGCCAACAGCGGCTTGGGCCTGGTCACCGCCCGGGAGCTCGCCCGCGCCGGTGCCGAGGTCGTCCTTGCCTGTCGCAACACGGACAAGGGCGAGGCCGCGCTCGGGTCGATACGGGAGGAGGTTCCGGACGCGTCCGTCTCGGTCGAGGCGCTCGACCTCTCCAGCCTCGATTCGGTCCGCGCCTTCGCCGAGCGGTTCTCCACGGCTCGCGGCAGCCTCGACCTGCTGGTCAACAACGCCGGCCTGATGGCGCCGCCGCGCGGCGAAACGGCCGACGGCTTCGAGCTGCAGATCGGCACCAACCACCTCGGCCACTTCGCCCTGACTGGGCTGCTGCTCGCCCGGCTCGAGGGTCGCGAGGATGCCCGCGTCGTCACCCTCACGAGCGGTGCGCACAGAATCGGCAAGATCGGCTTCGACGATCTGCAATCCGAGCGCCGCTACGGCCGCTGGCGCGCCTACAGCCAGTCGAAGCTGGCCAACATCCTCTTTGCGTTCGAGTTGGAGCGGCGGTTGCGCGCCTCGGATTCGAGTGTGAAGAGCCTCGCGGCTCACCCTGGCTATGCGGCGACGAACCTGCAATCGGCGGCACCGCCCGCGCTTGACCGGGCGACGATGGCGATCACCAATCGCCTCTTCGCTCAGAGCGCCGCGATGGGGGCGCTCCCGACCCTCTACGCCGCCACCCGTCCCAACCTCGACGGCGGCCTCTTCATCGGCCCGGACGGCTTCGAGGGCGCGCGCGGTCACCCCAAGGTCGTGCGCCCGGCTCGCGCCGGCCGTGACGAGGCCGTCGCCAAGCGCCTCTGGTCGGTCTCCGAAGAGTTGACCGGAGTCGGGTATTCATTTGCGGTTCCCGGCGACGCCTGAGCGTCACAAACCGGAAAGAAACGGGCTGTAAGGTCGATGGCGACCCGTAAAGGAGATCGCGATGAACCGACTTGGCAAGCTGATGACGATGCTCAATCCGGAGAAGGCGCAGATGCCCGCGGCCGAGGATGCCCTGCCCGGGCGCAGCGAGCCGGCCTTCGACGTTCCAGAGCGCCACGCGGTGCTCGGGGCACCGCTGCGTCCGCCCTTCCCGGAAGGGATCGAGACCGCCTACCTCGCGCTCGGCTGCTTCTGGGGTGCAGAGCGGCTGTTCTGGGGAATCGACGGCGTCTACACGACGGCGGTCGGCTACATGAACGGGACCACCCCGAACCCGACCTACGACGAGGTCTGCTCGGCCCGAACCGGGCACGCGGAGGCGGTGCTGGTCGCCTTCGACCCGGAGAAGATCTCCTATGCGGACCTGCTCAAGGTCTTCTTCGAGGAGCATGACCCGACCCAGGGAATGCGCCAGGGCAACGACGTCGGCACCCAGTATCGGTCCGGCATCTACTACGCCAACGATGCCCAGAAGGCGACGGCAGAGATGGCGCGCGACGCCTACGACGCCGACCTGAAGGCCGCCGGCAAGGAGGCGACGACCACCGAGGTCGAGCCCGCCGGCCACTTCTACTACGCCGAGGAGCACCACCAGCAGTACTTGCACAAGGTCCCGAACGGCTACTGCGGCCTGGCCGGAACCGGCGTCACCTGCCGCATCCCGGCCGCCGCCTCCTGACCGCGGCGATGTCCCGCTGGCGCGGCGAATAGCATCCCGCGCCCGTGGCACCCTCCTTCGTCTCCTACATAGGCGGCTGCCTCGCCGTGATCGGCATCGTCGCGGCGGTCGGCCTCGGCGGCTACTGGCTGCGACGCTGGATCGTGCCGGAATTCTCCGGCGCCCTGGCGCGCCTCGCCGACGCGACGATCGCGGTCGCCCTGCTGGTCGTCTCGCTGGAGATCCTCGGCACGCTCAGCATCCTGCGCCTGGGCTGGATCGTCGTCGTCACGATCGCGATCGGGCTGGCAGCGGCGGGGCTCGGCCGGCGGATGGCGCCCAGCGAGGGCCGCGAAGTGCCGGCGCCGAAAGTGCAGACCGTCGCCCTCTGGATCGCGATCGCCGTCGCCTCCTTCACCGTCGCCGAGTGGACCTTCCCGGCCCAGCTCAGCCTCGACCAGGGGATGTTCGGCGGCGATACCACCTGGTACCACATGCCCTTCGCGGCGCGGATGGCCCAGGAACACTCGACCGTCCACCTGCTCTACACCGACCCGCTGCGGCTCGCCGCCTGGTTCTACCCGCAGAGCTCCGAGCTGGTCCACGCGGCCGGCATCGTCCTCTTCAAGAGCGACTGGCTCTCACCGCTGATCAACCTGGTCTGGCTGGCGATCGCGCTGCTCGCCGCCTGGTGCGTCGGCCGCCCCTACAAGGTCGGCCCGGCGACCCTGGTCGCGGCCGCGATCGTCCTCGACTCGGGGGTGATGATCGAGACCCAGCCGGGGGAGGGGCGAAACGACATCATGGGGCTCGCCTTCCTGATCGCCTTCGTCGCCTTCCTGATCAACGGCCACCAGCGGCGTGCGCCCAAGGACGGGGCGGTGCAGGACGCGCCAGAGAGCGACGCCCCGCTGCTCGACCGCGGGCCGCTGGTGATGGCCGGGATCGCGGCGGGCCTCGCCGCCTCGGTCAAGCTCACCTTCCTGATCCCGGTGGTGGCGATCACGCTGGGCGTCGTCGTATTCAGCGGCAATGGGAGGCGCATGACCACGGCCTGGGTGCTGGGGCTCTCGACCTTCGTGGTCGGCGGCTACTGGTACCTGCGGGCGGCGATCAAGACCGGCGGCAACCCGATTCCCCAGATCGGCTTCGGACCCCTGCACCTGCCGCGGCCCGACCAGATGCCGCTCGATCCGCGCCCGCGCTTCGCCGTCGCCCACTACCTGACCAACCCGACCATCTACCGCAAGTGGTTCTTTCCCCAGCTCGACAACGCCTTCGGGCCGCTGTGGCCGCTGATCCTGATCATCGCCGTCGCCGCGGCGATCTTCATCGTCGTGCGCTCACGCAACCGGATCCTGCGGGTGATCGCCGCCGCCGCCCTCCTCACCGCGGTCGTCTACGTCTTCACGCCGCTGACGGCGGCCGGCCAGGACGGTTCGCCGACGGGGTTCTTCACCAACACCCGCTACCTCGTGCCGGGGCTGGTGCTGGCGATGGCGCTGCTGCCGATCGCTCGACTGCTGCGGGCGCCCGACAGGCGCGCCTGGCAGACGCTGCTCTTCCTGACCGGCGTCTACGCGATCACGGTGCTGACGACGCCGCGCTGGTACACGGGCTACATCGTCGGCACGATCTTCCTCACCCTGGCCCTGGTCTGGGCGCCGGCGGGGCTGGCGCTGCTGCGCTCGCGCGGGCGGGCGAGCCGGGCGATGGTCGCCGTGGCCACCGCCGCGGTGCTGTTCCTGGCGGTGGTCCTGGGACGGGCCCAGGAGGTCCAGTACGCCGATCACCACTACGCCAACCCGCTGCCCTTCCTCGGCGAAGGCGGGCCCCGCAAAGCCTACGATTTTGCCCGTCGCCAGCACGACGAGCGGATCGGCATCATCGGCTCCAGCGAGATCATCTTCGGCCAGTACGGTTTCTACGGCGGTCACCTCGACAACTACGTTCAGTACATCGGCTCGGGTGGCCCGAACGGGACCTACCGGCTTCCCACCAGCTGCCGCCAGTTCCGCCGCCTGGTCAACGCCGGGGACTACGACTACCTGATCATCAGCCAGTACACCCAGGACTCGCCCGCCGCGGAATACTGGTATCCGATCTACGCTTGGGTGAAATCCGACCCGGCGTTGAAGCTGGTGATCGCAGAGCCGGAGATCGCGCCCCAGCCCGACTACGTCTTCAAGGTCAACGGCAAGCTCGACCCGGCCGGCTGCGCCAACCTCGGCAAATAGGCGCCGGTGGGCCGATTTCCGCCGACATAGGTGGGTTGTAGACCCGTCGGCCGCGGTTAGGCGGCCGCGAGCGCATGCTCGCGGACAAGCTCGGCGGAGCGCTCTGGCTGCTCCCACCAGAACATGTGGCCGACGTCCTCGAAGGTCTCCATGCGGGCCCCGGGGATCAAGCCGGCGATCAGCGGGCCATTGGGATAGCCGAGCACGCGATCGGCAGTGCC
>DASYIY010000039.1:0-8351 GCA_035997045.1 Solirubrobacterales bacterium | reverse complement strand
CGTCGTCACCCACGACCGCGAGATGGTCGACAACATGCGCCGCCGCGTGATCGAGCTCTACGAGGGCCGCGTCGTCCGCGACGAGGTCAGCGGCGGCTACACCGAGGAGTCGACGACCGAGTTCGGCCTGCGCATGCGGGCTGAGATGGGCGTCGCTCCCGAGGGCCAGACCAACGGTCACGACTCCCACGACTCGCTCTTCTAGATGTCGCGACTCTTCTTCTTCATCCAGGAGGCTTTCCGGGCGCTGCGCCGCAACGCGGCACCGAGCATGGCGGCGATCGTCACCACGGTCACCACCGTGATCCTGCTTGGCGTCCTGATCCCCGTCTTCCAGACGGCGCAGGCAAAGAGCGACCAGGTGCGCGAAAGCCTCGAGTTCCGCGTCGCCGTCTACGACGACGCCACGCAGGGCGAAATCAACGCCCTGGAAGACAAGCTGCTGGCGATCCCCCACGTCGCCTCGGTCCACTTCATCGACAAGGCCGCGGCGCTGCGCGAATTGGAAAAGGACCTTGGCAAGAGCAAGAGCGAAGACCTGCTCGCCCAGGTCCACCGCAACCCGCTGCCGCGCAACTTCGCGGTCAAGGCCGACGATGCCTCCAACCTGGCAGCGGTTCGGGCTGCCGTCACGCCGCCCGGCCCAAACGGCAAACCGAAGCCGATCTCCTCGATCGTCCCGGCCGAAAACGGGGTCTTCGACCGCCAGGAAGACACCAACAAGATCGAGCAGGTGACCGGGGCGCTGAAGATCGTCCTGACCGTGATCACGCTGCTGCTGCTGGCGGCCTCGCTGATGCTGGTTGGCAACACGATCCGGCTCTCGATCTACACCCGCCGCCGTGAGGTCGAGGTGATGAGGCTAGTCGGCGCAACCCGCTGGTTCATTCGCTGGCCCTTCATGATCGAGGGGGTGATCGTCGGCTTCGCCGGGGGCCTGGTAGCCATACTGATCCTGTGGCTGGGCAAGATCACGATCGTCGACCCGCTGGGCAACAGCATCTCCTTCCTGGCGGCGCAGAACAACAGCACCCTCTCCTTCCCGGCGCTGGTGGCGATCCTCTTCGGCGCCGCGGTGCTGGTCTCGGCGGTCGGCTCCGGCGTCACCCTGCGCCGTTTCCTCAAGGTCTGATGCGGGCGTGAGGGGCTGGGGGATCGCGGCCCTCGTGGTCGCGCTGGTGGCTGTCCTCTGCGCCGGGATCTGGCTCGGCGGCCATCCGGCCAAGCTGCCCGAATTCCTCCGCAACCGCTTCGTCGATGATTCTGCCGGGCTCAACCTCGAAGCGACCGAACTGATCGAGGACAACTACTACCGGCCGGTCGGCTCGAGCGAGCTGACCAACGGCTCGCTGCAGGGCATGGTCCGCGAGCTGCGCCTGCGCCACAAAGACCGCTTCTCCGACTACTTCTCGCCGGAAAGCTTGGCTCGTTTCAACGACGAGATTGCCGGGCGCTTCTCCGGGATCGGTCTGACCGTGACCGAGGTGAAACTGGGTCTGCGAATCGAAAAGGTCTTCCCCGACTCGCCCGCCGAGAAAGCCGGGCTCGAGGGCGGCGACCTGATCGTCTCGGTCGAAGGCCACTCGATCGCGGGGGAGAGCAGCGAAGTCTCGACCGAAAAGATCAAAGGCCCGGAAGGGACCGAGGTGACGATCGGGGTCAGGAAGCCGTCCGGCAAGGTCGAGGAGCTGAAAATCGAGCGTGCCCAGATTTCGCTGCCCAACGTAACCAGCAAAGTCGCGAAGGTCGGTGACCGCACGCTCGGCTACGTGCGGATGATCTCCTTCAGCGAAGGCGTCCACGCGCAGATGCGCGAAGCGGTGCAGAAGGTCGAGAAGGAAGGAGCGGAAGGGATTGTGCTCGACCTGCGCGGCAATGGCGGCGGCCTGCTCGAGGAGGCGGTGCTGACCGCGAGCGTCTTCCTGCCCAAGGACGAAGTCGTCGTCACCACCAACTCACGCACCCAGGGCCACGCCGTCTACAAGACCGCCGGCGACGACCTGCCGAAAGTTCCGCTCGTCGTCCTGATCGACCGCAATACCGCCTCGGCGGCGGAGATCCTGACCGCGGCGCTAGCCGACGACGCCGGCGCCAAGACGGTCGGAACCCGCTCCTACGGCAAGGGCGTCTTCCAGCAGGAGATCGACCTCTCCAACGGCGGCGCGCTGAAGCTGACGATCGGCGAATACTTCACCCCCGCCGGGGTCAACCTCGCCAAGAGTCACGGCATCCACCCCGACGTGCAGGCCCCCAACCTGTTGCAGACCAAACGCGACGAGGGTCTCGAACGCGCGCTGGAGGTGCTGGCGCAGCAGGGACAGCAGTGAGCCGGCGCGACTGGCGCTACTACCGGGAGCGTCAACGCGGTCGTGGCCGCGGGCGAGCCCGGCCCAAACCGAAGAATGCCCGCGAGGCCGTCGATGCGCTCCTCGACGAGCGCCTGGGACGGCGCGGGTTTCCGGCCAAGCTCGAGGTCGAAGCCGGCCGAGCGGCCAGCGCCGCCGAGAGCGCCGAGGATCGCCGCCGCGACCTCACCGATCTGCCCACCTTCACCGTCGACCCCGCCACGGCACGCGACTTCGACGACGCGGTCTCGGCGCGGCGCGAGGAGGACGGCCTGCGCCTCTGGGTCCACATCGCCGACGTCGCCGCCCACGTCAAGCCCGGCTCGCCGCTCGACCTCGAGGCCCGCCGCCGCTCCAACAGCACCTACGCGCCGGGCGCGGTCGAGCCGATGCTGCCGCGGGCGCTGAGCGAGGATGCTTGCAGCCTTACGCCCGGGGTCGAGCGGCTGGCCGTTACGGCGGAGATCGAGCTCGGCACCGACGGTCGCCCACGGGCCTCGCGCTTCTACCGCAGCCGCATCCGCTCCGGCGCTCGCCTCGACTACGACGAGCTCGACCTGGTCTTCGCCGGGCGGGCGATCGTCCCGGGCGGGGTAGCCGAACCGTTGGCGATCGCCCGCAAGGCCGCCCTCGTGCTCGGAGCGCGGCGCGGCATGACCAGCCTCGACGTCGACTCCACCGAGCCCGAGTTCCGCTTCGATTCCGAGGGCAATGCGGTCGCTGCTCGCTCGGTTTCGCATACCGAGGCGCACCGGTTGATCGAGAGGCTGATGATTCTCGCCAACGAACAGGTGGCCCAGCTGCTGGAGCGCAAGCGGGTGCCCGCCATCTATCGCGTCCACGCCCAGCCCGACCCCGGCAGGATCGAGCGGATGATCGAACAGCTGAGCGCACTCGGCGTGCCGACGCCGCCGCTGGGCCAGGGCCTGGCGCCGAGTCAGGCGGGAGAGGTCGCAGCGGAGGCGAGCCGCCTCGTCGTTGCGGAGGCGGCGCGGCGCGGGCACGGCCGCGAGGCGTATACATCGCTGGTGCTCCGTTCCCTCATGCAGGCCTCCTACAGCGACCGCAACAGCGGCCACGCGGGCCTGGGCAGCCCCGCCTACTGCCACTTCACCTCGCCGATCCGCCGCTACCCGGACCTGGTCGTGCACCGGGCGCTACTGGCGGCCCTGGCGGAGGGCGAGGCGGCGCCGCGGGCGGCGGAAGCGCGCGAGGTTGCTTTTCACTGCAGCGAGAGCGAGCGCGAGTCGGCGCGGATCGAGCGCGACGCCGACGACATCTGCGCCGCCTTCCTGCTCGAGCGGGAGCTCGCTCAGCGGGGCGCGGAGACCGAGTTCGAGGGCGAGGTATCGGGGACGATCCGGGCCGGCGCCTTCGTCGTCTTCGGCGGCGAGCTGGGTGACGTATACGAGGGTCTGGTGCCGGCTCGCACGATCGGGGTCGAGCGCTTTGAGTTGAACGAGACCGAGACAGCGCTGGTCGGGCGCGAGTCGGGCAACATGCTGCGACTCGGCGATCCGATATCCGTCCGGGTCAGCGGGGTCGAGCCTGCCCGCGGCCGGGTCGACCTGGAGCTTGCCGGTGGCTAAGAAGGCGAAGAAGCAGCGCATCCCGGCCTCCGGCGACGTCGCCACCAACCGTCGTGCCCGGCACAAATTCGAACCGGTCGAGAAAATGGAGGCGGGGATCGTGCTGCAGGGCTCCGAGGTGAAGTCGCTGCGGGGCGGCAAGGCGCAGATGACCGACGCCTACGCCGTGGTCGAAGACGGCGAGGTCTGGCTTCGCAACCTTCATATCCCGCCCTACGAGCCGGCCAGCCGCGAGAACCACGAGCCGGAGCGTCCGCGCAAACTGCTCCTGCACAAGGGCGAGATCGAACGGCTGATCGGCAAGACCGCGGAGAAAGGACTGACCCTGATTCCGCTGCGGATCTACTTCAAGGGTTCGCGGGCGAAGGTCGAGCTGGCGTTGGCTCGGGGCAAGGAGGGCCGCGACCGCCGACGCCAGATCGCGGACCGCGACGTGCGCCGCGAAGTCGAGCGCGAATTCAAGGGCAGGATGAGGTAGCTTCGGGGTAATGCGTTCCCGTTCTGCCCTGGTTCTGCCACTTCTGGCACTCGCGGTGGCCCTGGTCGCACCTGCCCACGCCAGCGCCGACTCCTTCCCGAGCAGCGCCGGAAACTTCGTCAGCGACAACATCCGGTATTTCGTCGCCGGACTCGTCGCCGCGATTCTTCTCCTCCTGTTGGTGGTCAGCATCACCCAGCGCCGAGCGAAGGAGAAAGCTGCGAAGAAGGGCGCTGCACCGCCGGCATCCGCAGGCGCTCCGGTTTCGGCGGTCCCGCCACCCTCGCCAAGCTCCGCCGCGCAGAGTCCGACTGCCGAGCTGCCCGTCAGCCCGCTGCCCCCTGGCGCTGCTCCCGCAGCGGCGCCGTCCCAGTCCGCGACCGGGCAGCCGTCGAGCGCGAAGGAGAAGCGCAAACAGGCTCGCGACCAGCAGCGCGCCGCCAGGGTCGAGCATCGCAAGCGCCGTCAGGCCGAGGCCAAGCGGCGCAAGGAAGAGCGAGTCGCGAAGCGTGCCGGGCGCGGAGGCAAAAAGGCGCCGGTCGGAGGCGGTCGCGCCGACAGCAGGCGCTCGCGCAAGGAAGCGGCGAAGGCGGAGCGCCAGCTCGCCGAGCTGCGCGCCGCGCAGGAGCGCGAACAGCTTCAGCAGAGCGGCCAGCCGGGTCAACCGATCGCGCCCGTTCCGTTGCCCCCTGTCGCAGCTCAGCAGCCACCTGCAGCTGGGGCGGTGTCGCCTGTCTCTCCCGTGCCGGCGGAGATGCCGCCGGCGCCGCCGTTGCCGCCCGTCGCCGCGGGTCAGCCGGGAGCGCCGGTCGGTTACGACGACCCCGCCGCTGCCGAACGGAGGGTGCAGGCAAAGGTCGAGGAAATCCAGCATGAGGAGCAGCGCATCCGGACCGAGGCCGACCGTCGCATCGCCGAGGCCGAACGGCTGCAGCGCGAGGCGAATGAGCGCGCCGCCCGTGCCCAGGCGGGCCAGGTAACGCAGAGCATGGCCGCGGTTCCTCCGCCCCCAGTCGTGCCCGCTGCGAGTTCTGACTTGCAGACCGCCGAGCACCAGCTGCAACAGGGGCGCGAAGCACAGGAGCGGGCGATGGAAGAAGCGCAGGAGCACCTGCGCCGAATCGAAGAGCGGACCAAGGAAGCGGAGCGCCGCGCCGCCGAGGCAGAGCGCCTCGCCAAGCTGAAGTCGGAGGAAGAGGAGCGCGAGCGGCGCCTCAACGAGATTCGCGAAAGCGTCGCCCAGGCCGAGGAGCGCGCCCGCGAGGCAGAGCGTCGTGCGGTTGAAGCCGAGCAGGCAGTGATCCAGGCGGTCCAGGCTCCGGGTGGCCAGGCGGTCGCATCGCAGCCACCGGCACCGATGCCGCAGCCAACGCCGCCACCCCGATCGACGCCTCCACCCTCACCGGTTCCGGAGCCGCTGCCAACACCACCGCAGCCGACGCCTCCACCGCCGGCCCCTGAACCAACGCCTCCACCCCCACCGCCTGCTCCCGAGCCGCCACCTCCGCCACCGCCACCCGCCCCTGAGCCAACGCCGCCGGAACCGGAGCCGTTGCCTCCGGTTCCTGCGCCTCAGTCTCCGGCTGCGGCGTCGTCAGGCGGCACGATCGACCTCAACTCGATCACCTTCGAGCAACTTCGCGCCGAGAACCTTTCGGTGACCCAGGCGACGCGCCTGCTTGCCCACCGCGAGCGGCTTGGGCGCTTCGGTTCCGTTGACGAGCTCGATGAGGTGCCGGGCTTCCCCGATGACGTTCTCGCAGACCTCAAGCGTCGCTCTGCGGTCTGAGCGGTCTCGGCAGGGGTTCCGCTTAACCTTTTGGATCGAGATTCGCTCTACAGGCCGTATGCCTCCAGCAGCTTGAGCCATATCTCGCTTCGTGACGGGTAGGCAGCCACGGCGTGGCGGAGTTTGTTCAACGGAACCTCGCCGACAATGGCTACTGTCGCCGCGTGTAGGAAGTCGGCTGTCTCGAAGCCGGTGAAGGTGGCGCCTACGATCACTTTGCGCGTCTCGTCGATAACTAGGCGGGAGGCGCCGCCGGTTTCCTTGCCTTGGAAGCTGGCTCCGGCAGTGCCGTCGGTTGGCACGTCGATTGCTTTGGCGTCGATTCCGGCTTTGCGGGCTTGGTCGAGGGTCTTGCCTGCGGCGGCCACCTGGGGGTCGGTGAAGGTGACTCGTGGCGAACCGATGCCTTCGGCTACCGCCTCGACCTCGTGGCCGAGGGCGTTCTCGGCGGCGACCCAGGCCTGGTACTTGCCCATGTGGGTGAAGAGGGCGCGGCCGTTGACGTCGCCGACGGCGTAGAGCCAGTCGCGTCCATCGACGCGGAGCCGGTCGTCGGCCTCTAGGAAGCCGCCCTTGCCGGGCTCGACGTTGACTGTCTCAAGACCTATGCCTTCGGTCCGCGGCTTGCGGCCGACGGCGACGAGGATCTCGGCGGCTTCGACCGTAGTTCCGTCCCCGAGCTCCACGGTGACTCCCGTTTCGCTGGAGTGGACGCGTTGGGCCTGAACGCCGGTACGCACATCGATGCCGTGCCGTTCGTGCAGGGCCGCCGCCACCTGCTCGCCGGCGAAGGGCTCCTCGCGTGAGAGCAGATGCTCGCCGCCCTCGACCAGGGTGACCTCGGTGCCGAGCGTCGACCAGGCCTGCGCAAGCTCGCAGCCAACCGGGCCGCCGCCGAGCACGACCATGCTCGGCGGGATCCGCTTGGAAGTCGTGGCATCGCGGTTGTTCCAGGCTCGCACCGACTCGAGGCCGTCGACCGGCGGAATCCGGGGACCGGTGCCGGTGGCGACGACGACCACCCGGTTTGCGGTCAATACGTCACCGCCGACGCGTACGCGGCGCTCGCCGTCGAGCTTTCCCTCGCCGCGGAAGAGCTCGATCCCGCGCTCTTCCAGCCAGGGCAGCTGCCCCGAGTCGTCGAGGTCGTGGATCACCTCGTCGCGACGGTCGAGGACCGCCTGTGGGTCAAGCTTCCCACTCACAGCCTCGGCCACGCCGGGCACCCGGCGCGCCTCGTCGAGCAGGCCGCTGGGTCGCAGCAGCGCCTTCGAGGGCATGCAGGCGTAGTAGGAGCACTCGCCGCCGACCAGGTGTGGCTCGACGATCGCCACCGACATTCCGCCGTCGGCAAGACGACCGGCGCAGACCTCGCCTGGCGCGCCGGCACCGAGCACGATCGCGTCGAATTGGCGTTCGCTCATGCAGGTATTCCTACCCGACTCCGTACAATCGATGTGCAGTGCACGGGGGCGACAGGCTTCGACGTGGTCGGTCCGTGCGAACGGTTGCAGGTCGAGGTTGCCGGAGGCCTCGTTAAACACCGGCACAAACCAATACGTGCGGACCATGAGTTCGCCCTCACCGCTTAGCTAGAACCTAAGCGCTGTGAGAGTCGGTCCTCCCTCGCCCGCAGGGAGGGGAGCCGGCTTCAAAATGCGGGCTTACCCAGGCGGATCGCCCCGTCTTCCAGGGGAAAATTCAGAGGGCTGTGTCTCCCGTAGTGCCCGCTGGCGCGGACCCCGGGAGACGAGAACCAAGCGCCGGCTAAACCTGTAGACGCCATCGCACCGCGGCCGCGGATCCGAGTTCGAATCTCGGCGCCTCCATCAATCGCCCGCCTGGCCCTCCGGGGCCGGGCGGGCGGCGAGCCAAGCCAGTACCTCGGCGGCGTCGCGGTCGGGCGGGAAGACGGGATAGAACGCCTTGACAATCTCTCCGCCTTCGGCGACGAGGGTCAGTCGCCGGTAGAGGGTCATGCCTCGACCTCGAAGGTCGGCAGGCCGAGTTCGGCCGCGAGTCGCAGGTCGGCGTCGCTGAGCAGGGCGAACGGGATGTGCTCGCGCTCGGCGAACTCGCGCTGGTCGGCGGGGCCCTGGGCGCTGATCCCGATCACGGTGACTCCGAGCTGCTCGAACTCGGCCAGGCTG
>DASYIY010000038.1:0-1908 GCA_035997045.1 Solirubrobacterales bacterium | reverse complement strand
CCCTGCTACGGTCCGCGCGTTAGGTCGGATCGATATCCGGCAAAGTCGTGTCTAGCGCTCGCGTCGTTGCTTTACCGAAGCCTCCGCGTTCGCAGCACATCAATGGAGGCAATTCATGCCGACTGGAACAGTCAAGTGGTTCAGCGACGACAAGGGCTACGGGTTCATTACGCCCGACGACGGCTCTAAGGACGTCTTCGTCCATCACAGCGCGATCCTGGGTGAGGGCTTCAAGTCCCTGGCCGAGGGCGCCAAAGTGAGCTACGAGTCCGAGGAAGGCCCCAAGGGCCCGGCCGCGGCGAGCGTTCAGCAGACCTCGTAGTCGCACACCGCACTTGAGCAGTACGGGGCCCGCCACTGGCGGGCCTCTTTTTCGCCCTGCGAACCTTTTGAGCCGCCCCCGCCAATGACCACACGAGACGACCTCCGCAACATCGCCATCGTCGCCCACGTCGACCACGGCAAGACGACCCTGGTCGACGCGATGCTGTGGCAGTCCGGCGCCTTCCGCAAAGGCCAAGACGTCGCCGAGCGGGTGATGGACTCGATGGACCTCGAGCGCGAGAAGGGGATCACGATCCTCGCCAAGAACACCGCCGTCAACTACAACGGGGTGAAGCTCAACATCGTCGACACCCCCGGCCACGCCGACTTCGGCGGCGAGGTCGAGCGCGGCCTGACCATGGTCGACGGCGTCCTGCTCTTGGTCGACGCCTCCGAGGGCCCGCTCCCCCAGACTCGCTTCGTGTTGCGCAAGGCGCTCGAGGCGAAGCTGCCGGTGATCCTCGTCGTCAACAAGGTCGACCGCCCCGACGCCCGCATCGGCGAGGTCGTCGACGAGGTCTACGAGCTCTTCCTCGACCTCGACGCCGACTCCGAGCAGATCGACTTCCCGATCGTCTACACCAACGCCAAGGCCGGCTGGGCGGCGCTGGAGGAGGGCGACGAGGGAACCGACCTCTCGCCGCTGATGGACCTGATGCTGGAGAAGATTCCGGCGCCCGAATACGACCCCGACCACCCGCTGCAGGCCCACGTGACCAACCTCGACGCCTCGCCCTACGTCGGCCGCCTCGCCCTCTGCCGCGTCCACAATGGGACGATCCGAGCCGGCCAGCAGATTGCCTGGTGCCGCGCCGACGGCTCGGTCGAGCGGGCGACGGTCTCCGAGCTCTACATCACCGAGGCACTGGAACGGGTGTCCGCGGAGGAAGTCGGACCGGGAGAGATCATCGCCGTCGCCGGGATGGAAGAGGTGACGATCGGCGAGACCCTGGCCGACCCCGCCGACCCGCGGCCGTTGCCGGTGATCAAAGTCGACGAGCCCTCGCTCTCGATCGTGCTCGGCATTAACACCTCCCCCCTCGCCGGCACCGAGGGCAGCAAGCTGACCGCCCGCCAGGTCCGCGACCGGCTCGATGCCGAGCTGATCGGCAACGTCTCGATCCGCGTCAACGACACCGAGCGCCCCGATGCCTGGGAGGTGCAGGGCCGCGGCGAGCTTCAGCTGGTGATCCTGCTCGAGCTGATGCGGCGCGAGGGCTTCGAGCTGACCGCCGGCCAGCCCCGCGTGCTGACCCAGGAGATCGACGGCAAGCTGCACGAGCCGGTCGAGCGACTCTCGATCGACGCCCCCGAGGAACACGTCGGCACAATCACCCAGCTGCTGGCGGGGCGCAAGGGGCGCCTCGAGCAGATGGCCAACCACGACACCGGCTGGGTGCGGATGGAATACCTGGTCCCGGCGCGCGGCCTGATCGGCTTCCGCACCGAGTTCCTCACCGAGACCCGCGGCACCGGGGTGATGCACCACGTCTTCGAGAGCTGGGAGCGCTGGGCCGGCGAGCTTCGCCTCCGCCCCACCGGCTCGATCGTCGCCGACCGCCGCGGCAAGACCGCCGCCTACGC
>DASYIY010000037.1:0-57081 GCA_035997045.1 Solirubrobacterales bacterium | reverse complement strand
GAGGCAGGCCTCAAAGAGCTGCTGGAGGCCGGAGTCCACTTCGGCCACCAGACCCGTCGCTGGAACCCGAACATGCGCCGCTACATCTTCGGCGAGCTGGACGGGATCCACATCATCGACCTGATCCAGACCGAGGCGCTGCTGGAGAACGCGCGCCGCTTCGCCGGCGAGCTCGCCAGCGGCGGCGGCACGGTGCTCTTCGTCGGCACCAAGAAGCAGGCGCGCGGCCCGGTCGAAGAATGGGCCGGCCGCTGCAAGATGCCCTTCGTCAACCAGCGCTGGCTCGGCGGCCTGCTGACCAACTTCAACACGATGTCGGCGCGGATCGCCCGCCTGCACGAGCTGATCGGCTGGCGCGAGGAGGGCAAGCTGGAGCTGCTGCCGACCAAGGAGCGGATGAAGCTGCTGGCCGAACTCGCCAAGCTCGAGTTCAACCTCGGCGGCGTGCGCGACATGGATCGCCTGCCCGACGCGGTCTTCGTCACCGACCTCAAAACCGAGGAGATTGCGGTGCGCGAGGCGGCCCGCCTGCGGATCCCGATCATCGCCCTGGTCGACACCAACTGCGACCCGATCCCGATCGATTACGTGATCCCGGGCAACGACGATGCGATCCGCTCCTGCCAGCTGGTGATCGGCACGATCGGTTCGGCGATCGACGAGGGCGCCGGCGCCTGGCGGGTGCAGGAGGAGAAGCGCATCGCGGTCGAAATGGAACGGCGCAAAGTCGAGGAAGAAGAGCGCAAGAAGCGCGAGGAGGAAGAGAAACTTCGGGTCGAAGCGGAGGAGGCGGCTAAAAAAGTTGCGGCTGAAGCGGCTGCCGTCAAACAGGCCGAACAGGCCCAGGCCGCTCCCGCCCAGGCAGCGCCCGCGACGCCGCCGCAGGGTTCACAACGTCCCGCTCCGGTATCCGCTCAGGCTTCACAGCGCCCGGCCGCGGGTCCTGTCGCGGGGCAGGGCGCCTCGTCCTCGCGAGCTGCGGGCGAGGCCCCCAACCCCACGCCGCCCGCAGGCGGAGCCGCTAAAGCCGAGGCGGCGGCCGCACCGGCAAAAGCTCCGGCGGAGGCTAAGGCTGAGCAGCCTGCCGTGGCAGAGAAAGCTCCCGAGGAGCCCAAAGCTGCGGAGAAAGCACCGGAGCCCGTTGCCGAGGAGAAAGCTTCTGAGGGAGAGAGCAAATGAGCGTTACTGCTGCCGATGTGAAGGCCCTGCGGGACCGGACGGGTGCCGCGATGATGGATTGCAAGGCTGCGCTGACCGAGGCCGAGGGCGACGCCGAGCGGGCGGTTGAGATTCTGCGCGTCAAGGGGCAGGCCTCCGCTGCCAAGCGGGAAGGTCGGGGGACCAACGAGGGAGTTGTCTCCTCCTATATCCACGCCAACGACAAGGTCGGGGCGATGGTCGAAGTTCAGTGCGAGACGGATTTCGTTGCTCGCAACGAGGACTTCAAGGCCTTTGCCTACGAGGTCGCGCTTCATATTGCAGCCACCGCGCCTCAGTACGTGACTATCGAGGAGATCCCCGAGGACGAGCGTGAGGCCGAGAAGCGGATCTTCGAGGAGAAGGCGCGCGAAGAAGGCAAGCCCGACAACGTGGTCGAGAAGATCGTCGAGGGCCAGCTCGTCAAGTGGGGCAAGGAAGTCGCCCTGCTCGACCAGTCCCACGTCAACGCCGAGAAGCACGACTCGAAGTCGATCGAGGAGCTGCGCCAGGAGATGGCGGCGAAGACCGGCGAGAACATCCGCATCGCGCGCTTCGCCTACTTCCGCGTCGGCGAATAAGCTCGCGGCCTAGATGGCCAACGACCCGCAGTTCAAACGCATCCTGCTGAAGCTCTCGGGCGAGGCGCTGATGGGCGACCGCGAGTACGGCACCGACGCAGGAGAGGTGAAGCGAATCGCCGAGCAGGTCGCCGAGATCCGGGCCCGCGGGGTCGAAGTGGCGATCGTCGTCGGTGCAGGCAACATCTACCGCGGCCTGGCCGCGGCTGCCGAGGGCATGGACCGCGCGACCGGCGACTACATGGGGATGATGGCGACCGTGCTCAACGCGCTGACCCTGCAGGACGCGCTCGAGCGCACGGGCGAGCACACGCGGGTGATGTCGGCGATCGACGTCAAGGAGGTCGCCGAGCCCTACATCCGCCGCCGCGCGATGCGCCACCTCGAGAAGGACCGCGTCGTGATCTTCGCCGCCGGCACCGGCAACCCGTTCTTCACCACCGACACCGCCGCCGCCCTACGCGCCCTGGAGATTCACGCCGAGGCGATCCTGATGGCGAAGAATGGGGTCGAGGGCGTCTACGACTCGGACCCGGCGACGAACCCCGACGCCAAGTTCATCCCGGCGATCGGCCACCGCGAAGCGATCGAGCGCGACCTCAAGGTGATGGACTCGACCGCGCTCTCGCTCTGCATGGACAACGACCTGCCGATCTACGTCTTCAACATGGGAGACGCGGGCAACATAGATAGGATCGTCAGCGGCGAGAGGGTGGGCACGCTGGTCTCCAGCGCGCCTGCCGGATGACGATGACGGGAGCCCAGTGGAGCTGATCGACGAACTGCTCGATGACGCCAAAGGCCGGATGAGCAAGTCGGTCGATTCGAGCCGCGGCGAACTCGCCACGGTGCGAACCGGCCGTGCCTCGCCGCACCTGCTCGACCGCATCATGGTCGACTACTACGGTGCGCAGACATCGCTCAAGCAGCTCGCCAACGTGGCGACCTCCGACGCCCGCCTGCTCACCGTCACCCCCTTCGACAAGTCCTCGATCGGGGCGATCGAGAAATCGATCCAGGAGTCCGATATCGGGTTGACGCCGAGCAACGACGGCAATGTGATTCGGCTGCAGGTGCCGGAGCTGACCGAGGAGCGCCGCCGCGAGATGGTCAAGGTCGTCCACGGAGTTGCCGAGGAGGGGCGGATCGCGATCCGCAACATCCGCCGCGACGTGATGCACGACCTGCGCGAGCTGAAGAAAGACGGCGAAGCCGGCGAGGACGACGAGCGTCGCGCCGAGTCCGCCCTGCAGAAGCAGACCGACGATGCGATCGCCGAGATCGACGTTCTCCTGAAAGGGAAGGAAGAGGAGATCCTGGAGGTGTGAGTGCCTCCGCGCGCTACGTGGCGATCATCACCGACGGTAACGGGCGCTGGGCTCAAGGCCAGGGGTTGGCGGTCGTGGAGGGGCACCGAGCGGGCGCCGACACGGTGAAGGCGCGGCTGCGCGACGCGGTCGAGCTGGGGGTCGAGGAGCTGACCGTCTTTTCCTTCTCGACCGAGAACTGGTCGCGGCCGGCCGAGGAGGTCGCCGGCCTGATGGCGATGTTCGACGAACGGATCCAGGCAGAGACCCCGGAGCTCGACGAGGAGGGGGTGCGGATGCGCTTCGTCGGTCGCCGCGAGGGGGTCGCGCCGGAGCTGGTCGAGCGCATGGCTTGGGCCGAAGAGACGACAGCGGCGAATGAGCGGATCACGCTCTTCGTTGCTTTTAACTACGGCGGCCGGGCGGAGATCGTCGACGCGGCGCGAAGCTTCAAGGGGGACTCCGAGGAGGAGTTCCGCGACCACCTCTATGCGCCCGAGATGCACGATCCCGACCTCCTGATCCGAACCAGCGGCGAGCAGCGCATATCCAACTATCTGCTCTGGCAGTGCGCCTACTCGGAGCTGGTCTTCCGCGACGAGCTCTGGCCCGACTTTGGTCGCGAGGCCTTCGAGCAGTGCCTGCGCGAGTTCGAGGCGCGCCGGCGGCGCTTCGGTGCGAGGGCCTAGATGCAGGACCTCTTCGACGACGATCTCTTCAACGACGAGCCGGCGCCGAAACCGGCGCCGCGACCGCCGCGCAAGCGCGGCAAGGGGGCCGCCCGGGGGGAGACGGTCAAGCGCATCCTCTTCGCGATCCCCTGGGGCATCTTCGCGATCGCGATTACGGTCGCCGGCGGCCTTGTCTTCACCCTGGCGATGATCGGCATCGGCGTGCTCTGCCTGCGCGAGTACCTGGAGATGACGAACGAGGTGCGGCCGGTGCAGAGGGCCGCCTACCTCTCGGTCGCGGCGCTGATCCTCGCCGCTCATTTCGGCACCGCCTTCAACGTCCTGCTGATCCTCGCGGCCGCCTTCCCGGTCCTCTTCTTCTTCGGCGCCTACGGCAATCGCCGCGACGGGATCACGGTCTCGATGGGCGTCACCCTGCTCGGCATCGTCTGGATCGGCATCCCGCTGGTCCACGCGGTGCTGCTGCGCGAACTGCCCCACCACGGCGCGGCGCTCTTGGTCGATGTCCTCGTCGGCACCTTCGCAACCGACACCGGCGCCTATGCGACCGGCCGCATGTTCGGCTCGCACAAAATCGCTCCGAGCCTCTCGCCCAACAAGACGCTGGAGGGACTGATCGGCGGCTTCCTGATCGGCACGATGGCCTTCTGGTTCGCCGGCCTTTACCAGGACTGGCTATCGGGAGCGGATGCGCTGATCATCGGCGCCGCGGTGGCCGCGGTCGCCCCGGTCGGCGACCTCTTCGAGTCGATGCTGAAGCGCGACCTCGGCAAGAAGGACACAGGCACCCTCTTCGGTCCCCACGGCGGCATCCTCGACCGCCTCGACGCGGTCTTCTTCACCGTCGTCGTCGGCTATTACCTGGCTGTCCAGCTGGTCTACTAACGAGACCGTCTCCACCCGCGATATAGGCGGGTTGAGACGGTCTCGCGGGCCGCCGACTGTCCTCCGTATTCTCTGGGTAGATGAAGAAGGTCCTGATTCTCGGCTCGACCGGGTCGATAGGGGTGCAGGCGCTTGAGATCGTCGCTGCGTCGAACGAACTCGACGTGGTCGGGCTCGCCGCCGGCTCCAGCTGGGAGCGGGTGCTAGCGCAGGCCGAGGAGCACGGCGTGCGTACCGTTGCCTTCTTTGATCACGAGTCGGCCAGGCAGGCTCGCGGCGCCTGGGGCGGGCAGGTGCTTGCCGGCGAGGAAGGGATCCGCGAGCTGATCGTCTCCTCCGGCGCCGACATAGTCCTCAACGGGGTAGTGGGAGCGGCTGGGCTGGCCCCGACGATCGTTGCCCTCGGCGAGGGGATCGACGTGGCTCTCGCCAACAAGGAGAGCCTGGTGATTGGCGGCGAGCTGACGATGGCGCTGGCCGAAGCGACGGGGGCGCGGCTGTTGCCGGTCGACTCCGAGCACTCGGCGCTGTTCCAGCTGATCGGTTCCGAGCGGCCGGGGACTGTCGACCGGCTGGTGCTGACCGCTTCCGGCGGTCCCTTCCGCGGCCGCACCGACCTCGATGGCGTCAGCGTCGCCGATTCCCTGGCGCACCCGACCTGGAGCATGGGCGGGCGGATCACGATCGACTGCGCGACGCTGATGAACAAGGGCTTCGAGGCGATCGAGGCGCACCACCTCTTCGGCGTCCCCTTCGAGCGGATCGACGTCGTCGTTCACCCGCAGTCGATCGTCCACTCCCTGATCGACCTCAACGACGGTGCGACCCTCGCCCACCTCGGCTATCCCGACATGCGGGTGCCGATTTCCTACGCCCTGCACTACCCCGAGCGCGCCGACGTCGAGGTGCCGAGGCTGGACCTCGCCGCGGTCGGCTCGCTCAGCTTCGAGCAGCCGGACCTAGAGACCTTTGCCTGCCTGCGCCTCGCGCTCGCGGCGGGCAAGGAGGGGGGGACCGCACCCTGTGTGCTCAATGCCGCCGACGAGGTCGCGGTCGCGGCCTTCCTCGACGGCAAGATCGGTTTCACCGCGATCCCGGCTGTGGTCGAGCGGGTGCTGGAGGCGATGCCGGCGCTGGCGCCGACCCATTTCGAAGACCTCTTCGCCGTCGACGCCGAGGCCCGGCGCCGCACCGAAGAGGCGGTCGGAGGGTTGGCACGGGTATGAACTGGGTCTTCATCTTCCTCGGCTTCTCGGCGCTGATCATCCTCCACGAGGCTGGGCACTTCTTCGCCGCAAAGGCGACCGGAATGCGGGTCGAGAAGTTCTTCCTCTTCTTCGGCCCCAAGCTGGTCTCGGTCAAACGCGGCGAGACGGAGTACGGCGTCGCCGCGATCCCCGCGGGTGGCTACGTGAAGATCAGCGGCATGCACCCGGAAGACAAACTGCCGCCGGGGGAAGAGCACCGCGGCTACTACGAACAGCCGGTCTGGAAGCGGATCGTGGTGATTGGCGCAGGGCCCGCAGTCAACATCGCGCTCGCCTTCGCGATCCTCTTCGTGCTGGCGCTGGGTGCGAGCGACCCGACCCAGACGGTCGACGAAATCGTTCCCGGCTCGCCGGCGGCAGCCGCCTTGAGGCCCGGCGACCGCATCCTCGCGATTGACGGCAAGAGCTACCCGAACGTCGACTCCGAAACCCGTCTCGAACGCTTCTTCGAAGACGTGGGCTCGCACAAATGCGCCGGCAAGCAGGTCGACGGGTGCAAGGCGGCGACCCCGGTCGCGCTGCGGATACGGCGCGACGGACAGGTCAAAGCGCTTACCGTTACTCCCGAGTACGAAAAGGCAGCGGGACGCACGCGAATCGGCTTCTCCTACGGCACCGAACCGGCCAACCTCAGCGCCGCCGGTGCCGCCGGGCGCGCGGGGGACGCGATCTGGCTGGTCGCCAGTAAAACCGTGACCGTCTTCGCCAACATCTTCGATTCCGAACACCGCAAGGAAGTCTCCGGCGTGGTCGGGGTCAGCGACGTCGCCAACCAGGAGATCAACGTCGGCGCTCGCGAGGCCTTCACCCTGCTCGCCATCGTCAGTCTCTCGCTGGGCCTGATCAACCTCTTCCCGTTTCTGCCGCTCGACGGCGGGCACATCTTCTGGAGCCTGGTCGAGAAGGTTCGCGGCAAGCCCGTCCCCTACCGGGTGATGGAGCGAGCCGGAGCACTCGGCTTCGTTTTGGTCATAATGCTTTTCTTCATCGGCTTGAGCAACGACATCGGCCGCCTTACCGGCGAAGGCTTCAACGTTCGTTAGCGTGTTCGCACGGTTGGCGGCACTGCTGCTGTGTCTGCTCGTGGCGGCTTCGGCTGCCTCGGCTCGATCGGCGTCGGCCCAGGCGTCGCAGGGCGGGGCCTCCGCCTCGGTTGCCACCGGCTCTCGACTCGACCAGGCCCGCCGCTTCTGGACTCCGCAGCGGATGAGGGACGCCCAGGCACTGCCGGTCCAGCTTCCGGGTAATGCCCAGTTGGCGGATGGGACACCCGGCAGCACGCCGTCCGCCGGCCTGCCCGGCGAAAGCGTCATTCCGACCGAAATGATCGCCGACCCGACCGCTCCCGGCCTCAGCCAGAACGGCGTGGTCTTCGTCGTCGGGCGCTTTGGGACGCTCGGTCGTTGCTCGGGCACATCGGTCAACGCGCCTAACTTCAGCCTCGTGATCACGGCGGGGCACTGCGTTCACGAGGGCAGTCACTGGACGGGCACGAAGTGGGTCTTCGTTCCCGGCTATCGCTACGGCGAGCGCCCCTTCGGCACCTTTGTCGCCAAATGGCTCGGCTCGACCCCACAGTGGATCGAGTCGGAGAACTCCAACTACGACGTCGGCGCCGCCGTCGTCTCCCGCAACGAACGCGGACAGCGCCTCGCCGATGCGGTCGGAGCCGACGACATCGCCTTCAACCTTCCCCTCAAACAGGTCTTCGACATCTACGGCTACCCGGTCGCCGAGCCCTTTGACGGGGCCACATTGCAGCACTGCGCGCAGACGCCCTACGAGGGCCACGCCTTCTTCTCCCTCCTCACCTCCGGACCGCTGAACCTCGCCGTGCACTGCGAAATCAGCGCCGGCGCCTCGGGCGGCGGTTGGGTCATCGCGGGCAACGTCCTCAACGGCGTCACCGCCGACGGCTACCCGGGGGACGACACCAACTACGGCCCCTACTTTGGCAAAGAGGTGGCGAAGCTGTACGCCAGGGCGGCGAAGGTCAAGTGAGGCTGCGGAGCGCTTTCGGCTTTGCCTTCACCGTTGCGGTTCTGCTGGCGGCACCGGCAACGGCGCTGGCAGGCGGCGGGTTCGACCTCAAGTTTCAGTTCGATGCCGGCGACGGGTACAGGGTCAGCGTCGGCGGCTATGACGCAACTGCCATCCTTACCGCCGCCAAGCCCGCGCACGGCCGCTATGCCTGGAGCACCTACGTTGCTCGCGGTAAGGTCAGCCCGACCGCCATCCACGCCGGCTTCGGGTCGCTTGGGCGCGTCGACATGCGCTTCCAGCCATCCGGAGCCGTCACCCATGGCAAACGCCACCGCCACTGCATCGGCGCCGACCGGTACACGATCCGTCCCGGCGTCTTTGTCGGCTCGCTTCGCTTCCGCGGCGAGGGTGGCTATACCTCGGCGAAGGTGCGCCGGGTGAAGGGCAAGGTCGTCACGCCGCGGACTCTGAGGTGCTTCGGTTCGCTCTTCGAAGAACTCGAAGGGGGAGGCGGGGGGCAGCGGGCAAAAACGCGTCCCAAGGTGACCCGGCTTTACTCCTTCCTGCGCTCGGGCCTGACGGCGATTTTCTTCGCCGCCAGCGAGCGCGGCGGCAAGGCTGGGTTCCTGGCCGAGACCGAACAGACCGTGGGCTCGCTTGGGGTCTTCCGGGGAGTGAGCGTACGCGCCTCGCCCGCCACCTTCGCCTTCGACAACACGCTCAGCTCTGCCGGCGTCACCCCGCCGGCTCCATTCAGCGGCTCGGGGTCGCTCCAGCGCGGCTCGACGGGCGCCAAGGCGCTGACCGGCTCCCTGGCGGTCTCCTTTCCGGGGGAGCCGAACGTGCCCCTGACCGACCCCCGCTTTAAAACGCAGCTGACCCGCAGCTGGTAGTCAGCCGCGTTTCGCGGTCTCCCTGAACGACCAAATCGCGGGGGTCGGGTCGAGCCTGCCGGAGTCGTCGCGGGCTCGCACCTTGAAGGTGTGGGGACCGGGCGTGAGCCTTGCCGTGGTGAAGGGCGAGCGACAGGCCTTGAACGGCCTGGAGTCCAGCTTGCACTGAAAGCTCGAGCCAGGCTCATCGGAGACGAAGCGGAAGGCAAGGGTGCGGTCACGGGTCCTGCGCGGTGGCTTGCGCTTCAGCGTCGTCTGCGGCGCACCGCGCCCGTCCTGATTGCCGGCAGCGCCGGAGCCACCCTGCTGCTGTCCGCCGGCCGACCCGCAGGGGCGCTCGCTGGGCGCGAGCGAGTTGGGGCGGGGGCTGGGGAAGACGGCGGAGAAGTCGGCGGCGCTGTTGTCGCGGTCGTCGGTCGGCTCTAGCAACGTGGCGCAGCCCGGTGAGATCGTGCGCCGCACCGCCATCCCGTCGGGAATGCCGGACGGCGCAGCGGGCGAGCCGGCGGGGCTCGGCAGCGAGCCGCTGAAGTTGCCCCAAGAGACGCAGTCGATCGATTCGGCCCAGCAGACCGCGCCGCCCGCCGGGGCGAGCTGGTTCGGCGCCATCGCGGCGTCGGGCGCGACCCCGAATTCGGATTCGGCGGCCGGCGTGGCGAGCAGGATCGTGCTCTGGTTGGCGGCGCCGGAGACGTCGTTGGCGAAGGTCGTCGTAGCGACGAGGTTGCCGGAGGCGCTGTAGGCCTTGAGCGAGTGTCCGCCGACCAGGTTCTGCCCGGGCGCCCACATCTGCAGCTCGACGTATTCGGATTCGGGCTGCGCGACCGAGCCCGGAAAGACCTCGCGGATCGACATCTCGTGGAACGTTGCTGCTGCCGGGGCCGCCGAGAAGGCCATCGCCGCGAATGCCAGGCCGATGGGGAGGAGCCTGCGGGCGCTCAAGGCCTGAGGACCCGGAAGGTGAGCTTGGCTGGGCTGGAGTCGGCCGCGCCCGCGGCAATGGCGCGCACCTGGAAGGTGTGGTTTCCGTAGAAAAGCTTCTTCGCCGTGAACGGCGAGCGGCAGGCTTTGAACGAGCTACGGTCGATTTTGCACTGGAAGACGGCGCTCCCCTGGCTCGAGCCGAAGCGGAAGGTCGGCGTGCGGTCATGGGTCGTGGCCGGTGGCTTGCCGAGTAGCTTCGTGGCGGGTGCCACTGTCGGGGTGGGGCGGGGGATGAGGGGCGGGCTCGGCGCCATCGGCGACCCCGCAAGGACGACGGTGAAGCTGTAGCCCGCCGGTGTCGGGTCGATGTTGCCGCTGGAATCGGTTGCCCGCACCGCGAAGCTGTGGGCGCCATTACCAAGGTCCGTGTAGGTGGTTCCGCCCGGTGGGCAGGCGGTAAAGCCGGCGCCGCCGAGCATGCACTGGAAGCTCGATCCGGGCTCATTGGAGCTGTAGGTGAACGAGGCCGTAGAGCTGTCGCTGGGGTCCGCCGGCCTCGATTCGATCGTCGTCTGCGGCGGCGTCGTGTCGGCGAGGGAGTTGTCGACCGTCCATCCGAAGCTCGCCGGCACTCCCTGGTTCAGGGCGGCGTCGGTGGCACGGACCTTGAAGGTGTACGTGCCATCGGCAAGGCCGCCGAAGGTCTTGCCGGAGGTCGCGCAGGAGGAGAAGGAGTCGGGTTCCACGCCGCTTGCCAGGCTGCATTCGAATTTGGACCCGACCTCGCTCGAGCGGTAGGTGAAGGCGGCGCTGGTGCCGGGACTGGGGTCGGCGGGGTGGGTTTGGATCGTTGCCGTCGGGGCGGTGGTGTCTACGGTCCAGATATAGGCGGCCGGGGTCGAGTCGGCGCCGGCCGGGTTGACCGCGCGCACTTCGAAGGTATGGCTCGTGGCGCTCAGCGGTCCCGGGTATGAGATCCCCGTTGTCGCGCAGCTGCTGAACGGCGCTCCGTCGAGGCTGCATTCGAATTCGGCTTCGCTGGCCGGGATCGCGTGGTAGGTGAACGAGGCCGCGGTGGCTTTCGTCGGGTTTGCCGGTTTGGCGTCGACGACCGTATTCGGCAGCGCCGCGCATTCTTGCTCGCTCGGGGTCGCCGTGTTGTTGCGTGGATTGGGGATCTGCGGCGAAAAGTCGACGGCGCTGTCATTGCTGTCGTCGGCGTTCTCCAGGAGCGTGGAGCAGCCCGGTGAAATCGTGCGTCGCAGCGCCATGCCGTTCGGAATCGCGACGGCGGCAGCGCTGTCTCCGGGGGACGGCAGCGAGGCCTGGCCGGTGAAGCTTCCCCAGGAGGCGCAGTCATCGAAGGGCGGCTCGTTTTGGGGCCAGCAGACCGCGCCGCCCAATCGGTCCAAGTTCAGTCCACCGTCGCTGAAGTCGGGCGTGACGCTCGGGAACTGGCTCGAGAAACCGGTGTTGGCGATCAGGACGGTGCTCTGGTTCGCCGAGTGCGGGACGGCGCCGCTCGGCGAGAAGTGGCTGGTGACCGTGCCCGTTGAGTTGAGCACCTCGAGGTCGCCGAGGTTGACGAGACTCTGGCCGGTCGAATACATCTGCAGCTCGACGTAGTCCGATTCCGGGTTGGTCGTCGTGCCCGGGAAGACCTCGCGCACCTTGATCAGATGGAAGCTTGCCTGGGCCGGCGAGGCAGCGATCAGCGCCGCGAGCATGGCTAGAAGCGGCACGGCGAGCCGCGCCTTTGTCGCGGCCCCGAGAGCCCTCCCCTCTCCACGCTCCTGCGCACCCATGCGTTTGTGCATACGGAGCTTCGGACGGCCGGGTTCAACCGCCCAGGGGAGCCCTGCCGCTACGCTTGCCGCATGGCTTCCAAGCGCCAGATATTCGTCGGCGGCGTCCCGATCGGCGGCGGTGCGCCCGTCGCCGTGCAGACGATGACCAAGACCGAGACCGCCAACCTGGCGGCGACGATGGAGCAGATCCACAAGGTCGCCGAGGCCGGCGCCGACATCGTCCGCGTGGCGGTGCCCCGCGACGCGGACGTCGAGGCGCTGAAGACGATCGTCGTCGAGTCGCCGATTCCGGTGATCGCCGACATCCACTTCAATCACACCCTGGCGCTGAAGGCGATCGACGCCGGCGCCCACTGCATCCGCCTCAACCCCGGCAACATCGGCGGTCGCGACAAGGTCGCCGAGGTGGCGGAGCGGGCGAACACGGCAAACGTGCCGATGCGGATCGGGGTCAACTCCGGCTCGCTGCCCAAGCACCTGCACGCGCTCGAGCGCGAGAGCCCGGTCGAGGCGCTGGTCGCCGCTGCGGTCGAGTTCGTCGAGCTGATGGAGGGCCTCGAGTTCGAGAACTTCAAGGTCTCGATCAAGTCGACCAACGTCCCCAACACGATCGCCGCCAACCGCCTGCTCTCGGAGAAGATTCCCTACCCGCTGCACCTCGGCATCACCGAGGCGGGGACGAAGTGGTCGGGCTCGCTCAAGTCCTCGGTCGGGCTCGGCACCTTGCTTGCCGACGGAATCGGCGACACGATCCGGATCAGCCTCTCGACCTTCCACGCCGAGGAGGAGGTCAAGGTCGCCTGGGAGATCCTCAAGGCGCTGCAGCTGCGCGAGCGCGGCCCGGTGCTGATCGCCTGTCCGACCTGCGGCCGCCTGCAGTTCGACATGGACTCGGTCGTCGCCGAAATCGAGCAGCGGCTGGAAAGCTACGCCGAGCCGATCGAGGTCGCCGTGCTCGGCTGTGCGGTGAACGGAATAGGCGAGGCGAGTCACGCCGACTTCGGCATCGCCGGCGCCAAGAACGAGGGCCTGATCTACGCCCACGGCAAGCCGCTGCGCAAGGTTCCGCAGGAGACCCTGGTCGACACCCTCTTCGAGGAGATCGACAAGTCGCTCGACCGTGGCGGGGTCGAGTTCGACGAGGGCGAGTCGCGCGAGGGGGCTGCCTGGCTGGCCAAGATCGAGGAGGAAAACGCCGGCGAACTGACGCCCGAGAAGATTGCTCGCATGGAGCACGAGGCAGCCGAAAAGGGCGAGTCGGACAAGGTCTTGCTGGACGAGGACGTATCGCCCACCGCCGGACGCCGATTCACCCGCGCCTGAGTGGCCAGTAGGTTTCGGGCGTGACCCGCTTTAGCCAGAGCTTCATTCCCACCTTGAAGGATGCGCCTGCGGATGCGGAGGCGTTGTCCCACAAGCTGATGGTGAGAGCGGGGTTGATCCGGCAGGTTGGGGCGGGACTCTGGTCTTACCTACCTGCTGGCTGGCGCGTGGAGCGGAAGGTCGAGGGGATCATTCGAGAGGAGATGGAGGGGATCGGCGCTCAGGAGATGCTGATGCCCCTGCTGCAGCCCGCTGAAGCCTGGGAGAAGACCGGGCGGTACTCGATCGATGAGCTGTTCAAGCTCGAGGACCGCAAGGGGGCGCCGATGGTGCTGGCGTTGACGCATGAGGAGTGCGTTACGCAGCACGTAGCGCGGGAGGTTCGGTCCTACCGGGACCTGCCGCTGATGCTCTTTCACATTCAGACCAAGGAGCGCGATGAGGCGCGGCCGCGGGCCGGGTTGCTGCGCACGCGCGAGTTCACGATGAAGGACGCCTACTCGTTCGATCGCGACGAGGAGGGGCTGGCGCGCTCCTACGAGCTTCAAACAGGAGCCTACGATCGCATCTTCGACCGCTGCGGGCTGCGCTGGTACAGGGTCGAGTCCGACGTCGGGATGATGGGCGGCTCCGGTGCGCACGAGTACATGGCGCCCTGCGCGGCCGGCGAGAACGAGGTCGCGCTGGCAACCGGCTACGCCGCCAACATCGAGATCGCCTCCGCCGAGGCCCAGCCGGTCGAGCTGCCGGCGCCGCTCGACGCGCCGGAGCGCTTTGCCAGCCCCGGGCTCACCACGGTCGAGGAGGTCTCCGGTGCCTTCGGCCTGCCCGCCGGCGCGCTGATCAAGGCGCTGCCGATCGTGGTCGAGGGCCGTGGCATGGTGCTGGTTCTGATCCGCGGCGATCACCGCCTCGGCGAGATCAAGTTGCGCAAC
The DNA here is from genome assembly GCA_035997045.1 of Solirubrobacterales bacterium. GTDB lineage: Bacteria > Actinomycetota > Thermoleophilia > Solirubrobacterales > 70-9 > VRUE01. Next base: position 43,285 of record DASYIY010000037.1, on the reverse strand, counting down.
GCGCTCGGCGCCGACTTCCGCCAGGCGCGCCCGGAGGAGATCGAGGCCGAGGTGGGTCCGGTCGGCTTCCTCGGCCCGGTCGGCGCCAGGATCCCGGTACTCAAGGATGCGGCGATCGTCGGCGACTCCTTCGTCTGCGGCGCCAACGAGCCCGACGCGCACCTGAAGGGAGTTCGCCCCGGCCGCGACTTCGAGTTCGAGCAGGTCGACGTGCGCATGGTCGAGGGCGGAGACACCGCGCCCGGCGGCGGCACGATCGAGATCGAGCCGGCGATCGAGGTCGGCAACATCTTCAAGCTCGGCACCCGCTACTCGGAGCCGCTCGGCGCGACGTTCCTCGATGACGCCGGGGCCGAGCGGGCGATCGTCATGGGCAGCTACGGCATCGGGCCGGCGCGGATCGCCGCGGCGACGATCGAGCAGGGCGCCGACGAGCGCGGCATCGTCTGGCCCGCCTCGATCGCGCCCTGGCAGGTTCACCTCGTCTCATTGGCAAAGGCGGGCGAGGAGGAGCGCGCCGCCGCCGACGGTCTCTACGAGGAGCTCAAGAGTGCCGGGGTCGAGGTGCTCTACGACGAGCGCGACGCTGGAACGGGGCAGAAGCTGACCGACGCCGAGCTGCTCGGCTGTCCGCTGCGGATCGTCGTCGGCCGCCGCGGCCTCGCCGAGGGCGTGGTCGAGGCCAGCGAGCGGGGCTCTGGGGCCGAGCACAAGCTGCCGGTCGGGGAAGCGGCCGCCCTGGCGCAGGCGCTTCTCCAGCCCAGCGATGGCTGACTCGGCCCCTTTCGGGCGCGGCCGCGTACGCCGCCTCTTCGGCCTCGATCGCAGCGGGCCGCCGCCGCGCCAGGTAGGCAAGGGCGAGCCACTCAACCCCTGGACGCTGCCCAACCTAGTCGGCTACATCCGGCTCGCTGCGCTGCCGCTCTTCCTCTACCTCGCCTTCGAATCCGGCGACGGCCGCAGCGCCCCGGCGGCGATCGTCTTCTGGCTGATTGCCGCCGGCGACTACCTCGACGGCTTCCTCGCTCGCGTCACCGGTCAGTACAGCCGCCTCGGCTCGATCCTCGACCCGCTGGTCGACCGGCTGACGATCCTCTCCGGCGCGGTCGTCTGCTGGCACTTCGAGCTGCTGCCGCGCTGGGCCCTGGCGCTGCTCGCCGCCCGCGAGGTGGCGATGCTGATCCTCGCCCAGTACGGCCTGCGCCACGGGGTCGAGATCCGCGTCAACTGGCCGGGGCGGATCTCGGTCTTCCCGATCATGGGCGGCATCTTCTTCGCCATGGTCTTCGCCGGCTGGGTCCCAACGGCGCTGCTGATCGTCGGCCTCGTCCTGGCGATCGTCGCCACCGTTCTCTACGCCCAAACCGGAATCAGGGAAACCCGCGCCGCTCAACGCTGACCTCACCTTTTTTCGCCATGTGGGCGAGCAAAGACGAAGTCGCCCGATGCAAGAGCGCGGCCAGGTTCCGGGAAACCTTCAACCTTCGGTTGACCCTTGGGCCAAGCTACCTATAATCCTGGGAGCGGCCGAAGGGAGGCCATGACCCGCGAAGAAGGAGCGAGATGGAGGACACTTTTCCCGATCTTGGTTCGCTCAGCGATGAGGAACTGAAGGACCTGATCGACAACCTGACGGAGGAGGAGAACGAGATCTCCTACAAACGTCGTGTCCTGCACGGCAAGATCGACATCCTCCGTGCCGAGCTGGTCAACCGGCTGCGCAACAAGCACGAGCGCGGCGACACGATGTTCTCCGGTGACGATGTCGCGCAGCTGACCGAGATTCTCGCCGGCAAAGCGCAGGCACCCGAGGACGACTCCGCCGCCTGAGGCGCAGGGCCGATGGCTGTTCACTGTCCAGACTGCGGCTTCGCCAACCCCGAGGGCGCCAACTACTGCCAGAAGTGTGGCGCGTTTCTTGGCGGTCCCGCTGAGGGCGGTTCCGGCGACGAGCCGACGACGATGACTTACACGGTCGACGACACCGGCGAGATGCAGCCGGTCGATATCGACGAGACGGTCGAGCGCAGTGGCGCGGCGCTGGTGATTCGCGCCGGTGGCGGCAGGGCGGGGGAGAGCTTCGCCCTCGATGAGGATCGGGTCAGCATCGGCCGCAGTCCCGACGCCGGTGTCTTCCTCGACGACGTCACCGTCTCGCGCAACCACGCGCTGCTGGTGCGCCGCCGCGACGGTCTCTACATCGATGACCTCGGCTCGCTCAACGGCACCTACGTCAACCGCCGCAGGATCGAGTCGCACCGGCTCGCCGACGGCGATGAGATTCAGGTCGGCAAGTACAAGCTCAGTTACCTGGAGAAGTAGGCGGGCGCGATGGCCGTCTCCGAGCAGCAGGCCCGCCAGCAGCGCGACTCACGCCCGCGCAAGGCGCTGACGATCGGCGCCGTCTGCAAGATCCTGCAGAGCGAGTTCGACGACGTCTCGATCTCGAAGATCCGTTATCTCGAGGACCAGAAGCTGCTGACGCCGCGCCGCACCCAGGGTGGCTACCGCCTCTACAGCCAGTCCGATGTCGAACGGCTGCGCACGATCCTGCGCCTGCAACGTGACGAGTTCCTGCCGCTACGGGTTATCCGCCAGGAGCTCGCGGCCGGCGGCGACATCGTCACCCCTGCCGGCGGCTCGGAGAAACGCTCCCCGAGCGGCTCGGTGCGGCGGGCGATCCTGGTCAACACCTCGCGCGCCTACCTGACCTTGGAGGAAGTGATCGAGGAGACCGGTGCCCGCGAGGAGCTGATCTCCGAACTGGAGAACTTCGGCATCGTGCAGCCGGAGAAACGCGAGGGCAAGACGGTCTATGACGAGACCGATCGCGAAGTAATCCGCTCCGCCAACGAGCTCTCGCGGGTCGGCGTCGGCGCCCGCAACCTGCGTGTCTTCCGCTCCTCGGCCGATCGCGAGGCGAACCTGCTGGAAGCGCTGCTCGGCCCCTCGCTGCGTTCGCGCAACCCCGACCGCCGCAAGGAGGCCCTGGAGAGCCTCGAGAGTCTGGCGGCGACGGTCAGCCACCTCAAGCACCTCCTTCTTGTCCGGGACCTGCGTCGCCTGGCCGGCGACTGACGGCGCTCAGCGTGCCGCGAGTTACCCGCCGACGGACGATCGCCGCACCTCGTGCCGACGTCTGGGCACTCGTTGCCGATCCCTACAGCCTGTCGCGCTGGTGGCCGCGGACGATGCGGGTCGAGAGCGTCGAGGGTGAGGGGGTGGACGCGCGCTGGACCAAGGTCTTGGGCACGGCCGAGGGCCGTGGCGTGCGCGCCGATTTTCGCTGCGTGGAGTCGGAGGAGGGAGAGCGCTTCGGCTGGGAGCAGGAGATTCCCGGAACGCCGTTCGAGCGCCACCTTCGCCGTTACGGGATCGAGGTCGCCCTCGGCGACGAGGGCGATGGGACGCAGGTGAGCATTGCGGCTCAGCAGACGCTGCGTGGGCTCTCGCGCCTCGGTTCGCCGATGATGCGCCACGGCCAAAGCTCGCTGCTCGAGGAGGCCCTGGACGGGATCGAGCGGGCGCTGACGTGAGCGGACCGCGTCGCGACTCCAAGTGGTGGGGCTGGGGCGACCCTTCGGGGGCGCCCGAACTCGACCGCGCCGCCCTGGCGACGTTGCGCGAGCGGGTCGGCGAGCTGCGGCCCTCGCCGCGCGTCGCCGAGCTGGAGGACTTCGAGCTGCCCGAGGCGGAGCCGCTGCCGCAAGCGTTGATCGATGCGGTCGGCGAGGAGAACGTCTTCAGTGGCGCCGAGGACCGGATTCGCCACGCGACCGGCTGCGGCTACGCCGACCTCGCCCGCCTGCGCTCGGGCCGGCTCGAGGGCGCGCCCGACGCGGTCCTGCTGCCGGGAGATGCCGATGAGGTGAAACGCGTTCTGGCTCTGTGCGCGACGGAAGGCGTCGCGGTGGTTCCGTTTGGCGGCGGCACCAGCGTCGTCGGCGGGGTCGCGCCGCTGCGCGGCGATCACGGACGGCTGATCAGCCTCGATTTGGCCCGCCTGTCTGAAGTCGAGCTGGACACCCGTTCGCTGACCGCCCGCCTCGGCGCCGGCCTACGCGGCCCCGAGGCGGAAGCCGAGCTGGCCAAGCACGGCCTCGTCCTCGGTCACTATCCGCAGAGCTTCGAGTACGCGACGATCGGCGGCTTCGCCGCGACCCGCTCGGCCGGCCAGGCTTCGAGCGGCTACGGCCGCTTCGATTCTCTGGTCAGCTCGATCCGCCTGGTCGCCCCGGCGGGCGATCTGAGCACGCTGGAGACGCCGCATACCGCCGCCGGACCGGCCCTGCGGGAGGTCGTGGTCGGCTCGGAGGGCGTGCTCGGCGTTATCCCCGACGTCACCGTGCGAGTGCGGCCCGCTCCCCGGCAGCGTCGCTACGAGGCCTGGATCGCCGAGAGCTTCGAGGCGGGAACCGAGATCGTTCGGGCCCTGGCGCAGGGGTCGGGGTTGCCGGACGTAATCCGCGTCTCCGACGAGGAGGAGACCGAGGTCTCGCTCGCGCTCTCCGGTCCGCGTGGAGTTGCCGCGAGCCTCTTCGGCGGCTACCTAGGCCTCCGGCGCCGCCGCCACGGTTCCCTGATCGTCGTCGGCTTCGAGGGCGAGGAGGAGTCGGTCGCCCGCCGCCGCGCCCTCAGCGTGCGAGCGCTGCACAAGGGCGCCGCCGTCTATCTCGGCCGCTCGGCGGGGCGCTCCTGGGAGCACGGGCGCTACCAGGGGCCCTACCTGCGCGACACGCTGATGGAGATGGGGGCGATCGTGGAGACGCTCGAGACCTCGCAGACCTGGTCCGGACTCGGCACCCTGCACGCCGCCGTCGGCAGCGCCATCCGCGACTCGCTCTCGGCCCAGGGAACTCCGGGCCTTGCCTTTTGCCATCTCTCCCATGCCTACGCCGATGGCGCCTCGCTCTACTTCACCTTCATCGCTCGCGCTCGCCAGGGCGAGGAGATCGAGCAGTGGCAACGGGTCAAGCGAGCCGCCTCGGAGGCGATCGTCGCCAACGGCGGCACGATCACCCACCACCACGCTGTCGGCCGGGACCACGCTCCCTACATGGAGTCCGAGATAGGGAGGACCGGGCTCGATCTCCTGCGGGCGGTAAAGAACCAGCTGGATCCAGCTGGGATCATGAACCCCGGCAAGCTGCTCGTCTAGCCGACTATTTTTTGGAGCCGGCGCTGACGAAGGGGCCGGTGATTTTGCCGCGCAGGATGTCGGTGCCGGTGTAGGCGGATTCGGATTTGCTCTGCCTTGCTTTGGCGATCGACGCGTTGAGGGTGGCGTCGACGGTGCTGGTGACGTCGACTTCGTTGAAGGCGCTGCGGGCGACCAGGACGAGGACCGCGGTCGGGATCTGGAATCGCGCGGCGAGGTCGCCAGAGTCTGGGACCTTGGCGGTGCCGACCGGCACCATCGCCTTGCCCGAGTGGGAGAGCCAGATCGCGTAGGACTCGCCCGACTGCGAGGGATCGAGGCCTTCCGCGGTCACTTGCAGCAGGACTTTTTTCTTGAAGCGGCCAAAGAGGGCGGTGCCGCTGGCGTCGCTTCCGTCAACCGGCGAGAGCACCGCCTGGGTGAGGTTCGGGTTTTCCGATGCCGCCGGCGTAGTGCCGCCCTGGCCACTTTCGCTCGAAGCGGTCGTGCCGGTTGAGCTCGAGCCGCCGCCGCTGACGATCAGGACGACGACGAAGATGACCAGGACGAGCGCACCCGCGCCGAGCCCGATCAGGGCGCCGCGATCCTTGGGCAGCTTCAGGCGGGAAGGCTTCGACGGCTGCTTGCCGGAGGGAGTGGCGGGCGCGGGGGGCTTGGGAGCCGGCGGGGCGACCGGCTGCGGGGGAGACGGCTTCTCGACCGCAGGCTGCGGCGGCTCTGGCGCTGGGGGCAGGGGAGCGACAGGCTCTTGCGCCTCGGGCTTGGCCGTTCCGGGTCCCGCGGCCTCGGCCAGCGCCTCGTTGACCCGCTCGCGGACTTCCTCGACGCTGATGCCCATCAGCGCGGCGATGTCGTCGTAGCCCTCTTCGCCGCGCTGTGAGAGGAGCCTCAGCATCGCCTTCTGGTCGTCGGTCAGCGCCACGGATCGGAAGCCTATGTCAGCCGTCCCCGGAACGGGGGTGTCTGAGGTTAAGGGGCGATATGGACACCTAAGCTCAGACACGCCTGGCGATAGTGTCCGGCGCGATGGCCGAGGATCCGCGCGGCTTGCGCTCCCACTTCGACGCCCTGCTCGGGACCGAGTGGCTCGACGACGACCCCGGGCACGCCCGCGTGCGGGTGGCGATGCGCGACGAGCTGCGCCAACCGGTCGGCCTGCTGCACGGCGGCGTCATGTCGAGCCTGGTCGAGAGCGTCTGCTCGCGCGCCACGGCGCTCGCGGTGATGGGCGACGGAATGATGGCGATGGGCCAGTCGATCAGCGTCAACTTCATCCGCCCGATCACTCAGGGGCACGCAGAAGTCAAAGCTAGGGCCCGTCATCGCGGCCGCACCACGTGGGTTTGGGAGGCTGAGGTCCGTGACGCAAAAGACCGCCTTTGCGCCCTCGGTCAGATGACGATCGCCGTCAGGCCCGTCCCAAAGGAGCTCGCCTAGCCGCCGAATCTGTTCGTGATCGGTAGTCGCCTGTCACGCCCGAAGGCCTTCGGCGTGATCCGGATCCCCGGGGCAGCCTGGCGACGCTTGTACTCGGAGCGGTCGACCATTCGCACGACCTCGTCGACGACGTCGGCGGGGAGGCCGGCGGCGATCATCTCCTCACGCCCCTGGTCGCGCTCGACGTAGGACTCGAGGATCCGGTCAAGCAGCTCGTAGGGCGGCAGCGAGTCGCTGTCGAACTGGTCGGGACGTAGCTCGGCCGAGGGCTCCCGCTCCAGCACCGAGGCCGGGATCGGCTCGCGTCCTGCGCTTGCGTTGCGGTGGCGGGTCAGTTCGTAGACGAGCGTCTTCGGCACGTCCTTGATTGCCGCGAAGCCCCCCGCCATGTCGCCGTAGAGGGTCGCGTAGCCGACCGACATCTCACTCTTATTGCCGGTGGTGAGAACGAGCCAGCCGTGCTTGTTGGAGAGCGCCATCATCATGTTGCCCCTGATCCGCGCCTGGATGTTCTCGGCGGCGAGGTCGGGCTCCGAGGCCCTGGTCGGATCGCGCGGCAGTGGCTCCTCAGCCGAGTCCTCCTCACCGCCGGCTGCAAAGGCGTGTGCGAGGGCGTTCTCGTACTCCGCCATCGCCGCCTCGATCGGGATCTCGATCAGCTCCGTACCGAGATTTGCGGCGATATTCCGCGCGTCCTGCTGTGTTTCAAGGCTCGAATGAGGCGAGGGCATGACCACACAGCTGACGTGCTCGGGGCCGAGCGCGTCAACGGCGAGCAGTGCGACGAGGGCGGAGTCGATGCCGCCCGAGAGGGCGACGCCGACGTGGCGGAAACCGTTCTTGCCGACGTAATCGCGCAGCCCGAGGGCCAGCGCGGCGTAGACCTCGGCCAGGTCTGGCAGCGGCTCGGCGAGCGGTCCCGGAGCAGGGGAGGGGACCTCGCAGACGAGCAGCTCCTCCTCGAACTGGGCCGCGCGGGCGATCACCGATCCCTCCGCATCGACGACGAAGCTGTGCCCGTCGAAGACGAGCTCGTCTTGGCCGCCGACGAGGTTGCAGAAGGCGAAGTGAGCACCGTAGGTGCGGGCGCGCTCGGCCAGCATCGCTTCGCGCTCGCGGCCCTTGCCGCGGTGATAGGGCGATCCCGACGGGTTGGCGATCAGGCTCGCGCCGGCCGCCGCCTCGGCCGCGGCCGGCGGGCCCGGCGCCCAGACGTCCTCGCAGACCGTCAACCCAACTTTTTGGCCGGCGACCGCGACCGTTGCCGGCTCGCTGCCCGGGATGAAGTAGCGCTGCTCGTCGAAGACGGCGTAGTTGGGCAGTCGGTTCTTGCGGTAAACGGTCTGGATCGCGCCGTCGGCGAGCACGGCGAGCGAGTTGTGGGCGTGGCGCCCCTCCTCGTCGGCGGCGGCGGGCTCGGCAAAGCCGACCAGGGCGACGATTCCCTCGACGCCGCGCGCCAGCTCCTCGACCGCGCGCCGGTTGGCCTCGACAAAATGGGGCTTCAGGTAGAGGTCCTCGGCCGGGTAGCCGGGCACGCAGAGCTCGGGGAAGATCGCCAGCTCGGCGCCCGCGGCGCGGGCGCGGCCGATCCACTCGGCGATCTTCGCCGCGTTGCCGTCGATGTCGCCGACGGTCGGGTCGATCTGAGCCAGGGCTACGCGCAAGTCGGTTTCCACACGGGAGTCAGAGCTGAAGTATCGCCGTCCAACGCTGACTTCGCACTCAGTCTCGCTATGCGAGACAAAACGCGAACTCGCCGGGAGGAGCCCGCCTGGAGGGCCTGTAGATTCCGACGCGTGCGGGCGCGCTGGGGGTTCATGGGAGCATCGCTGGCGGCCGTCGCCGTCCTCTTCGCCGTTCCAGCGGGTGCCAATGCCGCCGACCAGTGGGTCTTCCGGGCGCCGGCAGCGAGACCTACCGACCATCCCGACCCCAACCGCAACGCCTACACGGTGCCCGAGGCGCCGAAGTCACCGGCCTGCACGCGGCACTTCTGCGTCCACTGGGTGGCGGATGGCATCGATGCGCCAAATCTGGCCGATGGCAACGGCGACGGGGTGCCCGACTACGTCGAACGCGTGCAGGCGGTCGCCGAACGCGTCTACTCGATCGAGAACGGCAAGCTCGGTTGGCGCGACCCGAAGTGCGACGGGCGCGATGGCGGGGGCCGCTGCAAGACCGACATCTACCTCGATGAGATCGGCGGCGCTCTTTTTGGCTATGCCGCCCCCGACAAGGGCCAGGCGAGCAAGGCGCACCGGTTGCCGCGCCACCTGCACGGCTACCTGGTGCTCGATAACGACTACTCCCCAAGCGAGTTTCCAGGCACGACCTCCGAGCATGACCTGGAGGTGACCGTCGCCCATGAGTACAACCACATCCTCCAGTTCGGCTACGACGCCTACCAGGACGCCTGGTTTGCCGAGTCGACCGCGGTCTGGATGGAGGACCAGGTCTACAACGGGATCAACGACTACCTGCGCTACGTGCGTCGCTGGGTCAAGCGCTACGACACGCCGCTGACGGCGAACTCGATCAAGGAGTACGGCTCCGCCGTCTGGAACAAGTGGCTGACCCGCCGCTATGGCCGCGCGATCCTGCGCCACGCCTGGGCGCGCGCGGTGCACACCCGCCCCGGCGGCTTCTCGGTCTCTGCCTACAACTCGGCGATCGAAGCCGCGGGCGGCTCGGACTTCAGCCACGACTTCGCCCGCTTCGCCCGTGACCTACCCGAGTGGCGCACCGACACCGTCTTCCACGAAGGCGACTCCTACCCGGACGTTTCGCGCCAGGGCAGCTTGCCGCTCAGCGGCCGGGTGCTCGACCGTCGCCTCAACCACACGACCTTTCAGCTGTTGCACATCCATCCCGCTGCTGGCAAGGCCGTGGTCGTCGACGCTACGGCGCCGGAGGGCTACGCGGCCGGCGTCGCCCTGGTCGGACGTATTGGCAGCGAGCGCCACGGCCGCGTCGTCAGCGCCCTCACCTATAAGGCACGCGGAGGCTCGATGAGCGTCCGCATCGCTCGACCGGGTCGTTTCAGCCGTCTAACCGCGGTCTTGGTCAACGCCGACGCAAGCGCCTCGGGCTTCAGCGCCCGGCGGCTCGACTGGTCCTACTTGACCGAAAGCGCGCCGTTCCGCGTCTCGGCGCGTCTCGTTCGCTGAGAAGCGGCGCTGCCGGTGGCTCCCTCGCCGGCAAGTTCGGCGATCGCCCCCTCGAGGTCGAGCCCGAAGCTGTCGAGGTCGGCCATCGCGTCGTAGTCGCCGACGAGGCCGAAGTCGACCTGTCCGTTGTAGGACATGATCCCGACGCAAAGCGCCTGGCGGCGGGCCAGCGGTACCAGCGGGAAGATCGACTCCATCTGCCGTCCCAGCACGAAGAGCGGAAACTGCGGGCCGGGAACATTGGTGACGACGAGGTTGAAGAAGCGCTGCGCGGGCTGCAGGCGGGCCGCCTGGGAGGCGATCGTGGTCGGCGCGAAGTCGACGATCTTGGTCAGGATCTCGGCGCCGACGGCCTGGCCGGAGCCCTTCAGGTCGCCCATCGTCTCGGTGATCAGGTGCAGGCGCTGGACCGGATCCTCGCACCAGATCGGCAGCGGCGCCATCATCGCCGAGATGCGGTTGCCGAGTGCGCCGCGCTCCTCCTCGGCGCGCACGCTGACCGGCACCAGGGCGCGCATCTCCAGGCCCTCGGTGTCGTGGCCGCGGGCGCGCAGGTAGTTGCCGATCGCCCCGGTTACGACCGAGAGGACGACGTCGTTGACGGTGCCGCCGTGCTCGTTCTTCACCGCCTTCAGCGTTTCGAGGTCGGTGCGGACGAAGGCGAGGCGGCGGTGCGGGCCGATTTCGACGTTGAAGGGCGTCGCCGGGGCGGAGACGCCGGCACCGATCACTTTGCCGGTTGCGCCGACCCCGCGCAGGACTTGGCGCGGCCCGCGCAGCGCGGCGCGGACGCCGCGGACGATCTCGCGCGGACTGGTGGCGCGTTCGTGCAGGGCGTCGGCGAGCAGTTTGAGGTCGGTCGGCTCGGGGCGCGGTGCCCACTTGGGCGGCAGCGCGGGTGGGTTGGCCGGCTCCTTCTCGACATCGAAGAGGACGGTGGTGATGTCGACTCCCGAGACGCCGTCGACGAGCGCGTGGTGGCTCTTGCCGACGATCGCGAAGCGATCGCCGTCGAGGCCCTCGACCAGCCAGAGCTCCCAGAGCGGCTTGCTGCGGTCGAGCTGCTGGGAGAAGATCCGTGCCGCCAGGTTGCGCAGCTGCTCCTCTGAGCCCGGCGCCGGCAACGCGGTTTGGCGCACGTGGTAATCGAGGTTGAGGTGGGGATCGTCGATCCAAACGGGACGGCCCTGGCCGAAGGGGATGAAGCGCAGCTTCTGGCGGAAGCGCGGAACCAGGTGCAGCCGCGAGGCGATGTGGTCGCGGAATTCGGCGTGGCTGGGCGCCGGCCCCTCGAAGATGCTGGCCGAGGCGACGTGCATGTGGGCGCCCGCCCGCTCCATGTGGAGAAACGAGGAATCGAGGCCAGTCAGCCGGTCTGCGCTCACCGTGAAATCTTCGCATACGCACAAAGAAGTCCTTGAGGGCCTCGCAAAGCCCTTGCCGGAGCCGTTTGCGCGCTCGGGACGGATGCTGCACTGTGATCGGCATCACTAAGTGGGGGCGATCCGGTCCCTACCTTGGCCCGTTCACGAGAACTAGCCCAATCTGCCGAGTCCCGCGCGAGTGCGCAGGGAGCGGGGGACCCAAGGTCACGGCCATCTCTCGGCCGCGACAGGGGCGAATCGGACGGCGAGCCGTCCGTAACGGCTGCCCGGCACCGAGCCGGCAGTCGCGAGCCCGTCAGCTAACCCCGTAGGCAGGCAAGAAAGCGAGCGATCACATATGCGATTCCTCATGCCCGCGGCGGCTGTTGCTGCCCTGCTCACCATTGGCGCAGGCCTGGCCAGCGCGACCGCACCGAAGCACCGGCGCGCCCGCGTCGCTTCCCACGTTTCCCTCCACGTCTCCCGGCACGGCGTGCTCGGCGGCGGCAAGGTCATCGTCAGGGGCCGAGTGCGCCCCCGCGGCGCGCACCGGGTCAAGTTGGTCTTCCGTGGGGCCGACGGCGGTATCGCGACCACGGCCACTCGCCCGAACGGGTCCTTCACGCTGCGCTGGAGTCCCGGCCGGATCGGCGCCTACAGCCTCCGTGCCTACGGTGTCCACGAGCGGCGGATGAGGGGCTCGACCAGCGTTGCCCGCCATCTCACCGCCTACCGCGAAGCCGCGGCCTCCTATTACGGACCCGGCCTCTACGGCGGTGGCCTTGCCTGCGGTGGAACCCTGGAGCCCGGCACGCTCGGCGTTGCGAGCAAGACGCTGCCCTGCGGCTCCAAGGTGACGTTCCTCTATCGCGGCCAGACGGTCACCGTGCCGGTGGTCGACCGCGGTCCTTACGTTGCGGGTCGCGACTTCGATCTCACGGCGGCGACCAGGGAGCGACTCGGTTTCCCCGGCGTCGGTGTCCTGCTCTCCAGCCGGTAACCGTCAGGCCATCGGGCCGAGCTGCATCTGGGCCTCCGGGGCGTCGCCTGCCCCGGGGGCCTCGCCGCCGTCGAAGCCGGCGAGCCGCACGCCGAGCAGGCGCACCGGCCGCTGCGGGTCGTAGGCGCGCAGCAGGTCGAGGGCGACCGGGCCGACCACGGCGGGGTCGTTGGTGGCCCGGTCGACGGTGTGCGAGCGACTGACGTTGGTCCAGTCGTCGAGCCGGATCTTGATCCCGATCGTACGTCCCTCGAGCTCACGTTTGCCCAGCCTTCGGCAGAGCTCCTCGGAGAGCTGCTTGAGGTGCCCCTCCAGCTCGGCCCGGTCGCGGACGTCGACATCGAAGGTGATCTCGGTCGACTGCGACTTGGTCTCGCGGACCACGACGATCGGCGTCTCGTCTTCGAAGCGGGCGCGGCTGTGCAGCCAGCGCCCCTGCCGCGGCCCGAACGATTGCTCCAGCGCAACGGGATCCTGCGCCCGCAGCTCGGCGAGCGTGCGGATCCCCATCGCCTCCAGCTTGGCGACCGACTTCGGCCCGATCCCCGGGATCAGGCCGGGGGAGTCGGCCGCGAACCGCTCGAGCGCTTCCTTGCGGGAGAGGACGACGAGCCCCGCGGGCTTGCCCAGCTCGCTGGTGATCTTGGCCAGCATGCGGCTATCCGCGATCCCGACCGAGCAGGTCAGTCCACCGGTGTCCTGCTTGATCTCAGCCGCAATCCGGCGCATCGTGGCCTTTGGCGAGAAGATCCCGGTCAGATCCACATAGGCCTCGTCGAGCCCGACGACCTCGACCGTCTCCGCGTTGCGCCGCAGCACTGCCATCACTTGTCCCGAGGCCTCGCGGTAAGCGTTGAAGTCCGGCTGCAGGTAGACCGCATCGGGCAGTCGCCGCCGAGCCACCGCCGCGGGCATGGCGGAATGAATCCCGGCAAGCTTGCGCGCCTCGTAGCTGGCCGTGGTCACGACCGCCCGAGGCCCTGACCCGCAGACGACGACCGGCTTGCCCTTCAGCTCCGGCCTGCGCCGCAACTCGACGCTCGCGTAGAAGGCGTCCATGTCGAGATGGGCAATGGTGCGCGAACGGCTCACCCACCGATCGTAGGAAAGCCAAGGGACGACGCTTTCCGCTCCGAGTTTCGCTCGGACCGGGTTCCAGGCGGGCTGGCCTGGGTAGCATCGGGACATGGCGGACCTGACCCACGCCAAGATCGACGAGATCGATGCGATCGACGGTGTCTTCGAGCGCGTCACGATGCATCGAGCGGCGGCGGGCCTGGGCGTCAGCGCGTTCGGCGTCTCGATCGTCGACCTTGCTCCCGGTGCCGACGAATACCCGGAGCACGACCATTCGGAGGAGGGGCTGGGTGGCAAGATGTTCGCCAAGCGCCCCCAGCAGCTTGGTCAGGAGGAGGTCTACGTCGCGCTTCGCGGCTCGGGCACGATCGAAGCCGACGGCGAGCGGTACGAGCTCGACCCGGACCACATCGTCCGGGTGGGTCCGACGGTCAAGCGCAAGATCGTCCCCGGGCCCGAGGGCCTTCGCTTGCTTGCGCTCGGGGGGACTCCGGGGCGGGCCTATGACTCGGCCGGAACGCTGTAAGCCGGGCTCGGCGTCTTAGACTTGGGCCATGGCTTCCCCTGAGGCAAAGAACCTCGAGGCGATCTCGAAGGCGATCGACCAGCACAACTCGAGCTGCCCGTTCCCGGCTGCCGAGGTGCGGATGAACCCGTTCGAGGTCGAAAGGCTCGGCTGGGATCACATCCGCGGCCTGCCGGTCGTCCCCGACGCTGAGATCGGAACCGGCCGCTTCCGCATCGTCTGCTCGCGCGACGTAGACAGCGAGGGGCTGGAAGAGACCGAGGCGATCGGGCAAGAGGTCGAGACCCTCGTGCCGGTCGTCAACAACTAGACGGAGTTCCAGAAGTCCAGGCCGAGACCGCTGAGCCAGCGCTGGGCTTCGGCGTTGAGCTCGGTCAGCTGGTTGGTCCAGATCAGGATGCCCATCGCGATCAGGATCACGCCGCCGGTGGCGACTATCGCCTGGTAATGGCGCTTGACGACCGTGAACGCGGTGGTCATGCGGGAGAAGGCGATCGCCGTGAGCAGGAAGGGAATCGCGAGGCCAGCCGAGTAGACGGTGAGCAGGACCGCGCCGTGGACCGCCGAGCCGGAGAGTGAGGCCGCGGTGAGGATCGCACCGAGGGTGGGGCCGATGCAGGGGGTCCAGGCGATCGCGAAGGCGGCTCCGGCGATCACCGGCCCGCCGCGCCCGGCTCGTTCGAGCAGGCCGTCGACGTGCCACTCGCGGTTGAGCCGAGTGACGAAAAGGGAGGCGACGAAGAGGACCCCCATGGCGATGATCAGCGCCGCCGCGATCTTGGTCAGCAGCACTTCGTGGTCGCTGAAGGCCGAGCCGAGCGCTGTCGCTGTCAGTCCCTCGGCGATGAAGATCGCCGAGAAGCTGGCGACGAAGAGCAGGCTGGGACCGAGAATCCGGCGCCACCCCGCCGTCTCCAGCTCCGCCGCCGATACGCCGCTGACGGCGGAGAGGTAGCCCGGCACCAGCGGCAGCACGCAGGGGGAGAGGAAGGAGACGATGCCTGCTGCCAGGGCGGCGAAGATGCCCACTCCGGCGGCGGGATCGGTGCTCAGGGCGGCGACGATCACGGCCAACCAGGGTACCCGGGAAGCCCCAGCCGCCGGTTCGGTCCACCCATCGCTCATAGGATGCCTCGCGTCTCTGTCCCGGAACGAGAGGAGTTCTCAATGGCGCATTTCCTTCGCAGGACCCAGTTAGCCACCGGCCTGATCGCGCTTGTCGTCCTGTCCTTTGCGGCCCTGCCGTCGGCTGCTTCCGCCGCCGACAAGGACTGCATCGACTTCGCGACTCAACGGGCCGCCCAGGTCTTCTTCATCAAGCACGGCGGGCCGCGCTATGACCCCGACCGTCTCGACGGCGACAACGACGGCATTGCCTGCGAGGACAACAGATGCCCGTGCTACTACAAGAAACACCTGCCCAGGCCCTCGATTTACCTGACCGCGTACCGGCGCTTGACGTTCTGGCCTTGACGCCGATGCCGTAGCGAGACTGCGGCGCGTGGAACTGTTCAACGCCAGCGGCGCGGCGCGCAGGTTGCGGGCCTCGCCGCTCTTCGCGATCGGGCCCAGTGAGCCCCGGCCGGCGCTGCGCCGCGGCGCCCTGGTCGCGATCCCCGTCGGTCTGGCCCTGCTGCTGGAGCTGGGGCTGGACAGCCCGACCAAAGGGGCGATCGGTACCGGCGCCCTACTCGCCGGCTTCCCGGGCCTCGATGCGCCGGCGCGGACCAGGGCGGCGTGGCAGGCGGCGACGGCCCCCCTGATCGGGATTGCAGCGGCGCTCGGCGTCCTCACCGGCTCCAGCCCGGTGCTCGCGGTCCTGACGATGGCCGTGGTCGGCGCCGCCGCGGGGTACTGCTTCGCGGTCTCGCTGCGGTTCTCGATCGCCGGCCTCTCGGTGGCGCTCTCGCTTCTGATCACCCAGGGCCTGCCGCTCGACCTCGCCGACACGCTTCCAGCACTCGCCTTCGCCACCGCGGGCGGGTTGCTTCAGGCCACCTGGTCGCTCTGCGTGTGGGCGTTGGGCGACCGCGAGGAGGAGGGAGGGGAGGGCGGCTGGAGCACGCATGCCGCGCTCGCCGCGCTGCGCTCGAACCTGACCCTGGGCTCGGTCAGCGCCCGCCACGCGCTGCGCTTCGGCGCCGCCCTGGCGGCAGGCGTCGCCAGCTACTGGTTGCTCGGCTTGAGCGAGCACGGCTTCTGGATTCCACTGACGATCCTCTTCGTCTTGCGCCCCGAGCAGGACGAGACCTTCCGCCGGCTGATCCTGCGCGCGGTCGGCACCCTCGCCGGCCTGGCGATCGCGACCGCGCTGGCCGAGTGGCTCGGCGGCGACGGCCTCGCGGTCGGCCTGGCGCTGACGATCGCGACCGGCTTTGCCTACGGCTTGCTTACCGTCCAGTACGCCCTTTTCACCGCCGCGATCACGACTTATGCCGTCCTGCTAGCCGACTCGATCGGCGAGGCGGCCCTGCACGCGGCGGGCCAGCGCGCGCTGGCGACGGCGATCGGGATCGCGATCGCCGGCTTTGCCTTCCTCGTTTGGTCCAACCCGAGGCGGGCGACGACTGCCGACTAGGAGATCGAGACGGACTGGCCGATGTGGGCGCCGGTCGGGATCATCGTGAAGACGCCGTCCATTCGATTTTGGAGCCCAGCGCTTTCAGTTCCGTTTTAGTTGCCGCGAAGCTGGATGAGTTGAAGGTGACGCTTTCGGTGGTGTTGTTGACCAATCCACCGGCCGTTCCCGTGATTGTGACCACGGTCCCGCCAAGGACACATTCTTCCCCTCCGTAGAGGATGCTCACTCTGAACCCCTGAATGATGAGGTAGATGTTCCCGGCAACCGTCGTCACTTTCCCCGGCTATGGACTTCAGGTTCATTACTTAAGTTTATCGGAGTAAAAGCCTAGAGCCAGCCGACGCGCTTGAAGCGCCGGTACAGCGCCAGGCAGACCACGGCGATCAGGAAGAGCACGGTGAAGTAGCCGTAGCGCCAGTGCAGCTCCGGCATGTGATCGAAGTTCATCCCGTAGATCCCGGCGACCATCGTCGGCACGGCGGCGATCGCCACCCAGGCGGAGATCTTGCGCATGTCCTCGTTCTGGCGCACCGAGACCTGGGTCAGGTTCGCCTGCAGGGCGCCGTTGAGCAGCTCGCGGAAGCCTGCGACGCGGCCGGTCACGCGCTGCAGGTGATCGTGGACGTCGCGGAAGTAGTCATCGAGCGCGCTCGGGATCGCTTCGAATTGGCCTTCGCTGATCTCGTCGACGGCTTCGAGCAGGGGGGAGACGACCCGGTAGAGATCGAGGACCTCGCGCTCGAGCTTGTAGATCTGTTCGACCGGGTTGGTCCGCTCGGGCGAGAAGACCTCGCGCTCGACGGCCTGGATCTCGCCGTCGACCGCCTGGGCAACGTCGCCGTAGTCATCGACCACCTGGTCGAGGATCGCGTAGAGGACGACGCCGGTGCCGTGGGCGAGCAGGTCGGGGCGGCGCTCGACCCGCTCCCTGACCGAGCTCAGCGCGCCCTCGCCGTGGCGGACGGTGATGATGAAGTCGGAGTTGACGAAGAGCAGCAGCTCACCGACCTCGATGCCGTGCGCGGCATCCGGGTGGGTGACCGTCTTGACGACGACGAGCAGGGTGTCGCCGAAGAGCTCCACCTTGGGCCGCTGCTGGGCCTTGACCGCGTCCTCGACCGCAAGCTCGTGCAGGCCGAACTCACGGGCGATCGACTCGAACTCCTCGGCCGAGGGTTCGGCGACGCCGAGCCAGACGAAGCCGCCGTCGGTCCGGCAGGCATCGCCCGCCGCCTCGAGGCTGAGCTCGCCGGCACGTCGTTTGCCGTGCTCGTAGACGGCGCAGTCGACGATCATTCCGCCCAGTATCGCCATCCGGTCGGCCCGACCGGTAGATTTCCTGGCCAGGCAGCCAAACTCGCCCGCAGGGCGCGGCGACGACACAGGAGCAGACTTTGAGCAACCGCACGTTCGTGATCGGGGTCGGCATGACCAAGTTCGAGAAGCCCGGCAGCAAGGAGGGCGACTACCCCGACTGGGCCAAGGAGGCGGGGGAGAAGGCGCTCGCCGACGCCGGCATTCCCTACACCGATGTCGAGCAGGCTTACGCCGGCTATTGCTACGGCGACTCCACCTACGGCCAGCGGGCGCTCTACCAGCTCGGCCTCACCGGGATCCCGGTCGTCAACGTCAACAACAACTGCTCGACCGGCTCCTCGGCGCTGTTCCTCGCCCGCCAGGCGGTCAAGGGCGGCTTGGTCGATTGCGCGCTGGCGCTCGGCTTCGAGAAGATGGAGCCCGGCTCGCTCGGCGTCAAGTACACCGACCGCACCAACGCGCTCGACAAGCACGCGATGCGGATGTTCGAGATCCGCGACCCCGAGCAGTCGCCGCCGGCGCCGCAGATGTTCGGCAACGCCGGCCGCGACCACATGCAGAAGTACGGCTCCAACCCCGATCACTACGCCTGGATCGGCTGGAAGAACCACAAGCACTCGGTCAACAACCCCTACGCCCAGTTCCAGGACGAGTACTCACTCGAGGACATCAAGGGCGCGCGGATGATCCACGACCCGCTGACCAAGCTGCAGTGCTCGCCCACCTCCGACGGCTCGGCCTGCGCGATCGTCGCCTCCGAGCGCTACGTCGACGAGCACGACCTCTGGGACCGGGCGATCGAGATCGCCGGCCAGTCGATGGTCACCGACCTCTCCTCGACCTTTGCCGAGGACACCGACTGCATGAAGATCGTCGGCTCCGACATGTCGAAGCAGGCGGCCGACGAGGCCTACGCCGAGGCCGGCGTTGCCGCCGCCGAAGTCGACGTCTGCGAGCTGCACGACTGCTTTAGCGCCAACGAGCTCATTACCTACGAAGCGCTCGGTTTTGCCGCCGAGGGCGAGGCGCACAAGCTGGTCGAGGAAGAGGCGACAACTTACGGCGGCCAGGTCGTCGTCAACCCCTCGGGCGGGTTGATCTCCAAGGGCCATCCGCTCGGTGCGACCGGCCTGGCGCAGTGCTCGGAACTGACCTGGCAGCTGCGCGGCACGGCCGACAAGCGCCAGGTCGAGGGCGCCAAGTTGGCCCTGCAGCACAACATCGGCCTCGGCGGCGCCGCCGTGGTCACCGTCTACAAGCCAGTGGCCTAGGGCCACCGGAAGGAGGAGGTCCCGATGGCGAAGCAGCGGCAGAACCTCAGCGGCAAGGTCGTGGCGATCACCGGCGGCGCCCGTGGAATCGGCAAGGCGACCGCAACGGCACTGGTCCGCAAGGGCTGCCGCGTCGCGATCGGCGACCTCGACCTGAACCTGGCCGAGGAGACCGCCGCGGGACTGGGCGGGGGCACGATCGCGCTGCCGCTCGACGTCACCGACCGCCGCTCCTTCGCCACCTTTCTCGACACCGTAGAGCTCGAGCTCGGCCAGCTCGACGTGGTCGTCAACAACGCCGGGATCATGCCGGTGACGCCGTTCGCCGAGGAGTCCGACGACTCGATCAAGCGCCAGCTCGACATCAACGTCTACGGCGTCATCGTCGGCATGCAGCTGGCGATCGAGCGCTTCCGGCCGCGCGGCCACGGTCACATCGTCAACCTCGCCTCGCAGGCGGGCAAGGGCGGCTTTCCCGGCATCGCCACCTACTCGGGCACCAAGCACGCCGTGGTCGGGATCAGCGAGGCAGCGCGGGCCGAGTTGCGCGGCAGCGGGGTCGAGATCGCCTGCGTGATGCCGACCGTGGTCAACACCGAGCTCACCGCCGGCGTCGGCCAGCGCTTGATCAAACCGGTCGAGGCCGAGGACGTCGCGAATGAGATCGTCGACGCGCTGGAAGTGCCGCGCTTCGACGTCTGGGTGCCGCGGGAGAACGGCGCCTTCTTCAAGGTCGTCAGCCTCTTGCCGCGCGGCGCCCGTGAGGGTCTCGGCCGTTTGATGAAAGTCGACAAGCTGATGACCGAAGTCGACCACGGCGCTCGCAGCCGCTACGAGGAGCGGGCCGCGCGCAGCCGCGCCGAGGGCGATGCGGGCGCGGCCGAGTCGAGCCCCGAGCGCGAGGCGGCGTAGGCGCAAGCGCCGATTCCGATGGGCCTCGCTGCGCGGATCTACGACGCGACATGGGGGAGGGGCTTCGCGGCGATCTATGACCGCGGGCTGAAGGCGACCGAGGACGCCGGCCTGCGGCAGATGCGGCGCGAGACCTTGGGGCAGGCGAGAGGGCGGACTCTCGACATCGGTGCCGGCACGGGGGTGAATGCCGGCTTGTTCCCGCCGGCGGTGAGCGAGCTGGTGCTGGTCGAGCCCGACCCGCACATGTTCAAGAAGCTTCAAGTGAAACTCGAGGGGTCGGGGGAGGGGGTCTCCTCGATCGAGGCTCCGGCCGAACAGCTGCCCTTCGCCGACGGCAGCGCCGACACCGTCGTCTTCACCCTGGTCCTCTGCACGGTGCCGGACCCGGCGGCGGCCCTGGCCGAGGCCGCCAGGGTCCTGCGGCCCGGCGGCAAGCTGCTCTTCGTCGAGCACGTCCGCTCCCAGCATCCGGACCTGGCCCGCTGGCAGGACCGCCTCGAGAAGCCCTGGCGCTTCCTCGCCGACGGCTGCCACTGCAACCGCGACACCGTGGCGACTATCGAAGCCTCGCCGTTCGAGCTGGAGCAGGTCGAGCACGACCGCCTGCCCAAGGCCGCGCCGATCGTCAGGCCGCTGGCACGCGGCAGCGCAAGGCTCGCCGCCTGAGCTCAGTCGGACTCGGGGTCCGTGAAGCGGTGCGCCAGCAGGGGCTGGAGCACCAGGGTGCCAGCAAGGATCGTGAGCGAGACGACAACGAAGGAGAGAGCAAGGTCGTCAAGCGAGTTGGAGTGGCCGGCGACGCGGTGCTCGGCTCCGAGCAGCGCGACGGCAATTGCCAAGAGTCCGGCGATACCGGCGCCCACGACAAAGCCGAGCCATTCTTCGAATTCCTCGCCGCGGGCCATGCGAGGGACCAGCCAGACGATCTCAACCACGTAGGCCGGCACGAATATCGCGCCGATCGTCGCCAGGCTCTGCAGCAGCTCGGGCGAAGCCGGCGGGATCGCGCCGAGAAAGAAAGACGCACCGATGCTGGCGACGGCGACCGAGAACAGCGCCAGCAGCACTCCCTTGGTGACCGGTTCGAAGACGGGGAGCCTCATTTCCCGGCCAGTCTATGTGCCGGGGCATAGCTCTTCCCACGCCAATACAACGCACGATAATGGAGGTTATGTCTACTTCACACAAGGCGGTGCAACGCACAATCCGTGTATCCCACGGAAAAAGCGTTGCACCCAGCGGTTTGGGGTTCAGCTGGCGTTGGAGATCGCCGATTCGAGGTCGCCTGCGGAACCCGGCGTGCCGAGGGTTTCCAATCCATTCGTTCCGGGCCCCTTGAGCGCGAACGACGGCGTGCCGGTGAAGCCGAGCCGTTTGGCTTCGGCTGTCGTTGCCGCGACTTCGCCGAGGACGCGCTTGCTCTTGCGGTCGGCGTTCCACTTGGCGAGGTTCGGCACGCCGGCGCCCTTGGCGATCGCGGTCAGGAAGGCGTTTGTCACGTAACCGGAGTCCTCGGCTCCCTGATTTCTGTAGAAGAGCTCGATGAAGTTCCAGCCGCGGCCCTGTTTGCCGGCGGCGATCGCCGCCGCACCTGCCGGCGTCGACTGCGGGCCGATGATCGTGTAGTTGTTGAAGGTGAGCTTGGCTTCGCCGTTGCGGACCTGATTTTCGATCAGCGGCGGCAGCACCTCTTCGGAGTAGCCCTTGCAGGCCGAGCACTGCAGGTCGCCGAACTCGAGCAGAGTCACCTTGGCGCTCGGCGCGCCGAGGGTCAGTCCTCGCTGAGGGATTCCGGCCAGCAGCCGGTTGACGGCCTGGGTGTCGGTGATATTGCTGGCATCGCCACCGCTCTGGCCGCCGCTGATAACGACCGCGACCGCGACGGCGACCAGGGCGAGAAAGCCGGCGGCGCTGCCAAGCTTGATCAGGCGTTGACGGCGCTCCGCTGCCCCCGCCTGCTCGTCCTCGCGCAAGCGCTCTTCGCGCCGCGCCTCCCTGTCGCGGCGCCCGCTCACGGGCCCCGGCCGACGTAAGCGAGCATCCGCGTCGTGTTGGCGAGGAAGAGAAGCGTCATCAGGACGGCGCTGGCGACGCACCACTGGCAGATGGCGTCGATCGTGAACAGCTCCAGGTAGGTCAGGTAGAGACTGAAGCCAAAGCCGACCAGGGCAACTACGAAGCCGACCATGCGGGGCGCATCGCCGCGCAGCAGCGCGCAGGCAAGCAGCACGAGGTAGCCGGCGATGCCGAAGATCGCGACGTTGACGCCGAGCAGGTGCGAGTAGGAGCTTTCGGCGACCGTCTGGCAGCCGTGGCCGCCGGCGATGCAGACCGGCGAGCCGCCGCCGGAATCGGCGACCGCGATGTAGGTGGCGACGCCGGTGCCGAAGGTCGCGAGAAAGGTCGCGATCCCCCGCAGCGTCCCCTCGGCCGGCGCCCCCATGCCGGGGACGCTATTCGAACCGCCTACAGGCGGGCTAAAAACGGGCCGCGACCTCGGGCTCGGCGCAGAAGGCGGCGATCTCGCGCGAAAGCCGCCCTCCCTGCCAGGCAAGCGGCGACTGGCCCTCGGCCTCGCTGACGAGCCGCGCCTGCGGCAGGCGTTCGGCATATTCCTGGGCGATTGCGTAGGGATGGCCGGGGTCGGCCTCGTCGCGGCTGGCGACGACCAGGGTCGGCACTTCCAGGCTTTCCAGCTCGTCAAAGGCCTCGAAGGGTTTTGAGCGCGGAACTCCCCGCAGTGCGATGACCAGTGCGTCGAGATGGCGGTGGCGCAGCATCCGTTCGCGGGTGAAGCGCAGGACCGAGTCGCGCCAGGCCGGGTCGATTCCTTGCCTGCCGTCGATGTAGTCGACGAAGCCGTCGACGCCGTCACTCTCCAACGCCGCGGCGAGGCCGTCCCAATATCGCAACGACTCGGCGGCGATCTTCCCGGTGTACGTCGGCCCGATCGCGACCAGGCCAGCCACGCGCTCGGGATGGCGCAAGGCGTAGGAGACGGCCGTATGCGCTCCCATCGAGTGGCCGGCGAGAACCACCGGGCCGTCGCCTACCTCCGCGGCGATCGTGGATTCCAGGTCCCCGACGAGCCTCGGGTAGTCATAACCCTCCCCCTCGGGTGCCGGGTCGGACTCGCCGTGCCCGCGAGCGTCGTAGGCGACAACCGCGTAGCCGTCGCGCTCGAGCCTGCGCGAGCCGTGCACGATCGAGCGGCGGGTCGCAGTGATTCCGTGGCAGAGGACGACCGGCGCCCCCTCCCCCGCCTTTTCGCCGCGGATCGCCGGGCGCTCGCCGCTGCTGAACGCCGTCGGCTCGACCGGCATCAACCGATCGCGGAGACTGCCTGCTCGAGATCGTCGACCGACTCGAAGCTGAGCCCGACCAGCGTCACCTTGCGGTGGCGGACGATTCCCTCCTCGTCGATGACGAAGATCGCGCGGCGGACCATCGGGCCGGCAAGGACGCCGTAGGCCTTGGCGACCCGCTTGTCCTCGTCGGCGAGCAGCGGCACGTTGAGGCTCTTCTCCTGGGTGAAGCGCTCGTGCGACTCGACCGATTGCGGCGAAATGCCGAGCACGTCGGCGCCGAGCTGGTCGAGGCGGTCGCCCTGGTCGCGGTAGGAGCAGAACTGCTTGGTGCAGACTGCAGTGAAGTCGCCCGGGTAGAAGGCGAGGACGAGCTTGCGGCCGCGGTAGTCGGAGAGCTTGAAGGTCTTGCCGCCGGTGCCCGGCAGCTCGAAGTCCGGTGCCGCATCTCCTACGTCGACCTTGGCCATCGGCTCAGACTAGTGCAGCTAGCCTTTTTCTATCGTCATCTTTTCGATCAGCACCGTCTGCTTCGGCGTTTCCGCCGGGGTGCCGAGTTCTTCGATCTTGGTGACGACGTCGTAGCCCTTGCTGACCTTGCCAACCAGCGCGTATTCGGGTGGCAGCCCCGCGTCGGCCGCCGTGACGACGTAGAACTGGCTGCCCGAGCGGCCTGGCGGGTCGACTTCGGTCTTCGCCATCGCCACCGTGCCTTTGGTGTAGGAGAGATTTGGCGGCGGTGGCTCATCGACGTTGTAGCCGGGCCCCCCGGAGCCGTTGCCAAGCGGATCGCCACCTTGGATCACGAAGCCCGGCACGATCCTGTGGAACGTAAGGTCGTTGTAGAAGCCTTCGTCGGCCAGGTAGGCGAACGAGTTGACCGTCTTCGGCGCCTGGGTCGAGTCGAGCGCGATCTCGAATGTGCCGCAGCTCGTCTGTACGACGGCGGTCAGCTTTTCGCCTTTCTGCACGGTCTGCGGCGGCGCTTTGAGGCTGACGTGCTTGGGCTTGGGCGCTTCGACTTCCTTGCAGCCGCCGGCACTCGCGGTCGTCGCGGTCGAATCGCTGCTGCTGTCGCCACCGCCGCAGCCGCTCAGCAGCGCTGCCATGGCCGCTATCGCCAGCAGCGCCAAGGCGCCCAAGACGGTCGCGCGACGGTAGGTCCCCTCCTGCATCGGCGCGAAGCCTAGAACATCGGCCCGCGGCACCCGGCTTGCGATGATCGGCGCCGTGCGCCCCCCACCACTCACCCCACTTGCCGCCGCCGTGCTTCACGTTCCGGTCCCCGAGCGCGCCCTGGTGGTCGAGTGCGGCGACGGCGACGCCGTCCTCCTGCTCGCTCGCGAGTTCCCCGCGGCGCGGGTCCGCGGCGCCGACTCCTCGCCGGCCCTGGTCCGCGCCGCAAGCGCCCGGGTCGGTCTCGACCCCGAAGGGCGCGTCGCCTTCAAGCGGGGCAAGCCGGGCGCCCTGCCCTATCCCGACGGCTTCTTCGACCTGGTCGCGCAGGTCGACGGGCACCCCGCGGCGGCGGAGGTTGCCCGGGTGCTGCGCCCCGGCGGGCACCTGGTCCTCGCCAACTCGCGGCTGCCGCGCTTTCTGGCCGTGGCCTGGGAGGGCGTCCAGCGGCGGCGTCTGGCCCGCCAGGGTTTCGTCGCGGTGCAGGAGGCTGAGGCCGGCAACGGCAACTTCTTCGTCGCCCGGCTCGGCGACGGCGGCGTCGCGCCGCCCTCCGATTAGGCTGCGAGCGGATGGAGATCGAGGGCATGCCACTGACGCTGCTGGTCAACCCGCACTCGGCTCACGGTCGCACCCTGAAGCTGCTTCCCAAGGTCGAGCAGGAGCTGGACGCGCGGCGGATCCCATTCCGGGTCGAGCGCACCCGCGGGCTCGAGGACGGGGTCGAACGAGCGCTGCGGGCGGTCGAGGGCGACGAGGTCCCGGTGGTGATCAGCGGCGACGGGCTGCTCGGGGCGATCGGCGGCGCGATGGCTGGTTCCGAGACGCCGCTGGGAATCGTGCCCGGTGGCCGCGGCAACGACCTCGCCAGGGTGCTCGGCATCCCCGAGGACCCGGTTGAGGCCGTCGCCGTCCTCGCCGCAGGCGAGAGCCGCCGCATCGATGTCGGCGAGGCCAACGGCAAGCGCTTCCTCGGCATTGTCAGCATCGGCTTCGACTCCGACGCGAACCAGCTCGCCAACGACACCACCTTCCTGCGCGGCAACCTCGTCTACGCCTACGCCGCCCTGCGCACCCTGCTGACCTGGAAACCGGCCCGCTTCACCGTGCGGGCCGGCGCCGAACGGGTTCGCTTCACCGGCTACTCGGTCTCCGTCGCCAACAGCCGCGCTTTCGGAGGCGGCATGTTCATCGCCCCCGGCGCCGAGCTCGACGACGGCGAGTTCGACATCGTCACCGTCGGCGAGGTCGGCAAGCTGCGCTTCGTGAGTAACCTGCCGAAGGTGTTCAAGGGCACCCACGTTGACGAGGACGAGGTGCGCGTCTTCCGGGCACCGCAGCTGGAATTGACCGCCAGCCGGCCCTTTCCCGTCTTCGCCGACGGCGAGCACCTCACCGATCTTCCCGCCTCGCTGCGGGTCCTGCCGCGCGCCCTCAGCGTTCTCGTGCCGCCCGCGGCCGGGGCTTGACCGCCTTGGCGCCCAGCGAGGATCGCGCTCGGCGCTCGAACGGGGCGCTCTTCGGCGTCAAGCTGACCGCGGCCCGGGCGATCGGTGCGGCAAGCCGCGTCAGCGGTCGCGGCGGCGGTACGACGCTGCCGGGGCGGGTGCTCCTGCGCCTGGAACCCGAGGCGCTGCGCCGGCTCGGCAAGCGGCTGGACCGCGGCACGACGGTGATCAGCGCGACCAACGGCAAGACGACGACGGCAGGGATGATCGCCGCCGTGCTCGAGGCCGCCGGCCGCCGGCCGGTTCACAACCGGGCGGGATCGAATATGACCTGGGGCGTCGCAACCGCGCTGCTCGAGCAACGCGGTCACGAGGGCCTCTTCGAGGTCGACGAGGCCTGGCTCTCGCAGGTCTCGGCGCAGCTCGATCCTTCCGTGATGGTGCTTGGCAACCTCTTCCGCGATCAGCTCGACCGCTATGGGGAGATGGAGACCCTGGCCGAGGATTGGGCAAAGACCGTCGCGGCAAGGGCGGGGCGCACGCGTTTCGTGCTCAACGCCGACGATCCGGCGATCGCCGACCTCGGCCGCGACGATGCCGGCGAGCCTCGCGACGGGATCGCCTACTTCGGCATCGAGGATGCCTCGCAGGCTCTGCCCGAGCTCCAGCACGCCTTCGATGCCATGCACTGCCGGCGCTGCGAACACCGCTACGTCTACGAGCGCGCCTTTGTCGGCCACCTCGGCCACTACTCGTGCCCCAACTGCGGCGCCACCCGGCCGGCGCCCAGCGTGGCCGCGACGGCGATCGAACTGCGCGGCATGGAGGGCTCGCGGGTGACGCTGCGCACGCCGGCGGGCGAGATGCGGCTGGAGCTGCCCTTGCCCGGCCTCTACAACGTCTACAACGCGCTCGCTGCCGTCGCCGCGGCGCTCGAGCTCGGCGTGGCGCCAGCGCGGATCCCCCCCGCCCTGGCCGCGATGCGGCCCGCGTTCGGCCGGGTCGAGACGATCGACGTGGCCGGCACCCAGCTCTCGATTCTCTTGATCAAGAACCCCGCCGGCGCCAACGAGGTCCTGCGCACGCTGCTGCTCGAGGCCGGCGACGACGGGCTCGACCTCTGGATTGGGCTCAATGACCGGATCGCCGACGGGCGCGACATCTCCTGGGTCTGGGACGCCGACTTCGAGCTGCTCGAGGGTGCTGTGCGACGAGTGATCTGCGCTGGTACGCGGGCGCCGGAGATGGCCCTGCGGCTGAAATACGCGGGCTGGCCCGGCGCGGCGATCGAGGTCGTTCCGGCGATCGGACCCTCGCTCGACCGCGCCCTCGCCTCTGCCTCGGGCCGCCTCTTCGCCCTGCCCACCTATACCGCCATGCTCGAGCTGCGCAAGCTGCTCGCAGATCGCGGGCTGGTCAAGGAGTTCTGGCGTTGAGCGAGCTGATCTGGCACGAAGTCGAGTGCGGCGGCTACACGGCCGACCTGCCCCTCTGGGAGGAGCTCGCCGATGCGCTCGGAGAGGAAGAGCCGATCATGGAGCTCGGCTGCGGTGCCGGCCGGGTGACGTTGCACCTGGCCCAGCGCGGGGCCCACCTGGTGATCGGCCTCGACCGGGACCGCGAGCTGGTCGAAGCCGTCTGGGAAAGGGGCTGGGGAAACAGCGCCGACGCGGAGCACATCGACGTCCGCGACCTCGACTTCTTCGCCACTCGCTTCGGCCTCGTGCTGGCGCCGATGCAGTTGATTCAGCTGCTCGACGACAGCGAGGCGCGGATCGCCTGCTTGGCCTGCGCTGTCCACAACATGAAACCGGGCGCGCAGGCGGCCTTCGCGATCGTCGAGGAGATGCCGGCCAGCTTCCCCGAAGGCTCCCTGCCGCCTTTGCCCGACGTGCGCCAGGTCGAAGGCTGGATTTATTCCAGCCTGCCCCTGGAGCCGGTCGTCGATGAGGACTCGATCCTGCTGCGGCGCCTGCGGCAGACCGTCGACCCCGACGGCAACATGAGCGACGAGCTGAACGAGGTCGAGCTGCAGGTTCTCTCGGCCGAGGCCCTGGAAGCCGAGGCGCTGGAGGTGGGCCTGCAGCCGGCCGGCCGGCGTCAGATCCCGGCCACCGAGGCCCACGTCGGCTCGACCGTGGTCCTGCTCGAGAAGGAATCCTGATGGAGCTGCGGCTGCTGGCGCTCTACCCCGAGCAGATGAACATCTACGCAGATCGCGGCAACATCATCTTCCTGCGGCGACGCTGCGAGTGGCGCGGAATCGGCTTCGAGTACGCGGCGGCCGGTCCGGGCGATCGCTTCGATCCCGGTGCTCACGATTTCGTCTACATCGGCGGCGGTCAGGACCGCGACCAGCGCGCCGTCGCCGCGGACATGGTCGAGAGCAAGGGCGGGGCACTCGCCGCGGCCGCGGACGACGGCGCCGTAGTGCTCGCGGTCTGCGGGGGTTACCAGCTGCTCGGCCACAGCTACGAATTGGGCGAGGAGCGCCTGCCGGGGCTGGGCATTGCCGATCTGGAGACCGTGCGCACGAGCGGACCGCGGCTGATCGGCAACGTCGCGATCGAGGTCGATCTCGGCAGCGGGCCGCAGACTGTGGCCGGCTTCGAGAATCACGGTGGGCGCACCCGGCTCGGCCCTGGCGCCGAGCCGCTCGGCCGCGTGCTCGAGGGCTTCGGCAACAACGGCGAGGACGGACTCGAGGGCGTGCGCCGCGACAACCTGGTCGGCACCTATTTGCACGGGCCGCTGCTGCCCAAGAATACCTGGCTCGCCGACCACCTGATCTCGCTTGCCCTGGAGCGCCGCTACGGCGACCGGCCGCAGCTGGAGCCACTCGATGACGGCCTCGAGCGCGCCGCCCACGAGTCGGCCCGCCGCGCCGCCCTTTCCGCTTAGCGCCCGCTGGAGCCGAAGCCGCCGCCGCCGCGGGCGGACTCGGCCAGCGTTGCCGTCTCGACCGGCTCGGCGAGCACGACCGGCGAGATCACCAGCTGCGCGATCCGGTCGCCGGGCTGGACCCGGAAGGTCTCCGCAGGGTCTGTGTTCAGCAGCAGCACCCGCAGCTCGCCGCGGTAGCCGGAGTCGATCAAGCCGGGAGCGTTGACCAGGGTGATGCCGTGCTTCTTCGCCAGTCCCGAGCGCGGCAGCACCAGCCCGGCATGACCAGGCGGAATCTCGACCGCCACCCCGGTGCCGACGCTCCACCGCTCACCCGGCCCGATGTGGGCCGACTCGCGCGCGTAGAGGTCCAGCCCGGCGTCGCCGTCGTGCGCCCGCGTCGGCATCACGGCGTCGTCTTGCAGCTTGGAGATCGGAAGTTGCACGGGCGGCAACCCTAGACGACCGCGAGGTCCTCGAAGCGGTGCAGCTCCGCCCTCGGGACCTTGGCGCGGACGAGGACGCCGTCGTCGCGCTCGGTGCGCTCGAGGTCTCCGGCGACCTCATGCAGTTCGTGCAAGCGTCCCCCCTGCGAGTACGGGACCAGCAGCTCGACCTCGGCGAGAGTGTCTTCGAAGGCCCGCTCGATCCGCTGGCGCAGCCCGTCCAGGCCGGCACCGTCGAGGGCGGAGACGAGCACCGCGTCGGGGTGGCGCAAGAGGACCTCGCCGCGCTCGTCCGCCGACAGCAGGTCGGCCTTGTTGAGGACGAGCAGTCGCGGTCCCTCGCCGGCACCGATCTCCTCCAGCACCCCGTCGACCGCCCGCATGTCGGCGAGCTGGCGCTGCTCCGAGGAGGCGGCATCGACGACGTGGAGGATCAGGTCGGCGAGCACGGTCTCCTCAAGCGTCGCCTTGAACGCCTCGACCAGTTGGTGCGGCAGCTTCTCGATGAAGCCGACGGTGTCGGTCAGCAGGTAGTCGCGGCCGGAGAGCTCGATCTTGCGGGTGGTCGGATCGAGGGTGTGGAAGAGCTGCCCCCCCACCTCGACGCCGTTCTCGCCCCCGGTCAGCGCGTTGAGCAGCGTCGACTTGCCGGCGTTGGTGTAGCCGGCGAGCGCGACCCGCGGTAGCGAGGTGCCGTCGCGCCGCGCCCGCATCACGCCGCGGTTGCGCTCGAGCCGCACCAGCCGCCGCCGCAGCGCCGCGATCCGGTCGCGGGCGAGGCGGCGGTCGGTCTCGATCTGGCTCTCTCCCGGACCCCTGGTGCCGATGCCGCCGTCCATGCGGCCGGCGCCGAGGCGCTCGAGGTGGGTCCAGAGCCCCCGCATGCGAGCCATGTTGTATTCGAGCTGGGCCAGCTCGACCTGCAGCTTGCCCTCGGCCGAGTGGGCGTGGTCGGCGAAGATGTCGAGGATCACCGCGGTGCGGTCGATCACCGGCACGCCGAGCGCCTCCTCGAGATTGCGCTCCTGGCGCGGCGCCAGCTCGTCGTCGCAGGCGACCAGGTTGGCGTCGCAGGCGGCGATCTGCTCCTTCAGCTCAGTCAGCTTGCCGCGGCCGACGTAGCGATCGGGATCGGGCTTCTCGCGCTGCTGTACAGCGTCGCCGGCAGTGGCAACCCCGGCCGTGCGCAGCAGCTCCTTCAGCTCGGCGAGCGGGTCCCCCTCCTCCTTGCCCGTCGTGATGCCGATCGCCAGGGCGCGCTGGCGCGCGCGAGGATTGGCGACGCCGGCGCTCGCCGCCTTGTAGTCGGTCTGCGCCTTGCGTCCGTTCCTCGACCGTTCCATCTCGTCCGATTGTAGGGCGGGCCCTTGTGCGGATAGGCTTAGCGCCGTGAAGGTCTTCGTCACGGGAGGAACGGGGTTCATCGGCGGCGAGGTCGTGCGCCAGCTGCGCGCCCGCGGCGACGAGGTCGCCTGCCTGGTCCGGACACCGGCGAAAGCGACGAAGCTCACCGAGCTCGGCTGCGAGCTGGTCAGCGGCGACCTCGGCGATGCGGAGGCCCTGCGCAAGGGGATGGAAGGCTGCGACGCCCTGATCCACGCGGCGGCGATGTACGAGGTCGGCATCCCGGCCAAGCAGCACCCGGCGATGTACGAGGCCAACGTGCGCGGCACCGAGCGCGTGCTGCAAGCAGCGCTCGAGGCCAAGGTGGCGAAGGTCGTCTACGTCTCCACGGTCGGCATCTTCGGCAACACGCACGGCAAAGTCGTCGATGAGAGCTATGAGCACCCCGGCAAGGAATTCACCTCCTACTACGAGGAGACCAAGCTCGAGGGGCATAAGATCGCGAAGCGGATGATGAGCGAGGACGGCCTCCCTGGCGTCATCGTCCAGCCCGGCGGCGTCTATGGTCCTGGCGACACCTCGCAGATCGCGGATCTGCTCAAGGAATTCTTCGCCGGACGCCTTTTCATGCTTCCCTTTCCCGACCTCGGCATCTGCCTCACCCACGTCGAGGACATCGCCGCGGGGATCCTGCTCGCCCTCGACAAGGGCACGGTCGGCGAGACCTACGTGATCAGCGGCCCGGCGACGACGATGCGGGAGGCGGTCGAGACGATGGCCTCGCTCAGCGGCCGCAAGGCCCCCAAACGAGCGCTGCCGACGCCGGTGATGAAGGCATTGACGCCGGTCGGGCCCTTGGTCGGCAAGCTGATGGGCCAGCCGCCGAACCTGCGCGAGCTGATCTCCTCCGCCGACGGGGTCACCTTTTGGGCGAGCCATGAGAAGGCAAGTCGAGAGCTCGGCTACTCGCCGCGTGGCATGGACGTGGGTATGCGCGACACGCTCGCTGCCGACGAGCGCTTTCCCGATCCAGTCGCCTGAAGGGCTAGCCCATGCGCAACATCGACGTCATGCACCTCGGGCGGCCGCACGTGATCGGCTGCTGGGAGGTCGACGGACTGCTGGTCGATCCCGGCCCGCAGTCCTCGATGGGGACGCTGCTGGAGGCGCTCGGCGACGAGAGGCCGCGAGCATTGCTGCTCACCCACATCCACCTCGACCACGCTGCGGCGACAGGAGCCCTGGTGCGGCGCTGGCCCGAGCTCGAGGTCTACGTCCACGAGCGCGGCGCTCCGCACCTGATCGACCCCTCGAAGCTCCTCGCCAGCGCCGAGCGCCTCTACGGCGACCAGATGGAGCGCCTCTGGGGTGAGATCGTGCCGGTGCCGGAGGCAAACGTGAAGCCGCTGTCCGGCGGCGAGGACGTCTTCGGCATGCGGGTCGCCTACACGCCGGGCCATGCCTCGCACCACGTCTGCTACTTCCACAAGGAGAGCGGCACCGCCTTTGTCGGCGACGTTGCCGCCGTGCTGATCCCTTCCTCGGACCTGGTCGTCCCCCCGACCCCGCCTCCGGACATCGACATCGAGACCTGGCTCGACTCGATCGCGATCGTCGAATCCTGGCGCCCCGAGCGCCTCGCCCTCACCCACTTCGGCGCGATCGAGGATCCGGCCGGGCACCTCGAGATCGTCCGCAAGCGCCTGCGCGAAGAGGCCGGCCTGGCCCGAGAATTCTCCGAGGAGGACTACGAGCGCCACCACCGCGCCATGGTCGCGAAAAGCCTCGGCCCAGAAGCCGCAGAGGAGCTCCTGCAAGCGGTGCCGCCCCAGTACCAGTGGCGTGGCCTCAACCGCTACTGGGAAAAGCGCGCCGAGCGCGAAGAGGCTGCTGCCTCTAGCTGAGGTATTTCCGCATCCGCTCGACCGCCTCGGCGATGCGGTCGTCCGGCGTAGTGAGCGAGATGCGGAAGAAGCCCTCGCCGCTGGGGCCGTACATCGAGCCGGGTGAGACGACCACGGCCGCGTCTTCGAGGACCAGCTCGGAGAAGGAGGTCGAGGTGTGGCCTTCGGGGACCGGCGCCCAAACGTAGATCGTGCCCTTCGGCGCGCTGACCTCGACTCCGATCTCGCGCAGCGCATTGACCACCAGGTCGCGGCGGCGGACATAGGTTTCATTCATCCGCTCCAGCGGACCCTTGGGTCCCTGCAGGGCGGCGACGCCGGCCATCTGAACCGCCTCGAAGAGGCCCGAGTCGACGTTGGTCTTCAGCCGCCAGTAGGTCTGCACCGCCTCGGCGTTGCCGAGGATCGCGGCACAGCGCCAACCGGTCATGTTGAAGCCCTTGGAGAGCGAGAAGACCTCGACCCCGACCTCCTTGGCACCGGGGGTGGCGAGGAAGCTCGGTGCGACGTAGCCGTCGTAGGTCGTCTCCGAGTAGGCGTTGTCGTGGACGACGAGGATCTCGTGCTCGCGGGCGAAGGAGACGACCATCTCGAAGAAGCCCTCGGGGACGGTGGCGCCGGTCGGGTTATTGGGGTAGTTGACGAACATCAGCCGCGCCCTGGCGGCGACGTCGGCGGGGATGGCGCTTAGATCCGGGGCAAAGCCCAGCTCCGGCACCAGCGGCAGCAGCTCGGCGCTCGCGCCGGCGAGGATCGGGCCGCCGGTGTAGACGGGGTAGCCGGGATCGGAGGCGAGCGCGACGTCGCCCGGGTCGAGGAAGGCGAAGCAGAGGTTGTAGATGCACTCCTTGGCGCCGATCGCCGGGATCACCTCGTTTTCGGGGTCGATCGCGACCCCGAAGCGACGGTCGTAGAAGTCGGCGAAGGCCCGGCGGAACTCCTCTCGCCCGCGGTTGCTCGGGTACTTCTGGTTGCCGTTCTCGACCACCGCCTCCTGCATCGCGGAAACCACGTGTGGGTAGGTCGGTTCGTCGGGATCGCCGATGCCGAGGCTGATCACGTCGATGCCGGCAGCGCGCTTGTCGGCGATGCGTCGCTCCAGCTCCTGGAACATGTAGGGAGGCATTGCCTCCAGCCGCTTGGACGGATCCGAGATTCCCATCGGCGCGGAAATCTAGCCGTCCAGCTCGGCGAGCGCGGCGACCGTCTCGGCCGAAAGCTCGCCGGAGCAGATCGGCTCGGCCCAGCCGCTGAGAGTTACGTCGAGCTCGGGCGAGATCTCGACCTCGAGCTCACCGCCGTCGAGTTCGACCGTAATCGGGCTCGGCGCGCCACGCAGGAAGGCGGAGACCGCCGCGCCGCTGGCGCCCGTGCCGGAGGAGAGCGTCTCCCCCACGCCGCGCTCGAAGATCCGCGCCCGCACCCTGCTGCCATCGACCGAGAAGAACGAGACGTTGGTCCGATTCGGAAAGAGTTCGTGGCCTTCGATCGGCGGTCCGATCTCGCCGAGGTTCAGGTCCTCCAGTCCCTCGCTGACTTCGATCGCGCACTGAGGGTTGCCGATCGAGACGTGCTGGAAGGGCCACTCTCGACCCCCGGCATTCAGCGATGCGGAGCCGTCCGACGGTCCGGACGGAAAGTCCTTGGAAGTCGTCGAAGCCCGCCCCATCTCGACCGAGCAGGTCCGCTCGGAGGTGATTGTCGGCGTGATCGGGCCCGCCGCCGTGCCGATCGAGAAGGTATCTGCGTCGGTCCAGCCACTGCGGCGCAGGTAGAGGATCGCCTCCCGTGCCCCATTGCCGGAGAGCTCAGCCTCGGAGCCGTCCGGATTGAAGATCCTCAACTCGGCGACAAAGTCGGGGTTATCGCTGCGTGAGAGCAGCAGCACCCCGTCGGCACCGATCCCGAAATGCGGATCGCAAAGGCGCCGAGCCCGCGGCGGGGTCAGCTCCCAAGGCAGCCCCTCTGCCTCGACGATCAAGTAATCGTTCCCCAGCGCCTGCCACTTCTCGAATCTCATGACCGGGAGCCTATTGTCCGACCCACATCCGCTGACTTCGCCTTTAGTAGTCCAATGGGACGCCTAAAGGCGGTGTCAGCGGACTTGGTTGGCGATTTCGGCGGCTATGGCGGCATCGAGCCGCCCGGTGCGGTCGATCCAGCGCAGGTTCGGGATCTTGCGCATCCAGGTCAGCTGGCGACGGGCGTAGTTACGCGAGCGCTTCTTCATCAGCTCCACATCGCCGGCTAGGACTTCATCGAAGCCCAGGGCCTTGCGCGCTGTCCGCGATGGGCCCGCCGCCTCGGCTCGTATGACCTCGTCGCCCGCCCCGGCCGCGACGATCGCTTCAGTGCGCGCATCGATCCGCTCGTAGAGTTTCTCCCGGTCCATGTCGAGCCCAAAGATGGTCGTCGGGTGCCGCGTCTCAGGGGACCACAGCTCCGAGTTCTTAGCTTCAGGCGGTGCCTTCACCAGGGAAAGCTCAGCCAAGGCCGCTCGCAGATAAAGACCGGTCCCCCCCACGACGATCGGCCGCCGTCCCGCTTCGAGTGCCGCATCGATCTCAGCGTGCGCCAGCGGCATGTAGTTCCCAACGTTGAATGCCTCGGTGATCGGCACGAACCCAACCAGCTTGTGCTCGAGCTTCTCCCGCTCGGCGGCCGTGGCGACCCCAGTGAGGACCGAGAGCCCCTCGTAGACTTGAAGCGCATCGCACGAGATCGCCACCGGGTCATCGCCGCGCTCCCGAAGCTTCTCGGCAAGCTCAATCGCGACGCCGGTCTTGCCCACGCCGGTCGGCCCAAATATCGCGACTACAGACACCTATGCCGAGCGGCTGAGCAGTCTCTCGGTGCCCATCAGCGTCTGCGATGTGGCTTTTACGATCTCCACCTCGACAAGCTCGCCGGCCATCGCGGTTCCCTCGAAGTTGACCGCCTTGTTGTGGCGGCTGCGCCCGCGCAGGCGCGTCGCGTCGGTTCGGCTGGTGCCCTCCACCAAGACCTCGATCTCGCGCCCGACGAACCGCTGCGCCTTCTCTGCGGCGCGCCTCTGGACCAGCGCGACCAGCCGCTCCATGCGCTCGACCTTGACCGGGTGGGGAATCTGCTCACCGAACTCGGCCGCCTCGGTTTCGCGCCGTGGCGAGAAGATGAAGGTAAAGGCGCTGTCGTAACCGACCTCGTCGACCACTTCCAGCGTCTGCTCGAAGTCGGCCTCGCTCTCGCCGGGGAAGCCGACGATGATGTCGGTGGTGATCGCGCAGTCGGGGATGTGCTCGCGGATCAGCGAGACGCGATCCATGTAGCGCTGGCGGTCGTAGGTGCGGCGCATTCGTTTGAGCACGGCGCTGGAGCCCGATTGCAACGGCAGGTGGATGTGCTCGCAGACGGCCGGCAGCTCTGCGTGGGCGCGGATCACGTCCTCCTTCATGTCCTTCGGGTGTGGGCTCGTGTAGCGGATCCGGTCGATGCCGTCGACCGCGTCTACCCGCGCCAACAGCTCGGCGAAGCCGATCCGGGCCTCGCTCGGCAAATCCCGCCCGTAGCTGTTCACGTTCTGCCCCAGCAGCGTGATCTCCCGCACGCCGTCGGCGGCGAGCGCCTGGGCCTCGGCGAGCAACTCCGCCGGGTCGCGGCTGACCTCGCGGCCCCTGGTCGAGGGCACGATGCAGTAGGCGCACTTGCAATTGCAACCCTGCGAGACCTGTAGCCAGCCCTGGAACTCGCGCAGGCGCCGGGTAGGCAGGTGGCCTGAGAAGTCCTCGAACTCGAAGTAGCCCTGAGCGCTGAGCGAGTCGGAATTGAGGAACTCGGCCAGCTTGTGGATCTGGCCCGGCCCGAAGGCGACGTCGACGAAGGGGAAGCGCTGAAAGACCTCGTCCTTGACCGACTGCGCCCAGCAGCCGCCGACCCCCACCACCCGCCCAGGGTTTTCGGACTTGAGCCGCTTCGCCTCGCCCAGGTGGGCAGTGAAGCGGTTGTCGGCCGACTCGCGGATCGAGCAGGTGTTGAAGAGGATCAGGTCGGCGCCCTCGCGGCTCTCGGCCTCTTCGTAGCCAAGCGACTCGAGCATCCCCTGCATCCGCTCGGAATCGTGCACGTTCATCTGACAGCCGAACGTAGTGACGTGGTACCGCTTACCGCTCCTCATGCTGCCGAGGTTAGCGCCCGAACGGGGCTACCGGCTACTTGACTGCGAGCGTTCCTTCCATGCCTGCTTCGGCATGACCGGGGATCGTGCAGAGGAAGGTGTAGGTGCCGGGGGCAAGATCGGCGCTGACCGATGTCTTGCCTTCGGCAAGCGTTTCGGAGGTGGCGATCTCTTCGCCGTTCTGCTCGATCGCGACGTTGTGTTCGAGCGCCGCCGGGTTGTTGAAGTCGATCGTCACCTTGCCCGGCTTGCTGGTCAGGCTTTTCTTGTCGAAGGCAAGGTCAGTGGGCGAGGCGGCGAGCTGCAGGGTGCCACCGGGTCCTTTGGCGGCCGCTTCGGGCTTCGGCGCCGGCGCTTTCTTGCCTTTGCCTTCGGTCGGAGAGGCCTCCTCTTTGGTGATCTCTTCGTTCGCGCTCGAGAACTCGGCCGCCTTTGCCTCTTCCTCGTCCTGGGCGTGCAGCACGGCGAACGTAGCCGTGGCGCCGATCAGGGCGATGAAGCCCAGGGCGATGAAAGGCGCGGCTTTGCCGGGGAAATTCTTCACCCGCAGGCCGACGAAGCCGACCAGCACCGCGGAGACCGCGAGCGCGATCCCGCAAACAAAAAACAGGGTTTCGTTGCTCATGCGGCCGTGATCCTATCCACTGGGACGCAGGTGCCGTCAGGCAGCCTGCGCCTCCACAACCGGCGCTGCCTCGGGCTCGGCCGGAGCCTCGCTGCCGATGCCGAGCGCGGTCCTGATCTTGGCCTCGATCTCACTGGCGATCTCGGGGTTCTCGAGCAGGAACTGCTTGGCGTTGTTGCGCCCCTGTCCGAGCCGTGTCTCGCCGTAGGAGAAGAAGGCCCCCGACTTGCGGACGATGTCGTGCTCGATGCCGAAGTCGAGCAGCTCGCCTTCGCGCGAGATCCCCTGGCCGTACTCGATCTCGAACTCGGCCTGGCGAAACGGCGCCGCCACCTTGTTCTTGACGACTTTCACTCGCACCCGGTTGCCGACCGCCTCGGTCCCGTCCTTGAGGGTCTCGATGCGGCGGATATCGAGCCGCTGCGAGGCGTAGAACTTCAGCGCCCGTCCTCCCGGCTGGGTCTCCGGCGAGCCGAACTGGACACCGACCTTTTCGCGGATCTGGTTGGTGAAGAGGCAGACGGTGTTGGTGCGGTTGAGGTTGCCGGCGAGCTTGCGCATCGCCTGCGACATCAGGCGCGCCTGCAGGCCAACGGTCTGGTCGCCGATCTGGCCGTCCAGCTCGGCCTTTGGCGTCAGCGCCGCGACCGAGTCGATCGCGATCACGTCGATCGCCGCGGAGGCGATCAGGCGGTCGGCGATCTGCAGTGCCTGCTCGCCGTAGTCGGGCTGAGAGACCAAGAGCTC
Organism: Solirubrobacterales bacterium; assembly: GCA_035997045.1. Classification (GTDB taxonomy): domain Bacteria; phylum Actinomycetota; class Thermoleophilia; order Solirubrobacterales; family 70-9; genus VRUE01. The sequence continues at coordinate 5,438 of DASYIY010000037.1, read as the reverse complement.
ATCGGTGTCGACGCCGATCGCCCGCGCGTAGATTGGGTCCATCGCGTGCTCGGTGTCGATGAAGACGCAGACTCCCCCCCTCGCCTGGGCCTCGGCGATGACGTGGTAGATCAGCGTTGTCTTCCCCGAGGACTCGGGGCCGAAGATCTCGACCATCCGACCGCGGGGCACACCACCGATGCCGAGCGCGAGGTCGAGCGCGAGGGCGCCGGTCGGAATCGCTTCGACCGGCAGAGCGCTCTCGGCGCCGAGCCGCATCAGCGAGCCCTGGCCGAAGTCGCGCTCGATCTGGGTTACCGCAGCCTCGAGAGCCGCGTCCTTGGCCTTGGCTTCCTTCGCCGAGACCTCGTTCAAAGCCACCTTTTTGTCTGCCATCTGTTCTCTCACCTCACTGCCGCCCGTCTTCGGACAGCTCGACTTGCGCCAGCGAGGTGTATCGCGCACCACGCGGCTGGAGTTCGGAACGGTAGAGCGTCAACCGGACGCCTAGAACGGGCGATAAGAGCTCTGCCGGCAGCTTTCCCGGCTGCCTCGCGACGGTCCCCGATCCCTCCGGCCGCCGGCCACCGGACTTGACCCTGGCAACCGTGACGTGGGGCCAAAACGGGCGCTTCTCGGGCTTGTAGAGGCGCTCCACGACCAGACGCTCCTCCAAGATTTTCTGCAGGACGACGGTATCCGGGGAGTCGGCCGGAAGGGCGAAGAGCCGCGGCCGTCTCGGCGAGGGCTTGGCCACCGGATCCTCGAGCCGAACGAGCGGTGCCGGTGCCTCGATGCCTTCCACGACCTTCTCCAGGCAGCCGATATCCCGCTCCGGCATATAGCCGAGGAAGGCGAGCGTGATGTGGAGCGACTCGCGCGGGACTGGCCGCAGCGCAGGGTCGCTGAGCTCGTCCCCGCTCCAGCCCGCGATCCGATCGCGGACGGCCTCGGGCAGGTCCAGCGCCACGAACAGCCGGGATCGCTGGCTTTTCGGCTTCTCCTTCGGCATCTTCGACCACGCTACGGGGCGCCGGCGCACGCAACAACGCCCGGGTGTGGCGAAAGCGTCCCGGCAGAGTGCCTAGAGCGGCGCCTCGGCGCCGCTGAGCAGGATGCGGAGCAGGTGCATGCCGACCAGGGCCGAGCGTTCGCGAATGTCGGCGCGCCCGCCGGGGATGACGTGCTCGCGGGCGATCGCCGTGCCGCCGGCGAGGCGGGCGTTGAAGCAGACGTAGCCGACCGGCTTCTCCTCGCTGCCGCCGTCGGGGCCGGCGATGCCGGTGATCGAGACCGCGACATCGGCCTCGAAGCGCTCCAGCGCGCCAAGCGCCATCGCCGCTGCCACCTCGGCCGAGACGGCCCCCTTGGCCGCGATCAGCTCGGGATCGACGCCGAGCAGCGCCGCCTTCGCCCCGTTCGAGTAAGAGACGACTCCCCCCGCCATATATGCCGATGCGCCTGGCAGGTTGGTGATTCGCGCCGCCAGCAGGCCGCCGCTGCACGACTCGGCCAGGCCCAGTCGGTGCCCGGCCAGCAGGCCAGCTACCTGCGAGTCGATCGTCTCGCCGTCGAGGCTGAAGAGATGGCGCGGGTGGCGCTCGGCCAGCGCCGCCCGAACCGCGTCGGCGGTGGCCGCTCCCTCCTCGCGATAGCGCACGTCGATCTCGATCTCGCCGCGGCGCAGGCAGGTGGTGATCTCGACCTCGGGCAGGGCGATCCCCTCGGCCTCGATCTCGCGCAGGCTCTTGGCGATCTCCGACTCTGGGATGCCGAACATGCGCAAGGTGTAGCCATGCAGCGGCGAGGCGCGCTGCAGCAAATTGCGCAGCGGCTCGGTGGCCAGCGCCGCCGGCCACATCGGCTGCAGCTCGCGCGGCGGGCCGGGCAGAACCACCACCGCGCTCTCCCCGGCCGGGACGACGAGACCGGGCGCGGTGCCGATCGGGTCGAGCGGAATCGAGCCCTCGGGCACCATCGCCTGCTTGCGGTTGGACTCGCGCACCGCCTCCTCGTCGAAGTCGAAGCGGCGGGCGAAGTTGCGCAGAATCGTCGCGATCTTCTCTTCCATTTCCTCGTCAAGGACCAGCTCACGCCCGGCGAAGCGGGCAACCACCTCGCCGGTGAGGTCGTCGGCGGTCGGGCCGAGGCCGCCCGATGTGACGATCAGGTCCATCCCCTCCGCAGCCATGAAGCGCAGCGCTGCCTCGAGATCGTCCGGGCGGTCGCCGACGACGAGAATGTGGGCGACGTCGACGCCGAGATCCGCCAGCTGTTCGGAGATCCAGGGACCGTTGCGGTCGGCGATCCGGCCGGTCAGAACCTCGGTCCCGGTGACGACTATCCCTGCCCGAACCTCAACCGTATCGCTCATGTACAGCTCGGCCGTTCCGCTTCGTCGAGTTCGGTCAGACCGCCGGAGGAATCGATCGAGTACCCGATCGGGCTGGACGTTGTCGGAATTTCAGCTTCCCTGCCATCGATGAGCATCGAGACCTCCCCGTTGCCGAATGAGACCGTGAAGCTACCGGAGCGGAAGGGGCCTTCTTCGGCTCCCGTTTCGAGGATCTGGCCGTCGACCAGCGGTTTGCCGCGCGCATCGAGCACGCAGACCCAGACTTCTGCACTGGCGGCGAGACGCACCGAGACACCGCGGTTGACGGTTCGGGCGGGAGGCTCTTTGTGGCGATGACCTTGGCGGGGAGGCTTGCTCTGTGAGGCGCCGCCGCCGCCTCCCCCTCCCCCGCCGGGTATGGCGACGATCGCGAGCACGGCGACGGCCAGGACCGTGGCAACCGCGAGCCAGCCGCCGTGCCTTGCCGACCAGCCACGGTCAGAGCGACGCGGAGGGGGCGACGCCGCAACAGGCTCGGGCATGGGGCCGCGTCGGCTGCCTTCGACCTGCTTGCGGTAATCGTCGGCGAGCCGCTCCCCGTCCAGCCCCAGGAACGAGGCGTAGGTGCGGATGAAGCCACGGGTGTAGACGCCACCGGGGAGGACATTCCACTCCTCGTTCTCGATCGCACGCAGGTAGCGGACCCGGATCCGAGTCGCGGCCTCGACCTCGGAAAGGTCGATTTTGCGCCGGTTGCGCGCCTCGCGGAAGACGTTGCCGATCGGACCGTCCATCAGCCCATTGTCCTACCCACGGGCGGTAGGTCCAGCGGAAATCGACGGCTGGGGCTACTCCGGCACTGCGGTCGGGGTCTCGGCGGCGGACTCCTGCGGCTCGCCGCCGCCCCCCGTGAGCCGCGCCATGTCGGCCGCCGTAATCAGGACCTGGCGCGGTTTCGAGCCTTCGTAGCCGGAGATCACGCCGCGGCGCTCGAGCATGTCGATGAGGCGGCCGGCGCGCGTGTAGCCGACCCGCAGGCGGCGCTGGATCATCGAGACCGAGGCGGTTTCGGTCTCGACCACGACGCGGATCGCCTCATCGAGCAGGTCGTCGCTGTCGGGGTCGTAGTCGCCCTCGGCTTCGATGCCCTTCTCGGCCACGACCTCGAGCAGCTCGGCCTCGAATTCGGGCTCGCCCTGCTTGGCCCAGTGACCCGTAATCCGGGCGATCTCGTCCTCGGTGATGAAAGCGCCCTGGATCCGCTGCAGCTTCGAGGTGCCGGCGCCGCGGAAGAGCATGTCTCCCTGCCCCAGCAGGGCCTCCGCCCCACCCTGGTCGAGGATCACCCGCGAGTCGGTCTGCGAGGAGACGGCAAAGGCGATCCGGGCCGGGATGTTGACCTTGATCGTGCCGGTGATGATGTCGGTCGAGGGGCGCTGCGTGGCCAGCACGAGGTGGATCCCGGTGGCGCGCGACTTCTGCGCCAGGCGAATGATCGAGTCCTCGACCTCGGCCGGGGAGACCATCATCAGGTCCGCGAGCTCGTCGATCACGCAGAGGATGTGCGGCAGCGGCGGTTCACCCGCCTTGGCGCGGGCCCGATTGAGCTCGCCGAGGTTGCGTGCCCGGGCCTTGCCCATGATCCCGTAGCGGCTCTCCATCTCGCCGATCAGGTTGGCGAGGACGTTGGCGGCAAGGCGCGGCGAGGTGACCACCGGGGTCAGCAGGTGCGGCACGTTCTCGTAGTGGTTGAGCTCGACCTGCTTGGGGTCGACCAAGACGAGGCGCACGTCGTTGGGCGATGCCTGCATCAGGATCGAGGAGAGGATCGCGTTGACGCAGCCCGACTTGCCCGAGCCGGTGGTGCCGGCGACGAGCACGTGCGGCATCTTCGCCAGATCGGTCCAGACGGGGTTGCCGTCGATGCCCTTGCCGAGCCAGGCGACCAGCGGTGAGGTCTTCTCGGGACGGGCGGAGTAGATGTCGCCGAGACGGACGATGCGACGGCGCGCGTTGGGAACCTCGACGCCGACCGCTTGCTTGCCGGGGATCGGCGCGAGGATGCGGATGTCGGTCGAGGCCAACGCGTAGGCGAGGTCGTTGGAGAGCTCGGTCACCTTCTTCACCTTGGTGCCGGGAGCGAGGCGCAATTCGTAGCGAGAGACGTGGGGGCCGCTGACGATGCCGACGATCTTCGCCTCGACCTTGAAGTGGGCGAGCGTCTCTACCAGCTTGCGGCCGACGATCTCGTGATCGCGCGGGTCGACGCCCTTGTCGCCTTTGCCCCGTTCCAGGGATTTGGCCGGCGGCGGCTTGTAATCGATGCCCTCGGAGATCGTCACGCCCCGCTTGTTGCCCTGCGGGGTCAGGGCGACCTGCTCGGGCTCGGGGATCGGGTCGACCGCGACGGCATCTTCCTCGGCCTCGATTGCCGCCAGCTCGGCATCGAAACTCTCGGTGACTGCCTCCGCGACCTCTTCCAGCTCTGGCTCGGGCTCCTCGACCAGGGCAACCGTCGGCTCGACGTCGTCCTCCTCGGGGTAGGCGCTCATCACGTCCGTCGGGCCGGCCTGGGTCTCGAAGGCGAAGGTCTTTTCCTCCTGGCGGTCGCGACGGGTCTGGATCGCGGTCTGGGCGGCCCCGCGACTACCGAGGAGGAGGCGGCGCGTACCGCGACCGATGCCGCGGAAAAGGGTCGAGATCGACGTTCCCGTCACCAGCAGCCCGCCGATGAGGAGCATCAGGACGGTGAAGATCCGTGCCCCGACCGTGCCGACGAGGTAGACCAGCGCGGTTTCAAGTCCGTAGCCAACCTTGCCCCCTTCCCAGCCAAAGAAGAGAACAAAGCTCAGATAGACCCCGGTCGCGATTAGAAAGAGGCCGATCAGGTCGAGGTGGCGCTGCTCCAGCGCCTGCGGTAGGTGCAACCCGCGCTTGGCGACTTTGGCTTTAGCTTTCGGCTTGCGGCGCGCGGCTTTACCGCGCCTCTTGTTACGCACGAACATGGGCTGCCCCTTCGACGCTCACGGGTTTACCCCTGCGCGGCCGGACGAATCCACGCTCACGCCTTAAAACGCAGGTAAATCTCCAGCGGTTTCGACCGCCGCGCCTCTAACATCGACGC
>DASYIY010000036.1:0-20986 GCA_035997045.1 Solirubrobacterales bacterium | reverse complement strand
GCCGATCACCCGGGAGACGATCGGCTGCGCCACGTCGGCGACCAGGTCGCACGTCTCCCGGCCGTCGAGACGGTCCAGCACGTCGATCACGATCTCGCGGATCTCGGGCTCGTGGGCGGCGATCCGCCGCGGCGTGAAGCCGGCCTGAAACAGCATCTTCAGCCGGTCGTGCTTCGGCGGGTCCATGCCGATGAACATCGCCCGCATCAGCTCCAGCGGGAAGTTGGCGGTGACCGCGACGATGCCGCCCTTTTCGGAGGAGTAGGTCTGCCAGTCGCGGCTGACCGTGTAAACGTCGTCGGCGCTCGTCACCGACCAGTAGCCGGCCGAGCGGGGGAACTCGGAGATGCGCGAGGTCCAGTGCACGGGACATTGGCTGCGTAGCTGTTTGAAGACCCCGTGCGGCGGTCCGTCGGGCCAGAGCTCCCGCTCGGTGACGAGCAGCTCGTCGAGGTCCTCTGCCGCCGGGGGGATCTGGTCAGCTGGTTGCACCGTGGCGCGGGATGGTACTGGCTACCTGGCCAGTTTCAAAGGCCCGGCCCGCGTGGGGTTCAGCGCAGGAGTTGGAGCACTGCCTGTTCGCTCGTGTTGATCTGTGACGGATCCGCCCAGGCGGTGTCCTGCGCCGCGCCGCTGAGGACCGTCCAGGCTCCGGCGGCCGCGGTCGGCCAGACGTGGTACTCGTTGTAGGGGCTGTTGGTGATCGTGCGGTCGGCGCCAAGGGGGGCGAGGTTCTGCTTGCGGGTGACATCCCACCAGGAGTTCATGCTCGCGTCGAGTGCTTCGGTCGGCTGGCCGAGGAAGGTGGAGACGAAGCGCATCTCTGCCGTGCCCTCGAACCAGAGGACGTCGGGCGCGCGCTTGCCGATGTAGGGGCGGTAACCGCTGAAAGGTCCTTCGGCTTGGTAGGTCATGTTGTAGCTCGCCTTTCTGCTCGACAGAGCGATCGAGCGCCCGCCGATGGCGAAGTTCTGCTGGGCGTACTCATAGACCTGCTTGGCGAGGTCGTCGTTGCCGAGGAAGCGGGCGTAGATGATGCCGAGCGCCTGCGTATCGAGCGGGACGACTTCGTCGCCGACCCCCTCGCGGAAGTGCTCGAGGCCGCCATCGCGAACGATGAGCTCCGAGTCGATGCTCTTGGCGATTACCGCAGCGGCTTCGCGGTAGGCGGCGGCGCCTTCGTCGCCCTGTTCTTCCAGCTGCTGGGAAAGGGACATCAGCGCGATCAGGGTGAGGATGTTGTGCTGGGTCGAGACCCAGGTGACGTCCGGGCCGCCGCGCACGAGTCCGTCCTCGCCCCGCAGCGAAAGCAGGTAGTCGACCGCGCGCCGGGCATTGTCGAGGTAGAGGGTGCTGCCGAAAGTGGAGTCGTAGTCGCTGAAGGCGATCGCGTCGAAGGCGACCGAGCCGGCGCGGACGGTGCCGCTGCTTTCGCCGGTCTGGACGTTGAAGGCGTATTCGATCGAGCCGTCCTTGCGCTGCAGTGCCGCCAGCTGGTCGAGCAGGCGACCGGCCTGATCCTGGAGGCCGACCGAGGAGAACGCGGTGGCCGCGACCGCCGAGTCGTAGGTCCAGGACCAGTTGAGCAGGCGTTCGTATGACGGGTCGTCGGTTGGGATGTCGAACGAGCGGATCAGCTGCAGAGATGAGATCCGTTTGCCGGTCGAAAGCCGAAGCGCGACCTTTTCGCTCTGCGAGGACTTCGTTCCGGGCCGTGCCGCGGCGGCGCGCATCGCGACCGGTGCCAGGGCAGAGGCCGATGTGTGTCCCTTGCGGTGACGGGCGACGCAGCCGTTGCGTGCCTTCGCGGGACGCTTCGAGCATGCGACCAGCTTGCTCGGGCCGACCTGAAGAGCCAACCAGCGGGCGATCGCCGTCTTCGGGCGGTGTGCCTTCTTTGCCGGCCAGGCGCGCCGTACGTGAACCGTGCCGCGACGAGCGCTCGTCGCACTACTGGCTTTGGTCGTTGCCGCGGTCGCAGCACTCGACGCGACGCCCAGCGCGAGAAGGGCGGCTGCGACGGTCAGGAGAGTCAGCAAACGGCGAGCGCGAGGCGGCATTGAGGGGATCCTTGCCTTGAGGGACGAGATGGGGCCTCATCGGACCATTGGCGCGCGGACTTGAGGCGGGGGCGGTCGCAGAGGACGCTTTAGGTGGACACGGGGAGCGTCGATAGCGAAGGACGATGACTTCTTTGACTGGTCTCATCGTGTTGGTGGGATCGAGCCTGCTGTTGTGGCTGGCACTCGTCGGTCTCGCCGTAACACGCAAGCTGCGACGCGATCGCCGAGAGTTGCGATCGGTCGAGCGTCGTGCACGCTACGAGGCGACGCTTCGGGGTGGAGAAGTCGATGCCGTCGGCGCGATCTGCGGCGGCGTTCGCAGCGCCGAGGCTCAGGTCGATCTCGCGGTGTCGGTCGACGCCGTGTATCCCACCCTTTCGAGCACGCAGATCGACGCGATCCGAAGCGCGATGGAGGCATCGGAGCTGTTCGCGAGCCTGAGTGCGCAGCTCAAATCCCGTCGCCCCAACACACGCGCCCGCGCTGCGCTGCTGCTCACCCGCCCGGGCATTCCGGCGGTCGTCGAGCAGATCGTCCCGCTGCTGGGCGACGCAGATCCCGATGTACGCCTCGTCGCTTGCTCTGGACTGGCTCGCGCTGCCACACCGCGCGCCGCCGAGTTGCTGATCTGGGCGCTGATGGCTCACCTACTGCCACCGGAGCGCATCATCGAGCGGCTTGGTGCGCCCTGGGCCGTCGAAACGATGATCTCCACGCTGAAGGAGGGGTCCTCCGCGGTTGCCGATGTCCTCGCCGGCGTCCCGCCCGTAGGCAACGAGGTGGAGCTCGACGCCAGCCTCGCGCGGGCCTTGGGCCTTGCCCGCGATCCCCGCGCCGAGACCGCGCTCGTGACGCTCCTGGGCGCAGACTCGACCGAGGTGCGGATCTCCGCCGCACGCGCCCTCGGCCGGGTCGGCGGATCAGCCTGCGTGCCGGTGCTGATTTCCGCCCTTGAATCGGAGGACTGGCCGGTTCGCGCCCAGGCCGCAAAGTCGCTCGGAGCCCTGGGCGCCGCCGGCGCGCTCGAGCCGCTCGAGGGCTGCCTCTCCGATCGCGCCTGGTGGGTGCGGGCAAATGCCGCTCGGGCTCTCCGCGATCTTGGCGAGCCCGGAATCGAGGCACTCCGGCGCACCCTCGAGCACAACGACCGCTACGCCGCCGACCGAGCCCGCGAGCAGCTCGCCCTGCACGCGGTGATCGAGGAGCAGGTGCTCGCATGACCGCGTTGCTCGAACAGATCCTGCACGGCTTCAACGTCTTCACGCTCGGCTACTTCATCGTCCTGCAGCTGACCTTCACCGTGCTCGCGGTGGTCGGCTGGCGGGCGATCGAGGACTACGTTGAGCGCCGGCCGATGCGCGACTACCGGGCGGTCGCCGAGTCAGAGATGAGCATGCCGGTGTCGATCCTCGTGCCCGCCTACAACGAGGCGCCGTCGATCGTCGCCGCGCTGCGCTCGTTGCTCACCTCGCAGTTCGTCGAGTTCGAGCTCGTCGTAATCAACGACGGCTCGACCGACGAGACGATGGCGGCGCTGACCGATGCCTTCGGCCTGGTCAAGGTGGGCCGCGTGCCGCGCTCGAACATCTCGACCCAGCTGGTCCACGGCGTCTACACGAGCCCGCTCGAGCCCCGCGTCGTTGTCATCGACAAGCTCAACGGCGGCAAGGCCGACGCGCTCAACGCCGGCATCAACCACGCCGTCTATCCGCTCTTCTGCGCGATCGACGCCGACACGATGCTCGACGCCGACGCGCTCTCCCGTCTGGTCTGGGAGTTCCAGGCCGCGCCGGAGACGGTCGCCGTCGGCGGCATCGTCCGCATCGTCAACGGCTCGGAGTTCGACGACGGTCGCCTGGCCCAGGTGCGCACGCCGCGCAACCTGCTCGCCAACCTGCAGATCATCGAGTACCTGCGCGCTTTCCTCGGCGGCCGCATCGGCTGGTCGAAGAGCGGCATGCTGCTGATCATCTCCGGCGCCTTCGGCCTTTTCAGGCGCGACATCTGCGTCGACGTCGGCGGCTATGACCCGACGACCGTGGGCGAGGACGCCGAGCTGGTGCTGCGGCTGCATCGCCATCAGCGCGACCGCAAGGAGCCCTGTCGGATCACCTTCTTCCCCGATCCGATCTGCTGGACCGAGTGCCCGGAGGACCTTGGCACCCTGGTGCGCCAGCGCGACCGCTGGCAGCGCGGCCTGATCGAGATGATCGCCCGCCACCGGGAGATGCTGATGCGCCCGCGCTACGGCCGGATCGGCTGCATCGCGATGCCGTACTTCATCGTCTTCGAGCTGCTCGGACCGACGATCGAGTGCTTCGGCTATGCCCTCTTTACGCTCTCGCTGATCCTCGGCATCGTCTCGCTTCCCTTTGCCCTGGCGTTCTTCGCCGTCTCGCTGACCTACAGCCTCGTCTTGAGCTTCCTCGTGATCCTGATGGAGGAGCGCGCCTTCCGCCGCTATCCGGGCTGGAGCGATCTGATTCGACTCACCCTCTGCGCCGTGGTCGAGAACGTCGGCTACCGCCAGCTGCTCGCCCTGGTCCGCATGCGCTCCTGGTACACGCTGGCGCGTCGCAAGCAGGACTGGGGCGAGATGAAGCGCAAGGGATTCGGCCCGCTTCTCCCTGGCGGCGTCAGTGCCGTTACGCGCCTCGACCCGACGGCCGACCCGGTCCTCGCAGGCGAGACGCCGATCGAGCGTTAGCTCGTCGGCCGGGCTAGCTTTCGGGCCTTGCGGCTCGCTTTCACCTCGCTGCTCTTGACCTTCGCCTCCGCGTAGGAGGACTCGACCAGCTGCTTGCCTCCGGACCAGCCGAAGGCCCAGGAGACAAGGACGATTGCGAAGAGGACGTCCCAAGCGGAGATGATCAGCTGCTGGCCGATCGAGTAGGCGGTTGCGGTCTTGGCCGAGGCTTCCCCGGAAAGGGCTGCCGAGTTCATCGCCTGGGTGACGCCGACACCGCCCGATGTGGCCGAGACGCTGTTGGAGATCGAGTTGGAGGCGGTGACGGTGGCGACGTTGTGAAAGCTGACCGGGATGCCGTAGGCACCGAGGAAGACGGCGACGATCGCCAGCCGGGCGATGTAGCTGCCCAGCTCGGGCAGGACCAGGCGGGTGAAGGCACGCCTGGGCGTACGCAGGATCGCTCCGCCGGCGAGGAGCTGCTCGCGCAGTTTCGCCAGCCGCTCCCAGAAGACGCGAGCCAGAGGACGAGGAGGACGATCGCGCCGGCGGCGATCAGGAGGACCAGTCCGGCGTGATCGGCGACGAAGCCGAGCTTGATCGAGAAGGAGCTCGAGCACCGTAAGTAGCACGGCGATGCCGCCTAGCCAGATTGCGATGCGGGCAAGGCGACGGTGTAGCGGCTGCCGTTAGCCATCTCCGGCAGGCGCGATCTCGGTTGCCACGGCCGCACCCTAGCCAAAGCGCCCGGCGCCTCCGGCCGCGCGCGACTGGTCGGTCGCCGCGATCGGTGGGAAGATCGCGCGGTCAGCCCGCAAAAGATAGGAGTGAATGTGTCAGGTAGAGACCTAAGCTGGAGGAGCACCCGTGTGGCCCGGCTACTGCCGCTCGCGCTGGCGATCGGAGTTACGGGCGTGATCGCTTCCGGCTGCGGCGGCAGCAGCGACAGCAGCAGCAGCGCTTCCTCGGAAGCAAACAGCGCGATCGAAAAGGGCGCCGAAGAAGCCAAGCAGGGCCTCGAAAAGGCCAGAGAAGAAGCAAAGAAGGGCTTCAACGAAGCCGAAGAAGCGGCAAAGCAGGGGGCCCAGGAAACAAAGGGAGCTGCCACGGGGGGCGTGGAAAAGGCCACCGAAGAGGCTCAGAAGGGCATCGAAAAGGGCAAGGCGGAAGCGCAGAGGGGAATCGAAAAGGGCAAGGCGGAAGCCGAACGGGCGATCGAAGAAGCCGAAAAGCGGACCAAGGAATCCGGCTACTAGGCCAGGCGCGCGAGGGCCCCGGCGGCGCGGTCAGCCGCCGGGGCTACGAACCTTGCATTCGCGCGAAAGGCCAGTGCTGAGGCGCTGGCCGTTGGAGAAGGTGAAGGTTGCATGGGCAAGCGTGAAGCCCACACGGCCGAAGCCGGCCGGCGCGGCGCAGCTGGCGCTGAGGAAGCTGCGGCGCTTGCCCTTGTAGGAGTAGGTGCGACCGATCTTCATCTCGACTTCGGTCACGTACCCGAGGCCGGACGCCAGCTCCGGGATCTTGGTCGAGAACACCGCGCCGTACCTGCCGCTGCTGCGGTGGGAGATTTCGAAGGGGAGGACGAAAGCCGCGCGCACCGGGGTGGACCCGTAGAGGTGCAGCAGAATGCCGGGCCGTCCATGAAGCCGGCTGTTGAAAGCGAGCACTTCGCCTCGAGCGGGGATCAGCGGTGCGCCGGGGAAGTCGACGTTGGCGGCGAAGCGTCCGCGGCCGACGAGGGCGGGACGGCAGGCCTTGAGCGCCGCTTCCGTGCTGGTCTGTTGAAGCTGCGGCGCCGAGCAGGTGGGAAGGCCGGTCGAGGAGACGACGCCGGCCCGGTTCATGGCGATCGTCATTTCGCGCAACTGCGGGGGCCGGGTCCCGTCCGAGGTGCTGACCGATCCTTCCAGGCTGACGCTGACCGGTGCACGGTGTTCGCGCGGCAGCGCGTGCGGTCGCAGCTGGCCGTCGAAATGCACGCGCAGGCCGTCCTGCTGGATCAGCTCGGCCCGGGCGGCGACGGCACCGGCCAAGACGGTGAAGGCAAGAACGACTGAGATCACGAGGCGGCGCATTGGTCCCATCTAGCAGTCTAGGTTCCGGCCGATTCAAGTCAGGTTAACCGTGCGCTATGGCGCCGATAGGGCCTAGGGTGGGGCGATGGCCGAGTCAGGGCACGGAATCGAGCTGTCGGCGGGCGAGGAATTCGCCGGTTACCGGATAGAGCGACGCCTGGGACGCGGCGGCATGGGCGTGCTCTACCTGGCGCTCGAGCCCGGCCTGGAACGGCGCGTGGCGCTGAAGCTGATCGCGCCGGAGGCCGCGGCGGACGAGGTCTTCGCCAAGCGGTTCGCCGAGGAGTCGAAGATCGCCGCCTCGATCGAGCACCCCAACGTCGTGCCGATCTACGCGGCCGGCAAAGAGGACGGCGTGCCTTTCATCGCGATGCGCTACGTCGCCGGTGCCGACCTCGCCAAGCGGCTGGCTCGCGAGGGCCGGCTCGAGCCGGCAGCCGCGGTCGAGCTGATCGCCCAGATCGGCAACGGCCTCGACGCGATCCACGCCGCCGGGCTGATCCACCGCGACGTCAAGCCGGCGAACGTCCTGCTCAGCGGCGGCGACGGTGCCGAACACACCTACATCACCGACTTCGGCGTCGCCCGCAACGTCGCCACCGAGTCCGGCCTGACCCAGACTGGCCGCTTCGTCGGCACGCTCGACTACGTCGCGCCGGAGCAGATCTCCGGTGGCGAGATCGACGCCCGGGTCGACGTTTACGCGCTCGGCTGCCTGCTCTTCAAGCTGCTCACCGGCGAGGTGCCCTTCCCCAAGGACGGCGACGCGGCGCGGCTCTTCGCCCACCTCAACGACCCGCCGCCGGCCCCGTCGCTCTACGTGCCCGAGGCCTCGATGGCGCTGGACGACGTCGTGATCCGGGCGATGTCGAAGACTCCTGACGATCGCTATCCCTCTGCCGGGGATTTGGGGCGGGCGGCGCAGGCCGCCCTGCGAGGCGAGCCCGCGACGGCACCGGAGCGAACCGTGGCGACCGGCGACGCGGCAACGCGTACGGCGGAGACGATTTCGGTGGAGCCCCAAACGCCCGCGAATGGGACCGCGGAGACCAAACGGCTCGATCCGCCGACTGGCCGTCGCCGCAATCGCGGCCCGGTGCTGGCCGGCGCTGCGCTCGCAGTGGCTGCGATCGTCGCGGCGGCGATCGCGCTGACAGGAGGTGGGGGTGGGAGTCCGAGTACGGCGAGCGATGGGAAGAGCGGCACCGCAACGACCCCGGCCAAGAAGCCGAAGCCCGGGCCCCGGAGCTTGGGCAAGTCGCAATTGATTGCCAAGGCCGACGCGATCTGCGAAACGAGCCAGAACACCTACAAGAGCGTGCGCTCGCAAGCTCTGGAAGAAAGCCCCGACGTCTCCTACGCGGCCACCCTGGCAGGCATCTCGCAAAGAGGCGTCAACGGCTTCCGCGAGCTCGTCGCGCCGCAGTCGGCCGAACCGGCCTTCCGCGAGTACGTCCAGGCCCAGGAACGGGTCATGCGGTACGACCGCCAGGCCTTGAAAGCGGCTGAAGCCGGCGACGCCACCGCATACGTGGCTGCCCGCGAAAGTCGCGACAACGAGGCCGAAGAACGTTACGACCTCGCTCGCCGTCTGAACTTCGAAGAGTGCAGTACCAACCGCGGCTAGCATCGAGGCACTTTGAAGGTAAGCAGTATCTTACGTAAGACTCTGCTTAAATAAGCAGGGTGGAGACCAAGGCCGACCGGGAGCAGATGGATCGCGTTGCGCGGGCGATCGCCGCGCCGCGCCGCCGCGAGATCCTCAGCCTCGTCCGCGACGACGAGCTCAGCGCCGGCGAGATCGCCTCGCGCTTCGACGTCTCGCGCCCGGCGATCTCCCAGCACCTCTCGGCGCTGCGTGAGGCCGGCCTGCTCAGTGAGCGCCGCGACGGCACCCGCCGCCTCTACCGGGCCGAGCCGACGGCGCTTGCCGGCTTGCGCGATTTCTTGAACGAATTCTGGACCGATCGTCTCGAGCGGCTGAAGCTGGCCGCCGAGCTGGAGCAGCAGAGGAGGGACAAACGTGGCAAACGCAGAGACGGCAAACGCGACCGAGGTAGGGGTTCGGATCGCGGCAAGCCCTGAGACAGTCTTCGACTTCTTCACCGACCCCGACAAGATGATCCAGTGGATGGGCCGCTCGGCCGAGCTGGACCCGCAGCCCGGCGGCACGCTGCGCTGTGACATCAACGGCGATAGCGTCGCCAGCGGCGAGTACGTCGAGGTCGACCGGCCCCGGCGCATGGTCTTCACCTGGGGCTGGGAGGGTGAGAACTCGGTGACGGCGCCGGGCAGCAGCACGGTCGAGGTCCTGCTCGAGCCCGACGGCGATGGCACCGAACTGCGCCTGCTCCATCGCGACCTGCCGAGCGCCGAGTCGGCGCAAAAACACGGCCACGGCTGGCGCCACTACACCGAGCGGCTGGCCGCCGCCGCAACCGGCCAGGACCCCGGGGTGGACCCGTGGGCCAAGCAGAGCGACTGACAAACGACCAAGAAGGAGGCAGCACGATGGGCAATCCAGTGATGTGGTTCGAAGTTGCAGGTAAGGATCACCAGGGGCTGAAGGACTTCTACTCGCAGCTGTTCGAGTGGCAGCTGAACGACATGGAGGCGATGCCGTACACGACGGTCGACACCGGCGGCGAAGGCATTCCGGGTGGGCTCGGGGCCGCGCCCGAGGGTAGTCCCGGACACGTCACCTTCTACGTGCAGGTCGAGGACATCGAGGCCGCACTGGCGAAAGCCGAGGGCTTGGGTGGCACCAAGGTGATGGGCCCAATGGACATTCCCAGCGGCCAGATCGCCCTCTTCACCGATCCCGAGGGGCATCAGATCGGTTTGATGACCCAGATGTCCTAAAGCAGCCCCGAACTGCATCGAATTCTCGGTCTGCCAGGCCGGAAATTTGATGCAGTTCGCCGTGGGTTCGGGAATGCGGCCTACTGGCTGGGCTTCGAGTGCAGTTCGACCCCGCCGCCCTTTTCGCGGATCAGGTCGACCGTGAGCAGCACCGCGGCGACGGCGTAGAACGGGGTGAAGGCGATGTTGGTGAGCACGTCGGCCACCCACTCTGCGATCAGCGAGCCGCCGAAGATGTTGTGGGCGATGCCGGTGACGAGATCGGTGAGCGAGTCGCCGGCGATCTCGATCGGGATCAACACGAAGGCGACGAGGAAGAATTTGCCCCGCACCAGCTGCATGCTGCGGCGCAAGGCGGCGCGGATCCCACGGTGCTCGATCTCGACCACCGGAGCCGAGAGACCGAGCCAGACGAAAGCGAGGATCCCCGGAACGACGAAGGCGACCAGGCCGACCGCGACCAGCGCTCCGTAGAGCAGGTCGATCGCGATCAGCGGCCCGTAGTTGACCATGCCGGCGATCTCGCGCAGCGACGGCGGCTTGCCCTCTTTGGGATGGGTGAGCGAGATCGCCACCGCACCGGTGTAGAAGACCTCGCCGACCAGCCCGGTGGCCGCCAGTGCCAGCACCGCCGCAGCAGTTGCAAGGAGCTTGAGGCCGGCGCTGAAGCCGAACGAGCCGATCTCGGCGTGGACGGTGAGCGCGTGGATCAGGCCGAGGGGAACGAAGACGACGACAGCGAGCGCCAGTAGCGAGGGCGCCCAGCGGATGTAGGTGCGCCCGATCCGGGCATAGATCGAGACCAGCTCGGCGCGGCGGCTCACGTCAGCGGTGGCGCCGCCGCCCGGACGGGTAGCGGCCGCGGTCCTGCAGCCTCGACGGCGACGATTCGGAGGCGGGGACGCGTTGGACCTGTGAGAGCTCGCCGACCAGCCCCTCTTCGGCGCAGCGCCGGTGCCAGTGGTGGTGTTCGGTGCCACCGAGGCGGAAGACGTACTGGACGACGACGTGATCGCTGCCGATCTCGATCTCGCCGTGGCAGGAGGGGCAGCGGTAGAGCTTGCGCGAAATCGCCCGGATCAGCCACGCCTCGTCGCCCTCTTCGGTGGTGCCGCGCAGGCTCCAGCGCTTGTCGGGCAGGCCGTCGAGGCCGGCCATCGACTACCGGCGCGACAGCCAGCCGAAGCCGGCGGCCATCGCCAGGTTGGAGGCACTCGCCAGGCGCAGGCCCAGCTTGGCACCAGGGCGGCTGACCGCGGGCGACTCGGACCAGAGCGCGTCGGTCGCGATCTCGGTGCCGCGCAGCCAGGCCAGCGCCCACCAGTCGCGCTGCTCGCCGCGTCGGTCGGCGATCAGGTGGGCGGCCGCGAAGGTGAGCCAGATCGGGCCGCAGCGGCGGAAGAGGTGTTCGGCGTCGGGAGAGGGGTGCTCGTGTCCGAGGACCTTCAGCGTCGCCGCCGGCGCAGCGATCGCGGCGCTGCCAAGGATCAAGTCGAAGACGATCATGTTGCGGTTGGTTAGGCGCAGCGCCTGCTCGAGCGTCATCGCACGGTCCATCCAACCAGATGCAGCACCGCGAGGCGAAAGTGCGAACCGCTCGGAAGGGAAAACCCACGGTCCGGCGAATCTCTGGCCCGTGACCAAGACTGCGACTAAACCACCCCAGCTGAAGAGCCTTTCCGAGTACATCCAGGAGCGCTTCGACGAGTTCTCGCGCTCACAGAAAGATGTCGCTCGCTACATCGTCGATCACCTCGACGAGGCAGCATTCCTCACCGCTGAGGAGCTGGCCCGGAGAGCGAGCACGTCGTCATCGACGGTCGTGCGCTTCTCCCAGGCCCTCGGCTTCGAGGGCTACCCCGAGCTGCAGCAGGCGGCGATCGAGGAGTACCGCAGCGCCGGCGCTGCCGCGACCGGCAGCGCAAGTTCCGGGGCCCTCTTCTCCTTCGACCACTCCGAGCTGGAGGGTTCGCTCGGAGCCGACTACGCCAACCTCGAGGAAACGGCGAAGAAGCTGACTCGCGAGCAGGTCGACGGCGCCGTCGCTGCCCTGGCCGAGTCCCAGCGCGTCGTCATCGTCGGCGTCGACCAGATGGCCTTTTTCGCCAGCTACCTGCGCCACACGCTCAGCCTGCTCGATATCCGGGCGGAGATCGTCGCCAGCACCGGCGGCGAGTCGCTGCAGCGATTGGGTCGGATCGACGACGAAACGCTCGTCATCATTCTCTCTTCAGGTCGGGCGCATCCACTGCTTCTGCGGGCGATGAAGCTTGCGGTTCACCGCGGCGCCCGCACTCTCGCGGTTTCCGACGCCTCGATGTCCGAGGTCGGCGAGCACGCCGAGCTGACCCTCTATTACTCCTCGAATAGCCCCTCCTTTGCCCGCTCCAACACGGCATTGATGGCTCTGGTCCAGGCTCTTGCGCATGGTCTCTACGCGCGTGACGAAGACACGCACAAAGACCGCATCCGCGCCTACAAGCTGAAGTAGCGGCCCGCCCCCGTAATATGCGGCTCGTGAGCGAGCGAGCGACTTTCCGAGTCAAGACCGGCCTGGCGGAGATGCTGAAGGGCGGCGTGATCATGGACGTGGTCACGCCTGAGCAGGCACGGATCGCCGAGGACGCCGGCGCCTGCGCGGTGATGGCCCTTGAGCGCGTGCCATCCGATATCCGCAAGGACGGCGGCGTGGCGCGGATGTCGGATCCGGAGATGATCAAGGGGATCCAGGAGGCGGTCAGCATCCCGGTGATGGCGAAGGCCCGCATCGGCCACTTCGCCGAGGCCCAGGTGCTGCAGGCGCTCGAGGTCGACTACATCGACGAGTCGGAGGTGCTGACCCCCGCCGACGAGCGCAACCACATCGACAAGCTCGCCTTCGAGGTGCCCTTCGTCTGCGGCGCCACCAATCTCGGCGAGGCGCTGCGGCGGATCGGCGAGGGGGCGGCGATGATCCGCTCCAAGGGCGAGGCCGGGACCGGCAACGTGGTCGAGGCGGTGCGCCACATGCGCGAAATCGTCGCCGGGATCAAGCGGCTCGCCCAACTCGGTCCCGAGGAGCTTTCCGCCGCCGCAAAAGAGCACCAGGCGCCGCTGGAAGTGGTGCACGAGGTGGCCGGCAACGGCCGCCTGCCGGTGCCGCTTTTCTGCGCCGGCGGCATCGCCACCCCGGCCGACGCGGCACTGATGATGCAGCTCGGCGCCGAAGGCAACTTCGTCGGCTCGGGAATCTTCAAGAGCGGCGACCCCGAGCGCCGCGCCAAGGCGATCGTCGAGGCGACCACGCACTTCGACGACCCCGAGCGCGTGGCGGCGGCCTCGATCGGGCTCGGCGAGGCGATGCCCGGTCTCGAGATCTCAGAGCTCGCCGCGGCCGACGCCCTGCTCCAAGACCGCGGTGCCTGACCCTGCTCCTCGGCGTTCTCGCCATCCAGGGAGGCTTTGAAGCGCACCTGCGCATGCTGCGCTCCCTTGGGGCTGAGGTGCGTGAGGTGCGGCTCCCGGGGGACCTTGACGGTCTCGATGGCCTGGTGATCCCGGGTGGAGAGAGCACCACGATCTCGATGGGGATCGAATCGTCGGGGCTGGGAGAGCCGATTCGGGCGCTGCGAAGCGCCGGCGGGACCGTGTTCGGGACCTGCGCCGGAATGATCGTCTGCGACGAGGAGCACCTCGGCTTGATCGACGCGACCGCTGCGCGCAACGCCTTTGGCCGCCAGCTGCAGAGCTTCGAGGCGGATCTTGGGGTCGAGGGCCTCGGCGACGAGCCGCTGCGGGCGGTGTTCATCCGCGCTCCCTGGGTCGAGCGCCACGGTCCCGGGGTCGAAGTGCTGGCCGCCCACGAGGGGCATCCGGTCGCGATTCGCGAAGCTGGCGTGCTTGTTTGCGCCTTTCACCCGGAGCTGACCGACGACTCCCGGCTGCATGCACTCTTTATGGCGATGACCACGACGAGCGCGCGAAATCGCGTGCAGGAGGAGGCTGAGGCGTGAGAGACCCCAGAACGGAGAACCTGGCGAAGATCTTGGTCGGCTACTCGACCAAGGTGCAAGCGGGAGAGGTGGTCTCGATCGACGGCGATCTCGGCGCCGAGCCACTGCTGCGCGCGGTCTACGAGCAGGTGCTGAAGGCGGGTGCCCACCCGATCCTCAACGTCGTCCTCGACGGCCTCGCTGCGACCTACTACGAGCACGCCAGCGATGAGCAGCTGGCCTGGATCTCACCGCTGATGGAGTGGACGGTTGAGAATGCCGACGTGCGGATCGGGATCGGGGCCAGCGCCAACACCCGTGAGCTCTCCGCGATCCCGCCCGAGCGGCAGACGCGCCGCCAGATGGCGACGGGTCCGGTGCTCAACAAGATGATGGATCGCAGCGCCGCCGGCGATTTCCGCTGGTGCTACACGCTCTACCCGACCAACGCCTACGCCTCCGAGGCCGAGATGAGTCTCGCCAATTACGAAGACTTTTACTTCGGCGCTTGCCTCGCCGACGATCCGGACCCGCTGACCGCTTGGAAGCGCGCCTCGGCCGAGTGCGAACGCCTGGCCGAGTGGATCGAGGGCCACGAGGAGGTGCGGGTGACCGCTCCCGGGACCGACATCAAGCTCGGCATCGCCGGCCGCAAATTCATCCCCTGCGTCGGCGATCACAACATGCCCGACGGCGAGTTCTTCACCGGCCCGGTCGAGGACTCGGTCGAGGGTGAAGTGACCTTCCACCTGCCGGCCGTGATCGGCGGCCGCGAGGTCTCCGGCGTGCACCTGCGCTTCGAGGCGGGCAAGGTCGTCGACGCCGGCGCCGAGCGCGGCGAGGAGTTCCTGATCCAGCTGCTCGATACCGACGAGGGCGCCCGCCGTCTCGGCGAGCTCGGGATCGGCACCAACTACGCGATCGACCGCGGCACGCTCGAGGTTCTGCTCGACGAGAAGATCGGCGGCACCGTCCACATGGCGGTCGGCAAGTCTTACCCCGAGTCCGGCGGCGTCAACGACTCGGCGGTGCACACCGACCTCGTCTGCGACCTGCGCCGGGGAGGCAAGATCGAAGTCGACGGCGTCGACTTCCAGGTCGACGGCAGGTTCGTCGTCTAGCTACTGGCTGCCGATAGGGGAGCCGGCGAGCAGGAAGAACCAGACGGTCAAGGCCAGGAGGGCGAGCATCACCGAGCCCATCAGCACCGCCTCGACCACCGTGGTGGCGCCGGCGGCCGATGAGGTGTCGCGCATGCTCTTCAGCCAGGTCGGTCGTATCGGGGCGAGCCGGTTGGTGCCGGTGACCTGGATGTAGAGGCGGTTGAGCCGCCCGATCAGCCAAGCGACGATCAGGACCGAGACGATGATCCCCGCGGCGACGACGAAGTAGGGGCCCTCGCTGGGAAATTGCGTGTGCGAGACCTTGGAGGCGATGTAGATCCAACTCAGGGGGATTGCGGTCCAGAGCGAAAGGGCGGCAAACAGCATGGCGACGAAAATGATGCCCGCCGCCAGTCCCCGAGCGGGCCCGCCGCGGTGGGAGTCGCTGACCATTTCCACATTCATAGAATGCCAGGTATGTCCGGACATTCGAAGTGGTCTTCGATTAAGCACAAGAAGGGTGCCGCCGATGCCAAGCGCGGCAAGCAGTTCACCAAGCTGGCGCGGGCGATCACGGTTGCCGCCCGCGACGGGGGTCCCAACCCGGAGGCCAACGCACCGCTGGCGACCGCGATCCAGAAGGCCCGCGACGCCTCGATGCCGAAGGACAACATCCAGCGCGCGGTCGACCGCGGCAGCGGCATCGGCAGCGACGCCGCGGCGATCGAATCGATCCTCTTCGAGGGTTACGGTCCGGGCGGCGCGGCGATCCTGGTCGAGGCGCTGAGCGACAACCGCAACCGCACCAGCGCCGACGTTCGCCACGCCTTCAGCAAGCACCACGGCAGCCTTGGCGAGCCCGGCTCGGTCGCCTGGATCTTCGAGAAACGCGGCGTGATCGTGGTCGACGGCGGGCGCTATGGCGAGGACGACCTGATCGTGGCGATCGATGCCGGCGCCGAGGACGTGCGCGAGGACGGCGAGCAGCTGCGCGTCGTCTGTGAGCCGGCGGACCTGGCAGCGGTGCGCGAGGCGCTGGAGGGCGCCGGGGTCGAGGTGCAGTCCTCCGAGGTGACGATGGAGCCGAAGAGCACGGTCACGGTCAAGGGCAGCGAGGCCGAAGACCTGTTGCGCCTCTTCGACACGCTCGAAGAGCACGATGACGTCAACGAGGTCCACGGCAACTTCGACGTGCCGCAGGAGATCCTGGAGAAACTCGCAGCCTGACCGGCCCCCGGAAGGCATCCGGGTCGAAGCCCAGAATCACTTCTAATGCAAGTCGTGATGGGGATCGACCCCGGCGCAGCCAACCTAGGGTTTGGCGTGGTCAGGATCGAGGGCAGCCGCATGGTCGCCCTCGACGGCGGTGTGGTCGAGACCTCGTCCGAGCTGCCGATCGAGCGCCGCCTGGAGCGGATTCACAGCGCGCTGGCGGAGCTGATCGGTTGGCACCAGCCGGCGGCGATGGCGCTCGAGGACCTCTACTTCGGCAAGAACGTGCACTCGGCGATGGCCGTTGGCCGTGCCAGCGGCGCCGCGATGCTGGCCGCCGCGCAGGGCGGTGTCAGCTGTTTTACCTACACGCCGCAGGCGATCAAGAAGGCGGTTTGCGGTTCCGGTGCGGCGGGCAAGGAGCAGGTGCAGAGAATGGTGGGGACGCTGCTCGGCCTGCCCGAGCCGCCGACCCCCGACCACGCTGCCGACGCCCTCGCGGTGGCGATCTGCCATGGCGGCGGCGTCGGTCGCGAGGCGGCCGTGGAAGCCGCCTTGAGCTCCGCGGCCGGGGCGAGGCTGGCGCGATGATCGCGGCGGTCCGCGGAGAGGTGATGGTGCGCCGCGCCGACCACGTCGTCGTCGACGCCGGTGGCGTCGGCTACCGGCTCGCGGTCTCGGCCGAGACCCTGAAAGCGGTCCCGGCGACCGGGCGCGAGGTCTTCCTCCACGCCGAGCTGATCTCCCGCGACGACTCGCTGGCGCTCTTCGGCTTCGCCTCCGAGGAGGAGCGCGATCTCTTCGGCGAGCTGATCTCGGTCAGCGGGATCGGCCCCAAGGTCGCCCTCTCGGCGCTCTCCGGCGGCCCCGTGCGCGAACTGTTGCGGGCGATCGCCGCCGGCGACGCCAAACGCTTCCAGGCCGTGCCGGGAATCGGCAAACGGACTTCGGAGCGGATCATCGTCGAGCTGCGCGAGAAGGTCGCCGGCGCGCTCGAGGAGGAAGTGATGCTGGCGGGCGCCGATGGCGACGACCCCCGCGCCCTCGCCCGCGACGGCCTGGTCAACCTCGGCTACGCGCCGCTGGAGGCCGAGCAACTGCTCGACGGGATCGAGGGCGATGACGCCGAGCAACTGCTTGCAGCGGCCCTGCGCAAAGCCGGCGCCTCGAGGAGCAAGGCGTGAGCGATCGGATCCGAACCCCCGGGATCGATGGTCCCTTTCCGCCTGGGGACGACACGCCGCCCAACGACGTTCGGGTGCACGACGCCCGCGCCGACCTTCCCGACGAGGACCTCGATCGCTCGCTGCGCCCGCGCACGCTCGCCGACTTCGTCAACCAGGAGCAGGTGACCGGACAGCTGGCGATCTTCATCGAGGCAGCGCGTGGCCGGGACGAGGCTCTCGATCACGTCTTGCTGGCCGGGCCGCCAGGCCTCGGCAAGACCTCGCTTGCTCACATCGTCGCCGAGGAGATGGGGGTGCCGCTGGTGCAGACCGCGGGCCCGGCGCTGGAGCGCAAGGCCGATGTCGCCTCCTTCCTCACCGCCCTGGAGCCGGGCAGCGTCTTCTTCGTCGACGAGATCCACCGCCTGGGCCGGGCGGTCGAGGAGACTCTCTACCCGGCGATGGAGGACGGCGAGCTGCCGGTTGTGCTCGGCCAGGGCGCGGGCGCGCGCACCGTCACCCTGCCGTTGCCTCCCTTCACGCTGATCGGGGCGACGACCAGGGCAGGCCTGCTGACGACGCCGCTGCGCGATCGCTTCGGCCTCTCGCATCGGCTCGAGCATTACGTCCCCGAGCATTTGGCCGAGATCATCTCTCGCTCGGCCGACATCCTCGGGGTCGAGATCGACGCCGAGGGCGCGGGGACGATCGCCGAACGCTCCCGCGGCACTCCGCGCGTCGCCAACCGGCTGCTCAAGCGGGTGCGCGATTTCGCCCAGGTCAAGGAACGCGGCGCGATCGACGCCGACGTCGCCGCGGCGGCGCTGGCGATGCTGGAGGTCGACGCCGGCGGCCTCGACCGCAGCGACCGCGCCCTGCTCGACACCATCGCCAGCAAGTTCGGCGGCGGGCCAGTCGGGCTCTCCACCTTGGCGGTGGCGATCGGCGAGGAGGCCGACACGATCGAGGACGTACTGGAGCCCTACCTGCTCCAGCAGGGCCTGCTCAAGCGCACTCCCCGCGGGCGCGTGATCACGCCCAGGGCCTACGAGCATCTGGGCCTGCCGATGCCCGATGCCGCAAGAAGCCTCTTCTAAAAGTCAGTCTCAGTAATCTGCGTGGGGTGCCGTTCTTCATCTGCCCCAACTGCGGCCACAGGGAGGTCAGCGCCGATCGCACGGCGGGCTTCAGCACGCGTCCGAAGGGCTGCTCCAAATGTGGCTTTGGTTTCGTCTTCGAGTTGCTCGACGACTACTACCCCGCGCCCAACGCGGCCTTCTTCGTCTGCGACCAGAAAGCACGCGTGATCGACGCTGGCCGCGGCAGCTTCGAGTTGACCGGTCTCACCGACGAGGACGTGATCGGCAGGCCGGTGCAGGACGTGCTCGGCCTGCAATGGCGCGAGCCGGGCGACGGCGACGAGTCTGCCGACATCAACGGCGACGGCACCACCGACCCGATCGAGACCTCGCTGGAGTGGGGGGTGCGCTCGCTCGGCAAGCGCGTCTCGGTCAACGCCGAGGGCGACCTCCCCGCCGAGGCGGTCGCCGACGTCTTCCCCGCTTACGACGACGACGGAGGACTGTTGATCGTCCTCACCCCGGAGAATTGAGGACGGGATGGGCAAACGGCGCAAACACCTCTTCGTCCTGCTCTTCGTCCTCGGCCTGATCGTCGTCTCGGCGCTGGTCATCGCCGACAAGCCGACCAAGCTCGGCCTCGACCTCAAGGGCGGCGTCGAGCTCGTCTATCAGGGGACGCCGACCGGCGAGTCGAAAGAAGTCAGCGGCGAAGATATCGATCACTCGATCGAAATCATCCGCGAACGGATCGACCAGCTCGGCGTCTCCGAGCCCGAAGTCTCGCGCCTCGGAACCAACGAGATCTCGGTAAGCCTTCCCGACGTCACCAACGCGCAGCGGGCGATCGACCAGGTCGGCACCACCGCCCAGCTCTTCTTCTATGACTGGGAACCGAACCTGATCGGGCAGGAGAAGGCGATCGGCGGCCACCCGGGCAAAGAACCGCCGAAAGGCGCGATCGAAAAAGCGAGCGAAGAATGGAAAGAAGCGGGACGGACGACGACCAAGCGCTCCGATGCTCAGCTGCTCACCGCGGGCGCTTT
Organism: Solirubrobacterales bacterium; assembly: GCA_035997045.1. Taxonomy (GTDB): domain Bacteria; phylum Actinomycetota; class Thermoleophilia; order Solirubrobacterales; family 70-9; genus VRUE01. The sequence continues at coordinate 1,723 of DASYIY010000036.1, read as the reverse complement.
CCCGGCCGCCTACAACGCGGTCAAGCTCGCCTCCGAACAGGAACCGGTCGAAGACTGCACGAGCTGCTCGACCAGCCGCTCGCGCTTCTACCTCTTCTCGAAAAAGGAACCGCACGAACTGCTTGCGGGCCCTGAGTTCAGCAAAAAGGACCTCTTCATCAGCGCCACCGGGGTCGAACGCTCGCACGACGGGATCGTGCTCAAAGTCCCCGCCGGGACCGTCGTCGTCTCGGAAAAACCCAGCGACGCCAAAGGGCAGACGCTTGAAAACGCCGAACCGGGTTGGTTCGCGCTGCGCGACCAGCCGGCGCTCTCGGGCACCGACATCACCAATCCCAAGCAGGGTTTCGGCGAATTCCAGGAACCGAACGTCACCTTTGAATTCACCGACAAAGGCCGCCAGGCATTCCAGGAAGTCACCCGGCAGATCGCCCAGCGCGGCGCCGCCTCGGCGATCGGCCCGAGCAGCGCCGAATCGGCCGAAGCCACCTCGGGCCATTTCGCGGTGGTTCTCGACAACGAAGTCAAGACCCGCCCGATCATCAACTACGCGCAGAACCCCGACGGGATCGACGGCCGCACCGGGGCGCAGATCTCCGGCGGCTTCAACAGCATCACCGACGCGCAGGACCTGGCGACGATCCTGCAGATCGGCGCCCTGCCGATCAACCTCAAGCTGATCAGCCAGACCCAGGTCTCGGCGACGCTCGGCACGCAGGCGCTTCACGACGGGATCAAAGCGGGCGTGATCGGCCTGATCCTGGTCATCCTCTTCCTGCTGATCTTCTACCGCTTCCTCGGCTTGATCGCGACCCTGGCCCTGGGTGCTTACGGGGTGATCTTCTTCGCCCTGATCAAACTGATCCCGATCACCCTGACGCTGCCGGGGATCGCGGGTCTGGTTCTGACGATCGGCGTCGCGGCCGACTCGAACATCGTCATCTTCGAGCGAATAAAGGAGGAGATCCGGGCGGGTCGCTCGATGCAGAGCGCGATCACCGCTGGCTACAAACGCGGTATCTCGACGATCATCGATGCGAACGTCGTCACGATCCTGACGGCCTTCATCCTCTTCGTGCTCGCGACCGCCGGGGTCAAGGGCTTTGCCTTCACCCTCGGCGTCGGGACGCTCACCTCGCTGTTGACCGCGGTCGTCTTCACCCAGGCGCTGCTCGGCTCGATGAGCAACTCGAAACTGCTGCGGTCACGCAATGCACTCGGCGCCGGCGGCGAGGGTCAGAGATGGCACTTCGACTTCATGGGCGCCAGCCGCTGGTTCTTCACCTTCTCCGGGATCATCCTGATCATCGGGGCGGTGGCGCTGTCGACGAAGGAGCTGAACTTCGGGATCGACTTCGAGTCCGGCACCCGGATCACGGCGGCGCTGGAAAAACCGACCGATGAGAACGGGGTCAAATCCAGCCTCGAAGAATCCGGCATCGACAACGCCGAGGTCCAGCAGGTCACGATCCCGCACTTCGGCTCGAACGTCTTCCAGATCGAGTCCGCGCAGCTGCAGCCGGGCCAGGTCCACAACGTCGAACGAGCGTTGAACGCCGACTACGGCGTCGCCAGCGAAGGCTTCGAAAGCACCAGCGTTGGGCCGACCTTCGGCAACCAGGTGGCGGAATCCGCCATCAAGGCGCTGATCTTCTCCTTGCTGGTGATCTTGATCTACGTGGCGCTGCGGTTCGAGCCGAAATTCGCCGTGCCGGTCTTGATC
>DASYIY010000035.1:0-61605 GCA_035997045.1 Solirubrobacterales bacterium | reverse complement strand
AACACGATCTACTTCGGCGAGGGCGCCTACGGGATCGAGGCCGCCGCCCGCACCTACTTCGGCAATGCCCATCCCGGTTGCGGCACCCCGACCGAGCCCTGCGCCTCGGTGCTCGAGCCCTGGGAGGCGGCAACACTGGCGGCGATCATCGCCTCGCCCTCGGCTTTCGATCCCAAGGTCTACCCGGAAAACTCGCTCGGTCGCCGCAACCTCGTGCTCGAAAAGATGTACGAACAGGGCTACATAACTCATGAACAGTACGACGAAGGGCGACAGCAGGCCCTGCCCTCCCCCAGCGACATCGAGCCACCCAAGCTCGACTCCAAGGCCCCCTACTTCACCGCCTGGCTGCGCCAGCAGCTGGTCGAACGCTACGGCGCTTCAAAGGCCTTCTTCGGCGGCCTGAAAGTGAAGTCGACCCTTGACCTCCGCCTGCAGGAAGCGGCCGAAGAAGCGGTCAACTCCTACCTCGGCTACTCGCCGGCGACGGCCTCGGTGGTCGTGATCGACAACAAGAACGCCGGCGTCAAGGCGATGGTCGGCGGCCCCAACTTCGAAACCAAGCCCTTCAACCTAGCCACCCAGGGCCACCGCCAGCCCGGCTCCTCGATCAAGCCATTCACGCTGATCACCGCGCTCAAGGAGGGCATCTCCCCGTACACGACGTTTGAATCCGCCCCGCAATTCATCCACTACGGCAAGAACAAGGAAGAAGTCTTCGAAGTGAACAACGACGAGGACTCCTACCTCGGCTCCTGCGACATCATCTGCGCGACCACCTACTCGGACAACTCGATTTACGCGCAGCTCGGCCTCGAAGCGCTGAAAGGCAAAACGATCCAGGACCGCACGCATTCGATCGCGGGAACGATCCACGAGGCGGGCTATGACGATCCGATCTCGACCAATCCCTCGATGGTGCTCGGCGGCCTCGAAGTGGGCGTGACGCCGCTGGGCTGGACCTACGCCTACTCGACGATCGGCAACAACGGCGACCGGGTTAGCGGCACACTGGCGCCACGGCCGGGAGACAGCCCCGTCGCCTACACCCAGGTCACCGACTCGGACGGGCACACGATCAAGGACGGCGACAACGACTCGACCCACAAACAGGTCATCCCGGAAGGCGTCGCCGAAGAAGCGAAGAGCATTCTCGAAACGGTGGTCAGCAGCGGCACCGGCACCAACGCCCAGATCGGCGCCTCCGGCCAGTGGGGCAAGACGGGAACCACGGAGAACAACGGCGATGCCTGGTTCTGCGGCGGCATCGAAAGCGAAGCGACCGCCTGCGTCTGGGTCGGCTACGCCGACACCACGACATCGATGGCGACCCTGTACAACGGCGGCCCGGTGATGGGCGGCACCTTCCCGGCGCTGATCTGGGCCAGCGTGATGTCGGCTTACGAGGAAATCAAAGCCGAACGGGCGGCCGAAGCGAAGGAAGACAAGGAAAGCAAGCGCGGCTCCCACTCATCTTCGGGCTCCACCTACACGGCGCCGGAATCGTCGGGCGAACCGGAAGCCGAAGAAACCGAAGCCCCGGAAATAAGCGAACCGGCCGAAGAAGCGCCTGAAGCTCCGGAAGCGGCCGAACCAACCGAACCCGCTGCTCCCGAACCGAGTGAACCGGCGGCGCCCTCCAGCGGCGGCGGCGTTACGGCCGGATAGCCGGCTTCGAGATGTGGGGGCTGCCGGCGAGGCCGAAGCGCCACGGCCGCTCGACCGCTTTCGTGATCCCGACCCTTCGACCCGCAATCACCTCGCCTTTCCAGCCACCCTCCTGTGGCAGCAGTAGGAAAGGGTCACGCGCCAGGTCGGCCTCGTTCTGGGAGAGATCGATGCCAAGCGCCTCGGTCAGCTTGCCCGGGCCCGAGCAAAGATCGCGGTCGGGCCGCTCGCCGCGTCGCGTTCGCATCGCCTCGATCCCAGCCGTCGGCTCGAGCGCCCTGATCAAAACCGCCGCTGCCTCGCCCTCCGGTTCGGCGACGAAGTTCAAGAGCGAGTGAATCCCGTAGGAGAGGTAGACGTAGGCGCGGCCGGGTGGGCCGAAGATGACCTCGGTCCGGGCGGTGAGGCCAACGTAGGCATGGCATGCCGGATCGTCGCGCTCGTAGCTCTCAGTCTCGACGATGACTCCGCCGCAGCCCTCGAAAAAGAGCTGACAGCCGATCAGCTCGCGGGCGACCAGGTGGACCGAGCGATCGAAGAACTCAGCCGTAAGGCGGCTCTTGGCGATTAGAACACTCATTGGCGCTCTTCGAGCGCCCTTGCTTTGACCGCGGCAAGCGCCTCTTTGGCCTGGCCGATCTGCACCGCCAGCGGCACCGAACCGGTGCCGCCCTCGATCCGCTTCGACTCCAGCCAGCTGCTGCGCTCGAGCACCTCGTAGAAGGCCTCGTCGAGCTGGTCGGAGCGGGTGCTGAGCTCCTCCTGGCTGAGCTCGGAAAGGGACTTGCCTTGCTCGACCGCGTCGCGGACCAGGCCGCCGACGATGCCGTGCGCCTCGCGGAAGGGCACGCCGCGGCGGACGAGCAGGTCGGCAACCTCGGTGGCAGCGAGCATCTCGTCGCCGGAGGCGTCCTCGAGCCGCTCGCGGTCGAAGGCGATCCCGGCCAGCATCCCCTCGGTCGCGTCGAGGCAGGACTCGATCGTGTCGATCGCGTCGAAGAGCGGCTCCTTGTCCTCCTGCATGTCCTTGCCGTAGGTCAGCGGCAGCGCATGCATCGTGCCCAGCAGGGTGGCGTAGCTGGCGGCTACACGCGGGCTCTTCGCGCGCAGCAGCTCGGCCGAGTCGGGGTTGACCTTCTGGGGCATGATCGAGGAGCCCGAGGAGAAGGACTCGTCGAGCTGGCAGAAACCGAACTCCGAGGAACTCCAGATGACGATTTCAGAACCGAGGCGCGAGAGGTGCATCGCGCAGGTCGAGGCGGCGTTGAGGTAGTCAAGGACGAAGTCGCGGTTGGAGGAACCGTCGATCGAGTTATGGCTGACGTGCTCGAAGCCGAGGTCTCCGGCCACGGCGTTGCGGTCGATCTCCCAGTTGACCCCGGCCAGGGCACCGGAGCCGAGCGGCATCACCGAGGCGCTGTCGAGGGCGAACTGGAAGCGCAGTACGTCGCGGGCCAGCATCCAGAAGTAGGCGAGCAGGTGGTGACCAAGATAGACCGGCTGCGCCCGCTGCAGGTGGGTGTAGCCGGGCATCGGCCAGTCGCGGTGGCGCTCGGCCAGCTCGAGCAGGCGCTCCATCGTCGCCCCGGCCAGCTCGATCGCCCGCAGCGAGTGCGCCTGCACGACCATCGCCACGTCGGTGGCGACCTGATCGTTGCGCGAGCGCCCGGTGTGGAGCTTGCCGGCGAGCGGGCCGATCTCCTCGCCGAGCAGGCGCTCAACCGCCATGTGAATGTCCTCGTCGGCCTCGGCGAACTCGAAGCCGTGCTCGCCCATGCGGGCGCGCACGCGCTCGAGTCCGGCGTCGATCTGCTCCAGCTCGGAGTCGTCGAGCACGCCGATCCCGCGCAGGCCGCGGGCGTGCGCCTGGGACTGGTCGATGTCGTACGGCGCCAGCCGCCAGTCGAACTCGATCGAGCGATTGATCCGCCAGAAGCGGGGGTCGGGATCTTTGCGGAAGCGAGACATCAGCGGAGCGATTCGGCGAGAGCCTCGCATACCTGGCTGACCTGCGACTCGCTCATCGCCGAGAAGAAGGGCAGCGCCAGCGAACGGGCCGAGGCGGCTTCTGCGACCGGGAACTGTCCCTCGCGGTAACCGAGCTCGCGCAGGTGGGGAAAGAGGTGGACGCAGGGCAGGTAGGCCTTGCTGGCGACACCGCGCTCGGCGAGGCGGGCGACGGTCGCGTCGCGGTCGACCCCGTCGGGCAGCTGGACGGGGTAGACGAACCAGCTGCGCAGCTCGGCGGCGCGGCCGGCGATCGGCGCTTGCATCCCCTCGATGCCCGTGAGGCGCTGGGCGTAAAGCGAGGCGACGCGGGCGCGGGCGACCAGCATCGCGTCGAGCTTCTCCAGCTGGGCGACACCAAGCGCAGCGGCGAGGTCGGATAGCCGGTAGTTGAAGCCGAGCCGGTCGTGGTCGAGCCAGCCCATGTCCGCGGCGCGGCCCTGGTTGCGCTCGCTGCGCAGGCGAGCGGCGATGGCGGCGTCGGACGGAACGATCATCCCCCCCTCCCCCGTTGCCAGCTGCTTGTTGGCGTAGAAGGCGAAGGTGGCGAGGTTGCCGCGGGCGCCGACCTTACGGCCCTCCGAGTCGACCGCGCCCAGGGCCTGACAGGCGTCCTCGAGCAAGCCCAGGCCGCGCTTGGCGGCGAGCGCCTCCAGCCCCGGCATCGCCGCCGGGTAGCCAAAGATGTGGATCGGCAGGATGCCGACCGTGCGCTCGGTGACCGCCTCGGCGGCGGTGCTTGGATCGAGATTGAGCGTCTCGGGGTCGACATCGCAGAAAACCGGCCTGGCGCCCTCATAGAGCAAGCAGTTGGCCGAGGCGACAAAGGTGAAGGGGCTGCTCAGGACCTCGTCACCGGAAGTCCAACCGAGCGCCCGCACGCCGAGGTGGAGCGCCGTGGTTCCGCTGGAAACGGCGACGGCGTCCTCAACCCCGAGCCAGGCCGCGAAGTCGCGCTCGAAGCGCTCCCCCATCGGGCCCAGCGAGAGCTGGCCAGAACGCAGCACCTCGAGCACCAGCTCCTCCTCGCGGGCTCCGATCTCAGGTTTCGCGAGCGGGATCATTGCGACTGGAAGGCGTAAGCGAGCGAGTCGACAAGCGCCTCCCAGGAAGCCTCGATGATGTTCTCCGAGACCCCGATCGTCCCCCACTCGCGCTTGCCGTCGGTGGAGTCGAGGAGGACGCGGGTGACGGCGCCGGTGCCATGGGCCTCGTCGAGGATCCGCACCTTGTAGTTGGTCAGCTCGATCTCGCGCAGATGCGGGTGGCGGGCGCCGATCGCCGCGCGCAGGGCGGTGTCGAGGGCATTGACCGGACCATTGCCCTCGGCCACCTCGACGTAGCGCTCGCCGTCGACGACGACCTTGATCGTCGCCTCGGTCTCGATCTCGCCGCCCTCGCGCTTCTCCGTCGTGACGCGAAAGCTCTCCAGCTCGAAGAGCGGCTCGTAGACGCCGGCCTCGCGCCGCAGCAGCAGCTCGAAGGAGGCCTGCGCCGCCTCGTAGTGATAGCCGCGGTGCTCGCGCTCCTTCAGTCGCTCGACCGCATCGGCCGCAGCGGAGTCGTCGAGCTCCAGCCCGGCCCGCTCGGCCTGGCTACGGATCGTCGCCTTGCCCGAGAGCTCGGAGGCGAGGATGTCGCGCTCGTTGCCGACCTGGGCCGGATCGAGGTGCTCGAAGGTGCTGGCGTCGGCAGCCACGCCAGCCGCGTGCATCCCGGCCTTGTGGGCGAAGGCGTTGCGGCCGACGTAGGCGCGGTCGGGATTCGGAGTCATGTTGCAGAGCTCGTCGAGGTAGTGGGAGGTTGGGGTGAGGCTGGCCAGCTGCTCCGCGCTGACGACGTCGAAGCCCAGCTTCAGCTGCAGGGCCGGCAGAATCGAGGCGAGGTTGGCGTTGCCGCAGCGCTCGCCGTAGCCGTTGACGCAGCCCTGGACCAGGCGGGCGCCGGCGCCGACCGCGGCCAGCGAGTTGGCGACCGCGCACTCGGCGTCGTTGTGGGTGTGGATGCCGACCTCGACGGCACCGCCGAGACTTTCGGTCACGGCAGCCGTCGCCGCGGCGACGAACTGCGGCAGGCTGCCGCCGTTGGTGTCGCAGAGGGTGACGTTCTCCGCACCTGACTCGGCCGCCGCGCGCACGCATTCGAGCGCGTAATCCGGGTCGTCGCGGTAGCCGTCGAAGAAGTGCTCGGCATCGAAGACCGGCCGCTTGCCCTGTTCGCGCAGGAAGGCGATCGAGTCGGCGATCATCGCCAGGTTCTCCTCAGCGGAGACCTTGATCACCTTGTCGACGTGCAGGCGCCAGCTCTTGCCGACCAGGCAGACCACCGGGGCGAAGCAGAAGGCCAGCACTGCGAGGGCCTCGTCGTCGGCAGCCTCGCGGTCGCGGCGCCGGGTCATGCCGAAGGCGGCGATCGTCGCGCCTTTCAGTTCCTGCCCGGCAAGCCGCTCGAAGAGCTCGGCCTCCTTCGGATTCGAGCTGGGGAAACCGGCCTCGATGAAGTGGACACCGAGCGCATCGAGAGCCTTGACGACCTTGAGCTTCTCGCCGACCGAGAGCGACATGCCCTGCCCGCCCATGCCATCCCGCAAGGTGGTGTCGTAAAGCTTTACCTGTTCCATCTGATGCCTTTCGCTTCGAGAGATCGGGGTGAGGGCCCTTGAGCCCATACGCGTGGCATCGCCACGCCAGCCGCTAGGCGGCTGCGGTAATTCGCCCGATTGCCTTGAAGCTGTGTCGCATCAGGAACTGACCTTACTCGCTTGGTCGACCCCGCTCGGTGCCTCGACGAAGTCGAGCCACTCGAGGTACTCCTCGGCGCGACCGTGCAGCGCATCGACGAATTTCGCCTGCACGTGGCGGGTTATCTCGCCGGGCTCGCCGATCGGGTGGTCGTCGATCTCGCGCACCGGCACCAGCTCGGCGGCGGTCCCGGTGAGGAAGATCTCCTCGGCCAGGTAGAGCTCGGCCCGGGCGATGTCGCGCTCGATCACGGTGTAGCCGAGGTCACGAGCGATCTGGATCACCGACTTGCGGTTGATCCCGTCCAGGATCGAGGCGACGTGCGGTGGTGTGACGATCTGACCCTCGCGAACCAAGAAGATGTTCTCGCCGGAGCCCTCGCAGACGAAGCCGCGCTCGTCGAGCAGGATCGCCTCCTCGTAACCGGCATTGGTCGACTCGGTCTTGGCCAGGATCGAGTTGAGGTACTGGCCGGAGGCCTTGGCGTGCGGGATCAGGCCACCCGGGCCGATCCGGCGCCAGCTCGAGACCTTGGCGCGGATGCCGTGCTTCTGGCCCTCCTCGCCGAGGTAGGCGCCCCAGGGGAAGGCGGCGATGATCAGGTCGACCGGGGCGTCGGTCGCGTAGAGGCCGAGGCTGCCGTAACCGCGGAAGGCGAGCGGCCGGATGTAGCAAGAGCCGAGCCCGTTGCGGCGGATCAGCTCGCGAGTGGCCTCGCCAATTTCCTCCCGCGAATAGGGCAGGCCGAGGTAGTAAAGCTCGGCCGACTTGGCCAGCCTGTCGATGTGATCGGCGTGCCTGAACACGGCCGGACCACGCTCGGTCTCATAGCAGCGAATCCCCTCGAAAACACCCGTGCCGTAGTGCAGCGCGTGACTGAGGACGTGGACTTTGGCGTCCTCCCAGGGCACGAACTCGCCGTTATGCCAAATCAACTCTGCCTGATCCATGTTCGGAGAAGTATGCCCGATCGCGCAAGGGCATTCGAGCCAAGTCGAGAAGAGGACCGCGTCAACCAAAAGGAGACCACCTGATGATCGCCGTAGTGCGCAGCAAACTGACCTATTCCAACGTGATCGCAACGATGGCGCTCTTCATCGCCCTCGGCGGTGTCGCCGTCGCCGCCACCCAGCTGCCTCGCAACAGCGTCGGTGCCCGACAGCTCAAGCGTGGCGCGGTGACCAGCGCCAAGCTGGCGAAGAAGTCCGTAATCAACGGCAAGCTCGGGCCCAACTCGGTCGGCCCCGGCAATATCGGCAACGGCGCCGTGACCACGGCCAAGCTGGCCGGCAGCTCGGTGATCGCTTCGACGATCAAGAACGGCGTGATCACGACCAACAAGCTCAACAACGAAGCCGTGACGACGCCGAAGCTGGGCAAAGAAGCGGTCGCGACGGCCAAGCTCGGCAACGAATCGGTGACCAGCGCCAAGCTCGGCAAAGGCTCGGTGACTGCGGCGAAGCTGAGTGACGAAATCGGACCGCTACTAGGGACGCTGAAGAGCGGGCAGACACTGCGGGGCGTGTTCGACCTCGGTGGCGTCGAATCGGCTCGGGGAGCGATCAGCTACGCGTTCCCGCTGCTCAATGCGGCAGCGGTCACGGTGCTGAAAAAAGGCGAAACGAGCGCCAACTGCGGCGGACTCGGTGGCGGTAACCAGCAGACGCCACAGGCTACGGGAGGCAACCTCTGCGTCTACATCACGGAAAGCGCGAACCTGACGACCCTGGAAGGCGAGAACAACACCAGACTCGGGTTCGGACTGAAGGGCACAGGTACTGGTGACGTCGTCGCCTACGGCCAGTGGGCGGTAACCGCCCCCTGATCCACCCTTCCGGTGCGCCTTATCTGCTCATAGAGGGGAAAAGGCGCACCGGAAGCTAGGGGGCCAGCTCGGCCAGCACGGCCCCGGTCACCTCGTCGGTGCCGACCGCGGTCTCCCCCTCGCCCGCTAGGTCCGGGGTGCGGAGGCCGCGGTCGAGGACCGCGTCGACGGCGGCGTCGATCCGCGCCGCCTCGTCCGGCCGGTCGAGACCGTGGCGCAGCATCATTGCCGCCGAGAGGAAGGTCGCCAGCGGGTTGGCGATGCCCTGACCGGCGATGTCGGGGGCGGAACCGTGGACCGGCTCGAAGAGACCGGGCTCGCCGTCGGCGCCGAGGCTGGCCGAGGGCAGCATTCCCAGTGAGCCGGTCAGCATCGCCGACTCGTCGCTGAGGATGTCGCCGAAAAGGTTCTCGGTGACGATCACGTCGAAGTCCGCCGGGCGCGAGACGAGCTGCATCGCGGCGTTGTCGACCAGCAGGTGGTCGAGCTGGACGTCGGGGTACTCGGGGGCGACGCGGCCAACCACCTCGCGCCAGAGTCGGGAGGTCTCCAGCACGTTGGCCTTGTCTACCGAGGTGACGCGCGGCTTGCGGTCCGATCCCCCGGCGCGGCGCTGGGCAGCCTCGAAGCCGACCCGGGCGATCCGCTCGATTTCGGCGGCGGAGTACTCACAGGTGTCGTGGGCCGAGTCGCCGTCGCGACCGCTGTTGCCGAAGTAGATGCCGCCGGTCAGCTCGCGCACAACCAGCAGGTCGGTGCCGGCGATGCGCTCTTGCTTCAGCGGGCTTGCGCCGACCAGGGCTGCGCTGGGCCGCACGGGGCGCAGGTTGGCGTAGAGGCCCATCCCCTTGCGCAGGCCGAGGAGACCCTGCTCGGGGCGCGGCGCGTCGGGGTCGGTCGTGTCCCATTTGGGCCCGCCGACGGCGCCGAGAAGGACCGCGTCGGCGGCGCGGCAGGCGTCGAGCACCTCATCGGTGAGGGCGGTGCCGTCGGTGTCGATCGAGCAGCCGCCCATCGGCTGCTCTTCGAACTCGAACTCTCCCAGCGCCTCGAGCAGGCGGCGCGCGGCGCCGACGATCTCGGGGCCAATCCCGTCGCCGGGAAGCAGGACTATGCGGGGAGCGCTGGACACGGCGGGCACTCTATGCGGCTATGCGCCGGCGCGCGCCTCGATGTTGAGGCGGACGTAGTCGAGCACGAGCGGCTCCTCGGACTCTTCGAGGATCGCCTCGGCGAAGGGGCGCCGCTTCTCCTCCGGCAGCTGGGCGAGCAGCGGGCCGAGGGTGACGGTCGAGGTGAACTCGAGCGGGTGCTCGGGCTGGACCGGCTTCGGCTCGAGCCAGCAGCGGGCGTCGGCAAATCCAGCCCCTTGAAGCTTGCCTTCGGTCTCCTCGGGCGAGGCGAAGTTCCAGATCCCCGTCATCTCGCCGAAGTGAGCGGCGAACTCGGACCGCGCCGCGACCGTCGCGATAACCCTCGCATGCTCGGCGACGTTGCCCTCGCCGCCGCACTGAGCGACGAGGCGGCCACCGGGGCGCAAGGCCGCCCGCAGCCGCGCGAAGAGGCGATCGTGGTCGAGGATCCAGTGGAAGGTCGCAGTGGAGAAGACAAGGTCGACCGGCTCCTCGACCACCAGCTCGGAGAGGTCAGCAACCACGTAGGAAGCGCGGTCGCCCAGCCGCTCGCGCGCCGCGGCGATCATCGCCTCGGAGCCGTCGACGGCGATCATCCGGCCCGACGGCAGGCGCTTCAGCAGCTCTTCGGTCACCCGACCCGAACCACAGCCCGCGTCGAGCACAGTCTCGTCGCCGCTCAGCTCGAGCCGGCCGAGCACCTCCATTCCCCAGTTGAACTGGGGGTCGGAGATCGCGTCGTAGGTCTTCGCGTCCCACTCGCGCGGGCCGGTGTTCATCGGGCCGCTCATCGTCGCCTCAAAGCGCCGTCGTCACCGGGCCGCGCCCGGCGGCACCGGAGCCCTCGAAGGCGTCGATCGCGGCCCCGTTCTCCAGGGTGATGCCGATGTCGTCGAGGCCGTTGAGCAGGCGGTGCTTGACGTCGGGCTCGACCTCGAATTTGAAAACGCCGGCGGCGCAGGTGACCGTCTCGTCATCGACGTCGATCCGCGCCTCGCCCGCCTCGGCGACCGCGCGGCAATGCTCCTCAGAGAGGATCGCCGGCAGCAGGCCGACCTTGGTGCAGTTGGAATAGAAGATGTCGGCGAAGGACGGGGCGACGATCGCCTCGAAACCAAAGTCCTCCAGAGCCCAGGGAGCGTGCTCGCGGGAGGAGCCGCAGCCGAAATTCGCCCCGGTGACGAGGATCGGGTTCGGCTCCAGCTCGATCTCGCCGTCGCGGATCCAGTCGTAGAAGAGAAACTCGCCGAAGCCGGTCCGCTCGACCCGCTTGAGGAACTGCTTGGGGATGATCTGATCGGTATCGACGTCGGCCCGGTCCAGCACCGACACCTTGCCCTCGATTACGTCTATCGGTCGCATTCTTAGCTCCAATCCCTGATGTCGACGAAGTGGCCCTCGATCGCCGCCGCCGCGGCCATCTTCGGGCTGACCAGGTGAGTCCTGCCGCCCTTGCCCTGGCGCCCCTCGAAATTGCGGTTCGAGGTCGAGGCACAGCGCTCGCCCTCGATCAGGATGTCGGGGTTCATGCCGAGGCACATCGAGCAGCCCGCCTCGCGCCATTCGAAGCCGGCCGAGCGGAAGACGTCGTGCAGGCCCTCGGCTTCGGCGTCCGCCTTGACCTGCTGTGAGCCGGGCACGACCATCGCTCGCACCGAGGCGGCGACCTTGCGGCCGTCGACGACCGCCGCCGCCTCGCGCAAATCCTCGATCCGCGAGTTGGTGCAGGAGCCGATGAAGACGCGTTCCGGCGCCACCTCGGTCATCGGCGTGCCGGCCTCCAGGCCCATGTAGGCGAGGGCGCGTTCGGCCGACTCGCGGTCGGCGGGCGAGTCCATCGCCTCCGGGTCGGGGACGCTGTCGGTGACCTCGCAGACCATGCCGGGGTTGGTACCCCAGGTGACCATCGGCGAGATCGCGCCGGCGTCGACGTCTACCTCGGTGTCGAAAGCAACGCCGGCGTCACTTGGAAGCTGCCGCCAGCGTTCGGCGGCGGCCTCGAAGTCAGCGGGGGCGCCCGGGCGGCCGCGGACCCACTCGATGGTCTTCTCGTCGGGGGCGATCATGCCGGCTCGGCCGCCTCCCTCGATGGTCATGTTGCAGATCGTCATCCGGCCTGGCATCTCGAGCGCCTCGATCGCCGGTCCGGCGTACTCGACCGCATAACCGGTCATGCCGCCGGTGCCCAGGCGCCCGATCGTCGCCAGGATCAGGTCCTTGGGCGTAACCCCTGAGCCAAGGTCGCCCGAGTAGGAGATCCGCATCGTCTTCGGCCGCTTCTGCACCAGGCACTGGGTCGCCAGTACGTGCTCGACCTCAGAGGTGCCGATACCGAACGCCAGCGAGCCGAAGGCGCCGTGGGTCGAGGTATGGCTGTCGCCGCAGACGATCGTCATGCCCGGCTGGGTGACGCCCAGCTCTGGCCCGATCACGTGCACGATGCCCTGACGATCCGAGCCCAGCGAGTAGACGGGAATGCCGAACTCCTCGCAATTGCGCTCCAGCGTTTCGACCTGGATCCGCGAAAGCTCGTCGGCGATCAGCCGTGCCGCCATCGTGCCGTCGGTAGGGGTGTTGTGGTCGGCGGTGGCCAAGGTCTTGTCGGTGCGGCGCACTCCGCGGCCGGCCAGCCGCAGACCGTCGAAGGCCTGCGGCGAGGTGACCTCGTGGACCAGGTGCAGGTCGATGTAGATCAGGTTCTCGGAAACCTCGTGGGCTTCCCAGAGCTTGTCGAACATGGTTTGTGGCATCGGGCCTCCTCCTAGCTCCGGCGCAGGCCGGCGGCGATCACGGCGAGGAAGCGCGTCGGCTCCTCGCCTTCGTTCTCGAAATGGTGCGGAAGATCGGCGTCGAAGGTGACGCTGTCGCCTTCGCTCAGCTCGTGACGGGTGCCGTCGACGACCAGCACCAGCGTCCCGGCGAGGACGACAGCGGTCTCGCGGCTGCCCGGCTCGTGCATCGGCGGATCGTCGCGGCCGCCGGTCGTTGCGCCGGCATCGAGCGTATGCAGCGAAACGTCAGCGCGCTGCCCGGGCAGGGGCGGGGTCAGCTCCTCGAAGCGGTGACCGCCATGCTCCAAGGCGCGCCGATCGCCAGCGCGACTGACCGCCACATGCTCGCCTTCATCCAGGCGCAGCAACTGCGAAAGGGTCAACTCCAACCCGGCGGCGATCTTCGCCGCCACGGCCAGCGTCGGACTCGTCTCGCCGCGCTCGACCTGCGACAGCATCGGCGCGCTAACGTGAGAGCGCTCACCCAGATCCCGCAGCGACAGCCCCATCGCCTCGCGCAGGGCATGGACACGGCCGCCGATCGCGGGCGCCGGTACCTCCGCGTGGGCTTTCGAATTGGGAACCGTGGCTGCGTTCACGCCTCGTACGCTATCACATACACTTGTATCGGCCATCCGATTCGACGACCGATTCCCGCTGGTCCACCGCGATGGCCTCCGGTCATCGAGCTGCGCCCAGGTGATCCTCGTGACCCCATAGCCCGCAGCCTGCAGGCGACGGTCTCGAACTCGATCTTCCCTGAAGGCAGAGCGCGTCCCGTGCGCTTCCCAGCTGTCGAGCTCGACCACCTGGCCGGTGCCGGGCCAATGACAATCGACCTGGAATCGTTTCTCCCCCACAACGATCCAGTCGTTGAGGCGGGGTTGGGGCAAACCGCATCGGCGCAAGAACGACAGGAATCGGTCCTCCAGAGGACTCCGGGTACGACCGAATGGCAGGCTTTCGATACGGGAAAGCGCCTCCCGTATCCGGCGCACCCCGCGTCGACCCGGATACCGTTCGACAAGGTCCACAAGCGAAAGGCGGTCATATAGCTGCAGGTATTCGACCTGACGGATCGCGCTCTCGACCCGGTCGACCGGGGATGTCGCAGCAAGGTCGAAAACCGTGCGAGGCGCTGTGGTCACAGGGATCCCCTCCTCTACGGTTTGCTCGTCTTCGGGCAAAGCGACGACGTGGCGATGGATCGTCGCCGACGACCGGGTCCGATGCGGGGTGGCTACGTCAATCCGGCTCCGAAAGTTGGGCCGAATACCCCAAAGCGCAGCCGCCGAGAAGTGACTAAGCACGGCCGCTGGGCCAGAAGCCAAGACGGCAGCCATCCAGTGCCCCTCGCGTTTGATCGCCCGGTGTCCGACGGCATACACGCCCGCCTGCACCCGATGCAGGCGGCCAGCCTGAATCCGCATTTCAATTGCTTCCTCGGTGAGCCCGAGCCTCATGAGTTGCCCGCGCCCCACCACCCCATGCTGCCGCCCCGCGAGCACAGCGACGCCCCGATCATCGCCACGAGTCCGCGAAAGCCCTTGCTCTACAAGGTTTTTCGCGGACTCGGCGTGCATTCGCCCGACGGTGACACCTCTGACGCTACGCGTGGCGCGCAGCGTTTAACGCATCTGTGACGCTACGGACCCGGGGTTCGTTCCACCGCTGCCTCGGACGTCAGGGCCTCGGCCTCGCGGATTGCGGCGCCCTCCAGGGCATTGGACAGGGCTCGTACGTAGGCGCGGGCCGATGCCTCGAGGATGTCCGTGGCCACGCCTTGGCCGGTGGCCAGGCGGCCTGCGGCTCGCAGCATCACCGTTACCTGGCCTAGGGCGTCCTCCCCCCCGGTCACCGCCTCGACCGTGTATTGGCGCAGGTCGCACTCGGTGTCCGCGGCCCTCTGGATCGCGCGGAAGATCGCATCGACGGGGCCATCGCCGCTGGACTCGCCGACGACCTCCTCGCCGGAGGGCATCTTCACTGCGACGCGGGCCAGCGGCTCACGCCGCGAGCCTGCCTCGACCTCGAACCAGGCCAACTCGTGGGAATCGGCCTTCTCGCGCATCTCGTCGGAGACGATCGCCTCCAGATCCAGCGCGGTCACCTGCTTCTTGCGATCCGCAATCTCCTTGAAGCGCTTGAAGGCGGCGTTGAGGGCGTTGCCCTCGACCTTGAAGCCCAACTGATCCAGCGCATCGCGCAGCGCGTGGCGGCCTGAATGCTTACCCAGGACGATCGAGTTCGACTCCAGGCCGACCTCGGTCGCGTCCATGATCTCGTAGGTAGTGCGCTCCTTCAGCACGCCGTCCTGGTGGATCCCGGACTCGTGGGCGAAGGCGTTGCGGCCGACGATTGCCTTGTTGGGCTGAATCGCGTAGCCGGTCAGGCGCGAGACCATACGGCTGGTGCGAGCCAGCTCGCGGGTTTCGATCCCAGTGGTCAAGCCGTGAACGTCCTCGCGGACCTTGACCAGCATCGCGATCTCCTCCAGCGAGCAGTTGCCGGCGCGCTCGCCGATCCCGTTGACGGCACACTCGACTTGGCGCGCCCCGGCCAGGACGCCTGCGTAGGAGTTGGCGACGGCCAGGCCCAGGTCGTCGTGACAGTGGACCGACAGCTCAACCTCGCCCAGCCCTGGCACCAGTTCGTACAGGCGCCGGAAGTACTTTGCGTACTCCTCCGGGGTGGTGTAGCCGACCGTGTCGGGGATGTTGACCACTGTTGCGCCCTCCTCGACCGCAATCGCGCAGACCTCGGCGGTGTACTCGATGTCCGCCCGGGTCGCGTCCATCGGCGAGAACTCGACGTCCTCGCAGTAGGACTTGGCCAGGGTCACGGCAGCGCGGGCCTGGCCCTTGACGTCCTCGCGGTCGCTCTGCAGCTGGTGCTCGATGTGAATGTCGGAAGTGGAAATGAAGGTGTGAATGCGGGGGTGGGCGGCGTCCTTGATCGCCCCCCAGGCGGCGTCGATGTCGGCCTTGTGGGTGCGGGCCAGGCCGCAGATCACCGGGCCCTCGACCCCGCGGGCGATCGCCTCGACCGCCTCGAAATCGCCGGGCGAGGTGATCGGGAAGCCGGCCTCGATCACGTCGACGCCCAGGCGGGCCAGCTGGTGGGCGATCTCGACCTTCTCCGCCGTGTTCAGCGAGATCCCGGGTGACTGCTCCCCGTCGCGCAGTGTGGTGTCGAAGATGTGGACGCGGTTTGCGTCGTCTGCTGGTGCCACTGGATCCTCCTTCTCTGCTGCTTTCGAATGACCTTTTTCTCTCGCGGCTATCGCGCCGCCCAGCGCTATTCCCCCCGGAGGGGGAGGAGAAGGAGAAGCGCGAGGCTGTCGAGCCGGTGCGTCATTCGGTCGCCTCAGCTTAGCGTAGGCTGCGCGCATCGCAAGCGAGGCGCCAGCAAATACGATCCCCCGCTCGACCTGGTTTGCCCTCTTCGCGATGGGCATCGCCGTGGTGGTGATCGCCAACGATTTCTCCGCGATCAACGTCGCCCTGCCGACGATGGAGAAGGACTTCCACACCAACATCAACACGATCCAGTGGGTGATCAACGCCTACGCGCTGACCTTCGGGGTGATGATCGTCACCGGCGGCCGGCTGGCCGACATGTTCGGCCGCCGCAACGCCTTCTTCCTCGGCACCGCGATCTTCGCCTCGATGTCGGCACTGGGCGGCGCGGCGCAGACCGAGACCTGGCTGATCGCGACCAGGACCCTGATGGGAATCGGCGGGGCGCTGATGTGGCCGGCGATCCTCGGCATGACCTACGCCCTGCTGCCGGAAGACAAGGCGGGACTGGCCGGCGGGATCATCATCGGCGCCGCCGGGCTCGGCAACGCGATCGGGCCGCTGATCGGCGGCGTCCTCACCGACGCGCTGAGCTGGCGCTGGATCTTCTTCCTCAACGTGCCGATCTCGGCCTTCGCGGTACTGGTCACCTACAAGCTGGTCAAAGTCGCCGAGCCGGACCCTGGCGAGCAGCGGATCGACTACCCAGGGATCGCGGCGATCTCGGTCGGCCTCGTCTCGCTACTGGTCGCGCTCGACCAGATCGACGACTGGGGCTTCGGCGACCCGCGGGTGATCGGGCTCTTCGTCCTCTCAGCGGTCGTCCTCGTCGCCTTTGTGCCGATCGAGCGGCGCGCCGGCTCCCACGCCTTGGTGCCGAGAGCGGTGATGGCCAACGAGAGCTTCCGCGCCTCCTGCCTGGCGATCCTGCTGATGTCGGCGACCTTCTTCGCGGCGCTGCTGTACCTGCCGCAGTTCATGGAGCACCAGCTCGGCTACTCGCCGCTGCAGGCCGGCCTCGGCATGCTGCCCTTCCTCGCCACCTTCGCCATCGTCTCTTTCACCGCCGGCCCGCTCTACGAGAAGCTCGGGGCCAAGTTGCTCGCCTCGGTCGGCGCCGCCTGCATCACGATCGCGCCGTTCATCTTCTCGCTGGTCGGATCCAGCTCCGGATTCGGATCGCTGATCCCGGGCATGGTCGTGCTCGGGATCGGGATCGGCAGCTTCTACCCGACCGCGACGACCGCCGGCGTCACCTCGGTCGACGAATCGCAGACCAGCCTCGCCGGCGGCATCGTCTACATGTTCCAGATCGCCGGTGGCTCGATCGGGCTCGGCCTTACGACCACGATCTTCTCGGCACAAGCCTCGTTCACCGACGGCATCCAAGCGGCCTTCCGGCTCGACGCGGCGCTCTCGCTGGTCGGCTTCCTGGTCGCGCTCTTCTTCGTCGGCGGTCGCCTGCTGGGCCGGCGCGGGGCGAGCGAAGGAGCCTCGGCTTAGAACTGGCGGCGCATGTCCTGGCGAATGTCGTTGACGCCCGAGCCGCCACTCAAGACGTCGTTGCCGGGACCACCGCGAAGCGTGTCTTCGCCCGAGCCGCCATAGATCGAATCGTTGCCTGGGCCGCCGAAGATCAGATCGTTGCCGCCTCGGCCAACGAGACGATCGTTGCCTTCGCCGCCGATCAGTTTGTCGGGACCGCCGCCACCCACCAGCGTGTCTCCGCCCGGCCCACCTCGCATCGTCACCGGAATCGTCACCTCGTTGGAGACGACGACCGAGTCGTTACCGGGGCCGGCGTTTACCTCAAAACCGGCGACGAGCGGTGCTTGGCAGACCAGCTCGTCCGGGTTGCCGACCGAGTGTTCGCAGATCGTGCCGCCGACTTCGAGCGGGGCGGCCGAGTCGATCACGTAGCTGTGACCGTCGGGGGTGAGCCAGATGTGAATCATGCTCAGTTCGGCGCCGCCGGCCAGGATCACCGTGTAGGAGGTCGTTTCGGCGCGCGCGACCGTCGCGGCCTGTGCCGCAAAAACCGCAAGCATGATCAGGATCGCCCTCTTCATCGCAGATACGCCGGCCCCGTTTGGAACGGACGGCTAACTTGGAAACAGCACTACCTTGCCGACGTTGCGGCGCTCGGCGATGAATTTATGCGCGTCCCCAGCTTGCTCGAAGGGGAACGCCTCGGCGACGACCGGCTCCAGGCGCCCGGCCTCGAGGTCGGCCATCAGCGGCTCGGTAACCCGGTCGAGGCTTCCCTCGCGTTCCCACCACTTGAGCATGTTGAGTCCGAAGACGCCCTTGTTCTCATTCATCATCATCAGGCTCTTCCACCAGGGGACCGTCGCCAGCGGCATCTTGAAGAGGCCTTTGAGCATCGCCGGCAGGTTACGTCCGCTTTCGCTCGTCGCCTCCGAAAGCCCATACATGACCATGCGGCCGCCCGGGCGCAGTAGCCGGTAGTCCTTGCGGAAGGAGGTCGGGCCGAGGGCATCGATGATCAGGTCGACCCCCTCCCCATTGGTAATTCGCATCGTCTCGCTCTCGAAGTCCTGGTTGCGGTAGTCGATCGCGTGCTTGACGCCCTGGGCGCGGATCGCATCGTGCTTGGAGGGCGATGCCGTGCCGAAGATCTCAGCCCCCACGTTGCGGGCGATCTGCGTCGCGGCGATGCCGACACCGCCGGCCGCCGCGTGGATCAGCAGCCGGTTTCCCTCGCGCAGGCTGCCCATCACGATCAGCGCGGCGTAGGCGGTGCCGTAGTTGACTGGAAACGCCGCACCTTGCTCGAAGCCGAGCCGCTCGGGCAGGGGCAGTACCTGTGCCTCGGGGGCAACGACCAGCTCGGCCTGACCGCCGAACTGGGTTCCGGCGACGACGCGGTCGCCGACCGCGTGCTCGCTCACACCGTCGCCGACCGACTCGACCACGCCGGAGACCTCATAGCCCATCACGCACGGCGTCTTCGGCGCGTCGGGATAGAGGCCGAGACGCGCCATCGTGTCGGCAAAGTTGATTCCGGCAGCCTTGACCGCGATCCGTACCTCGCCGGGGCCGACCGGTGGATCCGGGCGCTCCTCGACCTGGAGCACCTCGTAGCCACCGTTCTTCGTCTGCACAAGCGCCTTCACGACGCAAGCGTACTCGACCGGTCGCGCGCTAGAGATC
The DNA here is from genome assembly GCA_035997045.1 of Solirubrobacterales bacterium. Lineage (GTDB taxonomy): Bacteria > Actinomycetota > Thermoleophilia > Solirubrobacterales > 70-9 > VRUE01. The sequence goes on along the minus strand of DASYIY010000035.1, from coordinate 42,987 downwards.
GACCGAGCGGCCGACCGCGAAGCCGTCGACCTCGAGAATCTTGGCGATCGTCGCGTCATTGACCGGCGCGTCGGTGGTGAGGGCCATGACCGCGTGCTCGCCCCCCTGCTCCGCACCGACCGCCGCGGAGACGATGTTGACCCCCTCCTCGCCGAACATCGTTCCGACCCGGCCGATCATTCCCGGCCGGTCGGCGTAGCGGAAGACAGCGAGGTGCTCGGCGAAGGGCAGGTAAAAGCCCTCTCCCCAGGCAGAAACCAGGTAGGGCTCGTTGCGCGGGCCGACCCCGGTGCCGGCGACCTCGACCTCCCCCTCGCCGGAGCGGAGGCGAACCGTGACCAGCTCGGTGAAGTCCTCGGAGCTGGAGTCCTTGGTCTCGACCAGCTCGATGCCCCGCTCTTCCGCCATCTGCGGGGCGTTGACGAGGTTGACCGGAGCCTCTGTGTGACCGGAGAGAATCCCGACCAGGACGGCGATGCCGAGCAGGCGGGTGTCGTGCTGGGCGAGTTTGCCGCGGAACTCGACCGCGACCCGGTCGACCGGGCCCTCGCCGAGACCCTCGGCGAGCCGGCCGAGCTTTTCGCAGAGTGGCACGAAGGGCGCCAGCGCCTCCATCTCCTCGGGGCGCACGGCGGCGATGTTGACCGCGTTGGTGACGACGCCGCCCTTCAGCGCCGCTGTCACCTGTTCGGCGGTAACCACGCCGGCACGGTCCTGCGCCTCGGCGGTAGAGGCGCCGAGATGGGGAGTGACGACGACGTTCTCGCGGGCGAAGATCGCGTGCTCGGTGAATGGCTCGGAAGGGAAGACGTCGAGCGCCGCACCGCCGACCTTGCCCGACTCCAGACCGGCGTCGAGCGCGTCGAGGTCGATCAGCTCGCCGCGAGCGCAATTGACGATCCGCACGCCCTGCTTCATCGCGACGATCGCCCCGGCGTCGATCATGCCGATCGTCTCCGGCGTCTTCGGCACGTGCACGGTAACCACGTCGGCCTGCTCGAACAGCTCCTCGAGGCTGGCGGCACCCCGCACGCCGAGCTCGCGGAAGCGCTCGGCGGTGACGAACTTGTCGAAGGCGATCACCTCCATCTCGAAGGCCTGGGCGCGCTTGGCAACGAGCTGACCGATACGGCCGAAGCCGACGATCCCGATCGTCTTGCCGTAGAGCTCGGCGCCCTTGTACTTGGCGCGGTCCCAGCGGCCGTCGACGAGGGCGCCGTGAGCCTGGGGGACATTGCGGAAGAGCGCGAGCGCGAGCGCGAGGGTGTGCTCGGCGGCAGCGACCGAGTTCGATTCGGGCGCGTTGGCGACGACGATGCCGCGGCGCGTAGCCGCCGGAATGTCGACGTTGTCGACGCCGGTGCCGGCGCGGCCGATCACCTTCAGGTTGTCGGCCCGCGCGATCAACTCCGGGGTCATCGTGGTCGCCGAGCGGATCAGAATCGCGTCATAGGCGCCGATCGCCTCGATCAGCTCCTCATCGGACATATCGATCCCGAGGTCGACGTCGAAGTTCTCTCGCAGCAGCTCGACCCCCGAGTCGGCGATCTTCTCCTTGACCAAAACCTTCATCGGCGGGCCTCCCCCACGTTCTCGACCACCCAATCGATGCAGGCGGTCAGGGCTTCCACATCGGCTGGATCGACCGCGGGGAACATGCCGATCCGCAACTGGTTGCGGCCGAGCTTGCGGTAGGGCTCGACGTCGACGATGCCGTTGGCGCGCAGGGTCGCGGCGATCGCGGAGGCGTCGACGGAGTCGTCGAAGTCGATCGTGCCGACGACCAGCGAGCGCTTGGCCGGATCGGCGACGAAGGGCGTGGCGAAGTCAGACTGCTCGGCCCAGCCGTATAGATGGCCTGACGAGGCCGAGGTGCGCTGCACGCACCAATCGAGGCCGCCGCCGGCCAGCATCCACTCGATCTGGTCGCCGAGCAGGAGCAGGGTCGCGAGAGCAGGCGTGTTGTAGGTCTGCTCCTTGCGCGAGTTGTCGAGCGCCGTCTTCAGCGAGAGGAAGCCGGGCTGCCAGCGGTTCGGGACACCGTCGAGCTGCTCGATCCGCTCGATCGCGGCCGGGCTGAGCAGCGCCAACCAGAGGCCGCCGTCGGCGCCGAAGGCCTTCTGCGGAGCGAAGTAGTAGGCGTCGGCCTGAGCGACGTCGACCGGCAGGCCGGCGGCGCCCGAAGTCGCATCGACAAGGACAAGAGCGTCGCCGGCGCCCTCGGGCCGGGCGACCGGCACCATCACCCCGGTCGAGGTCTCGTTGTGAGCCCAGGCGATGGCGTCAGCTGCGGGGTCGGCGGCCGGGGCGGGCGCGTCGCCGGGGTCGGCCTCGAGCAGAATCGGGTCGGCGAGAAAAGGCGCCCCGGCCGTGACCTTGGCGAACTTTTGCGAGAACTCCCCGTAGGTGAGGTGCAGGGCGCGCTCGCGAACCAGCCAGGCGGCAGCGGCGTCCCAAAAAGCGGTCGTTCCACCGTTGCCCAGCACGACCTCATAGCCATCGGGGGCGCTGAAGAGATCGACGAGACCGCCACGCACGCGGCCGACCAGGTCGCGAACCGGCGCCCGGCGGTGCGAGGTCCCCATCAACGCCGACTGCTCGGCCAGCTTCTCTAGCGCCTCGGGGCGAACCTTCGAGGGTCCACAGCCGAAACGGCCGTCGGCCGGCTTGAGCTCGGCGGGGATTGGGGTTGTGCCTATGACTGGAGTCATCGTGGGTGCGAAGTGCAAAGCGGACACCTAGCAGTCGCGGCGGCCTAGGTTATTGACCGCCGCGGGTGGACCTCGGAAAGGGTCTCCGCATAGGCTCCCGCCCATGAACGAGACCACAGCGCAGGTGACGAAAGGCGACGGCTACGGCATCGCAAACCTCAGCGACCTCGGCGAGGGGCCGGGATTCCGCAAGATCCGCAAGGAGCTGGGCGTCACCGCGTTCGGCGTCAACGCGATCGTGCTGCCCCCCTCCTACTCGACCGGCAGCCACTACCACGACGAGCAGGAGGAGCTGTACTTCCTGCACAGCGGCAAGGTGGCGATCGAGTTCGGCGACGGCACGAAACACGAGCTGGACCCAGGCGGCCTCGCCTGGGTCGATGCCTCCACGGTGCGCAAGCTGCACAACCTCAGCGACTCAGAGGACGCGGTCTACGTGATCGTCGGCGGCAAGGACGGCTACGTGGGGCGCGACGGCAAACTGGCTGAGGGCGAGACGCACCGCTAAAGCTCAAAGCGCAAGGGCTCTGAGCTGCGCGTCCCGAACTTGGAAGGAGGTCCGGAGCCCCTCTCCATGAAGCTTGGGGACCACGCTTCGAAGCACGGGAACGATCCAGCTGCGCGACGGCTTCAGGGAGAGGGGCTCCGGACCTCCCCCACGCCTAGGTGATCGAGCTCAAAACTCCTGGTCGACCCAGGGCATCATGTCGCGTAGGTCCTTGCCGACCTTCTCGACCTGGTGGCCCTTGCCCTCCTCGCGCATGCGCGAGAGGTTCTCGCCGCCGGCGCGGTTCTCGGCGATCCACTCGCGGGCGAACTCGCCTGACTGGATCTCGCCGAGGATCTCCTTCATCGCCGCGCGGGACTCCTTGCCGATCACCCGTTTGCCGCGGGTCATGTCGCCGTACTCGGCCGTGTTGGAGATCGAGTAGCGCATGCCCTGGATCCCCTTCTCGTACATCAGGTCGGCGATCAGCTTGAGCTCGTGCAGGCACTCGAAGTAGGCGAGGCGGGGGTCGTAGCCGGCCTCTACAAGCGTCTCGAAACCGGCCCGGACCAGCTCGCTGGCGCCGCCGCAGAGGACCGCCTGCTCGCCGAAGAGGTCTGTCTCGCACTCGTCCTTGAAGGTGGTCTCGATCACCGCGGCGCGGCCGCCGCCGATGCCGGAGGCGTAGGCGAGGACGAGGCCATGAGCGTTGCCGGTGGCGTCCTGGTGGACGGCCATCAGGCAGGGCACGCCGTTGCCTTCCTCGTACTGGCGGCGGACCAGGTGGCCGGGACCCTTGGGCGCGACCATGCCGACGTCGACGCCAGCAGGCGACTGGATCTGCTCGAAGTGGATCGCGAAACCGTGGGCGAAGAGCAGCAGGTTGCCGGGGGCGATCCCGTCAGCGATATCCGACTCCCAGACCTCGGCCTGCTTCTCGTCGGGCAGCAGGATCATCACCGCGTCGCCGCGGCTGGCGGCTTCGGCGATGTCGAGCACCTCGAGGCCGGCCTCTTCGGCTTTGGCGCGGCTGGAGGAGTCCGAGCGCAGGCCGACGACGACGTCGATCCCGGAGTCCTTCAGGTTGAGCGCGTGGGCGTGGCCCTGGGAGCCGTAGCCGAGGATGGCAACGGTCTTGCCGGCGAGTAGAGAGAGGTCAGCGTCTGAGTCGTAGAAGATGTCTTTGGGCATGGCGAGCAGGCTATCGGAGCGCTCTGCGCATCAGCTTGCCCGAGGGCGTGCGCGGCAGCGCCGCCGCCAGCTCCACCCGCTTCGGCACCTTGAAGCCCGCCAGCGACTCGGCGCAGTGGCGGCGCAGGTCGTCGGGACTGGCTTGCGAGCCGTCGGTGAGCACGACGATCGCCGTCACCGCCTGCTGCCACTCGGGGTCCTCGCGGCCGACCACCGCGGCGTCGGCGACCTCGGGATGGCGCAGCAGCACTTTCTCCACTTCCGCGGGGACCACGTTCTCGCCGCCGGTGACGATCAGATCGTCCATGCGGTCGTCGACGTAGAGGAAGCCTTCCTCGTCGATACGGCCGAGGTCGCCGGTGTGCAGCCAGCCGTCGGCATCGGCGCGACCGGGTGCCACGGTCGGGCCCTGGACAAGGATCTCTCCCTCCTGAATGCGCAGATGAGTGGTCAGCAGCGGGCGGCCGGCGGAGCCGAGCTTGCGCTTCGCATCGGCGGGCGCGAGCGTCGTCACCTGCGAGCAGGTCTCGGTCAGGCCGTAGGTCTGGACCACGGTGGCGCCGCGACCGAGCGCCTCCTCCAGCGGGTCCTCGGGCACCGGCCCGCCGCCGACCAGAACCGCCCGCGGCCCCGAGAGATCGGCCCCGGCCTCGAGCAGGCGGGTCAGCATCGTCGTCACCAGCGAGACAACGGTGATCTCGTCGCGCTCCAACGCCTCGGCGACCCGGTCGAGGTCGAAACCGTCGTGGATCACCGCGGTGGTGCCGTAGATCACCGAGCGCATCACGATCCCCAGTCCCGAGATGTGGCTGAGCGGCAGGCAGCAGAGCCAGCGGTCCTCCGGCTCGACCCCGATGTTGAAGGCGGAGCCGACGGCGCTCCAGAGGAAGTTGCCGTAGGTGAGTCCGACCGGATCCGGAGCGCCGGTGCTGCCGCTGGTCATCACATGGCAAGCGACGTCGTCCATGTCGTGCTCGCCGAGCAGGGGCAGGTCGGCCTCGGTCTGGGTCAGCTCGCCGGCGTCGTCGAGGTCCACCGCCGGCTCCTCGGCAGCGATCACCGTTGCCCGCTCCTCAGCCGAGAGCCGCGGGCCGAGCGGCAGCAGCACGGCGCCGACCTTCATCAGGGCGTGAACCATCACCACCTGCTCTCGGCGCGGGTGCATGGTCATCGCGGCGGTCGAGCCCCGTCGCACGCCGTGGGCGATCAGGCGCCGCGCCACCCAGGTCGCCTCGGCCTCGAGCTCGGCGTAGGTGACCTCGGAGCCGTCCGCGACCAGCGCGGTTCGCTCCGGACAGCTCTGCGATCTCTGGGCCAGCCAGTCGTCGAGTTTCATCGTGGATATCGTGCCCATCATGCCCAAACGCCACAAAGGAGCCCCGCCCGAGGAGGACCTCTACGCGCCGATCGGTTGGCGAAGCGCCGCCGAGTACGACGACATCCGCTACGAGAAGGCGGACGGGATCGCCAAGATCACGATCGACCGGCCGGACGTCCTCAACGCATTTCGACCGCAGACGCTGATCGAGATCTCCGCCGCGCTCGAGCTGGCTCGCGAGGACACCGAGATCGGTGCCGTGATCCTTACCGGCGCAGGACAGAAGGCGTTTTGCTCGGGCGGTGACCAGAAGGTTCGCGGCGACACCGGATACGTCCCCGAGGGCGCCTCACTTGGCCGCTTCCACGTCACCGACCTGCAGGTGCAGATGCGGCGGCTGCCGAAGCCGATAGTGGCGATGGTGGCCGGCTACGCGATCGGCGGCGGCCACGTCCTCCACGTCTGCTGCGACCTGACGATCGCCGCCGACAATGGCGAATTCGGCCAGACCGGCCCGCGGGTCGGCTCGTGGGACGGCGGCTTCGGGGCCTCCCTCCTGCGCGACCTCGTCGGCACCAAGAAGGCCAAGGAGTTCTGGCTGCTCTGCCGCCAGTACGACGCCGGGGAGGCGCTCGAGATGGGGCTGGTCAACGCGGTCGTCCCGCTCGATCGCCTCGAAGCCGAGACGGTCGCCTGCTGCCGCGAGATGTTGGCGCTCTCGCCCTTCGCCCTGCGCCTGGTCAAGTCCAGCTTCCACGCCCACGAGGATGGCTATGCCGGAATCCAGCAGCTGGCCCACGACACCAACCTGCTCTTCTACGGCAGCGAGGAGGCACGCGAGGGGCGCGAGGCCTTCAAGGAGAAGCGGCAACCCGATTTCTCGAAGTACCCTCGTAGGCCATGAGGATCTGGTTGATGGCCGCTCGGCCAAGGACGCTGCCGGCTGCGATAGCTCCGGTGCTCGTCGGGACCGCGGCCGCGGTCGAATGGGCCGGGAAGCTTCCGCGAGTCGGGGCCTTTCTGGCCGCCCTGGTCGGCTCGGTATTCATCCAGATCGGGACGAACTTGGCCAACGATTACTCGGACGCGAAGCGAGGGGCCGATACGGCGGATCGGCTCGGGCCGGTCAGGGTGACCTCGGCCGGACTGGTGACGCCGCAGCGGGTTCTGAACGCGACCTGGATCGCGTTCGCGGTGGCGATCGCCTGCGGGATCTACCTGGCGACGGTGGCCGGCATCGTGATCATCCTGATCGGCGCGGTCTCGATCGCCGCCGGAGTGCTCTACACCGGCGGGCCACGGCCCTACGGCTACGCCGGCCTGGGTGAGGTCTTCGTCTTCCTCTTCTTCGGCCTGGTCGCGGTCAACGGCTCCTACTACGTGCAGCTGGAGGAACTCGACGCGTTGCCGCTGGGCCTTTCGATCGCGGTCGGCTTCCTTGCCACGGCGATCCTGGTCGTCAACAACGTGCGCGACCTCGAGACCGACAGGCGGGCCGGCAAGATGACCCTGGCCGTGCGAATGGGGCGCCACCAGGCGATCGTGCTCTACCGCTCGCTGGTCCTCGGCGCCTTCGTCGTCCTGCCGATAGCGCTGGTCGCCGGCGACGCCAGCCTGCTGCCGCTGATCGGCCTGCTCGCGCTGCCGATGGCGATCAAACCGATGAGGGCGATGACCAACCGCACCGACGGCCCGGCGCTGAACGGCGCCCTGGCCGGTACCGGCGCCTTGCTCGCCGTCTTCAGCCTGCTCGTCTCGGCCGGCCTGCTGCTCGGCAGTTAGATCGAACTGCATCGAATTCTCGGTCTGGCAGGTAGAGAATTCGATGCAGTTCGCGTAGACCTCTGGGTATGAAGATCGTCGAAGTGGAGGTGGTCCCGTACGCGTTGCCCTTCCGCACGCCCTACGTGACGGCGCGCGGCCAGATCGACCGGCGGGAGATGGTGCTGCTACGACTGCGGTCCGACGACGGCCTCATCGGCCTTGGGGAAGCCGTGCCGCTCTCGCTGCGCGGCGGCACGAACTTGGCGCAGGTTGTCAGCGAGCTGGAGCGACTCGCGGAGCGAGGCTCGCTCGACGAGGCGACGCTGCGAAGCGATGCGCTGAGTCTTTCCGCCCCCGCTCGCTGCGCGGCGCTTACCGCCCTGCTCGACCTGCGGGGGCGAACGGCGGCGACGGAAGGGCCGGGGGCACCCGCTCAAGCCGAACCGATCGAGTGCAACGCGACCCTGATCGCCGGCGAGCCGGCGGCGGTAGCCGCGGAGGCAAGGCGCTGGGCCGAGGACGGCTTCGACACCTTCAAGCTGAAGCTCGGAACGGATGACGATTTCGGTCAGGTCTTCGCCGTGCGCGAAGCCGTCGGGCCGCGGGCGCGGATTCGGATCGACGCCAACGCCAGCTGGGATGTGGAGACGGCAAAGCGGACGCTGAGGGCTCTCGAGCCGCTCGAGGTCGAGCTCGCCGAGCAACCGGTGGCAACGCTGGAGGAGGCGGCCGAGGTTGCGACTTGGACCTCGATTCCGATCGCCGCCGACGAGAGCGTCGAGAGTCGTGCCGACGCCGAGCGAGCGGTGGCGATGAGCGCCTGCTCGCTTACCGGGATCAAGCTCTCCAAGGTCGGCGGCCCGGAGGCGGCGATCGAGATCGCCGAGGTGCTGCCCTCCTACGTCACCAGCGCCCTTGACGGTCCAGTCGGGATTGCCGCGGCGGCCCAGGTCGCGCAGACGCTCGACGCGGCGAGCGGCGACGAGGGCCTCGGCCTTGCCCACGGCCTCGCGACGCAGCGCCTCTTCTCCTCGACGATCGCCTCGGTCGAGTGCGAGCTGCGCGACGGCCTGCTCTACCCGCCCGCCGGTCCCGGCCTCGGGGTCGAGATTGACGAGGCGGCGCTCGCCGCCCACCGGATCTGAACGGGGTGTGGCGACTTTCCGGTCATATGGCCCGGGTAAGTCGCCAATAGTCTCCCGGCGATGGATCCGACCAACGGCAACACGGCCCTTGCCTCGGCCTTCGTCGAGGAGCTGGCACGGGGAGGCGTGCAGCTGGCGGTGATCTCGCCGGGCTCGCGCTCGACTCCGCTCGCCGTAGCGCTCTGGCGCCAAGCGGAGATCGAGGTAAGCGTGATCCTCGACGAGCGCTCCGCGGCATTCTTCGCTCTCGGCGCCGCGCAGGCGACGGGCGCACCGGTGGCGCTGCTCTGCACCTCGGGGACCGCGGCGGCCAACTACCACCCGGCGATCTGCGAGGCCGACGAGTCGGCGCTGCCGCTGATCGTGTTGAGCGCCGACCGGCCGCCGGAGTTGCGCGGAATCGGCGCCGGGCAGACGATCGACCAGATCAAGCTCTACGGATCCTCGGTGCGCTGGTTCTGCGAAGTCGGCACCCATGAGGCCGACGACAAGGGACTGCTCCACTATCGCTCCGTCGCCTGCCGGGCACTGGCGGCCGGGCGCGGGGAGCCGCGGCCGGGCCCTGTTCACCTGAACCTGCCCTGGCGCGAGCCGCTGGCGCCGATTCCCGTCGAGGGCGACGTGACCGCGACGGACCCGCTGGCCCTGGAGGGACGAGATGTGCGCCCGCTGACCGCGGTGACGCCGATCGACATGGAGCCCTCGGCCTTCCTCCTCGACGAGGTCGCCAACCACATCTCCGGCGCCCGCGCCGGCGTCATCGTCGCTGGCCGCCAACTCGATCCGGAGCTGCGCGAGCCACTGGCGGAGCTCGCCAAAGCATCCGGCTTCCCGATCCTCGCCGAGCCCACGTCGCAGCTGCGCTGCGGCCCGCACGACCGCTCCCAGGTCGTCTCCACCTATGACCACCTACTGCGCGACGGGTCCTTTCGCGAGTCCGTGAAACCGGACCTCGTGCTGCGCTTCGGCGAGATGCCGACGAGCAAGCCGCTGCGCGCCTGGCTGGCCGAATCCAGGGCCGACCAGATCGTCATCGACCCTCGCGGCGGCTGGAACGAGCCGACCGGGCGGACGGCCGCGATCCTGCGCGCCGATCCGACCGAGCTGGCGTCGGGCTGGGCGGCTCGACTCGGCAGCGAGCAGAGGACGAATCCAACCCGCTGGCTAGAGGCCGAGGCAGCGGCGCGCGGCGCGCTGTCGAATGAGCTCGAGACTCACGACGAGATAACCGAGCCCGGCCTGCACCTCGCCCTCGGCCAAGCCCACGCCGACGGCGACCTCATCTACACCGCCTCGAGCATGCCGATCCGCGACCAGGAGGCATTCCTGGCGCCGAGCAAGGCCGACGCCCTCTTCCTCTGCAACCGCGGCACCAACGGCATCGACGGCCTGATCTCCTCCGGCATCGGCGCCGCCCGGGCCAGCGGCCGGCCGACGACGATCGTCAGCGGCGACCTCGGCCTCCTCCACGACATCGGCGGTCTAGCCGCCCTCCGCGACATCTCCACCCCGGTCCGAATCGTCGTAATCAACAACAACGGCGGCGGCATCTTCAGCTTCCTGCCCCAGGCCAATGCGCTCAACGGCAACGAGTTCGAGGCCCTCCTCGGCACCCCACGCGGCGTGGACGTTGCCAAAGCGGCCGACCTCTTTGACCTACCCCACCGGAAACTCGACTCGTTCGAGCAGCTACCCGACGCGCTCTCGGCCGGTACCGGCTTGATCGAGGTAGCGGTTGACCGCGATTCCAATGTTACGCATCACAGGCGCCTCACAGATCGCGTGCTCCAGGCGATCACCCCGCTTCGCTGAAGGGATCTGGGGGGTCCTCTCCGGAGCCTCCAAGCTGTCGCTCCGGAGAGGGCCCCCCAGATCCCTACTCCGCCAACAGCGGCAAGAGAGCCCCCAGCTTGATCTCGGTCTCAGCCAGCTCAGCAGCCGGATCCGACCCGGCCACCACGCCGACTCCCGCGTAGAGGCGGGCCTCGCGGTCGCGAAGCAGGGCGCTGCGCAGCGCTACGCAGAACTCGCCGTCTTCGGTGGCGTCCATCCAGCCGACCGGGCCGGCGTACCAGCCGCGGTCCATCTGCTCGAGCTCGGCTATCGCCGCCTTTGCCGCTTCTCTGGGCTCGCCGCCGACGGCCGGGGTCGGGTGCAGGATGCCGGCCAGCTCGACCGCCGAGCGCGGCTCCGCCAGCTGGGCAACGACCGGCGTCGCGAGGTGCTGGATGTTGGCGACCTTGACGATCTCCGGCTCGGGTGCGGCCTCTACCCAGACCGCGTGCGGTCGCAGGGTGCGGGCGATGCGTTCGGTGACGATCGCCTGCTCGCGGCGATCCTTGTCGCTGCGCAGGAGCTGCTCGCCGAGGTGATCGTCGACGGCGGGGTCTGAACTGCGGCGGGTCGAGCCGGCCAGCGCAACCGTGGAGACGCTGGCGCCCGAGCGGCGCAGCAACAACTCCGGACTGGCCCCGATGAAGGCTGCCTCCGGGGTGCCGCAGCAGAAGCAAAAACAGGAGGAGAACTGCTCGCGCATCGCACTGAAGAGGGCGGCCGGGTCGTGGGCGGCGCCAGCGCTGACCAGTACCTCGCGGGCAAGTACCACCTTTGACATCTCCCCCGCCCCGATCCGCTCGGTTGCAGCGGAGATCATGCGCTCGAAGTCGCCCGGCGGACGAGCGCCGCTGATCTCTACGCGAGAGGTCGGGTGGGGGTCGAGCAACGGCAGCGGATCGCGACGCAGACCGGCGAGGCGGGATTCCAGGGCGGCGGTCTTCTCCTCGGGATCGTCGCCAGGCCGAACCACGGCACTGAGGGTTAGGAACGTGTCCGGGCCACTACGACAGATCGAGAGCTCGGGCAGGACCATCGACGCCGGCGCCAGCGAGGACCAGGGCGACGTGCCGCCACCCTCGGGGTCGAAGGCAAAACCGCCGACCCAGACGCTGCCAGCCCCGGCTGGCAGCCCGGGTGGCTCGTCGACGATCGCTTCGCCTCCGCTCAGGCACTCGCGGGCGACGTCTTCGAACCGCTTCGGTCCGCGCGAGGTCGCCTCATGGGCGACGCCGAGAGCGGCGAGCGCGAACTCGCGGTCGGGCTGCTCCCAGCAGAACCAGCGATCCGAGGCCAGCCGCGAGGCGAAGACGGCGGCGCAAGGGTCGATCCCCTCCACCGGCACCGTGACGCTGACAAGCGCCCGTCGCTTGCCTGCGACAGCGCGCTCGACGCCCTCGCTCAGGCCGGCGAGGAGTGTCTCAGTCGGCACCGCGGGCGATCGCAATCTCTCCCGTGCGGACCATCTCGATCAGGCCATGGGGGCGAATCATGCGCTCGAAGGCCTCGATCTTGTCGGCGGAGCCGGTGACCTCGATCGTCATCGAGCGGCGCGAAACGTCGACGATCTTGGCACGGAAGATCTCGGCGAACTGGATGATCTCGGCCCGATTCTCGACCGCCGAGGAGACTTTGAACATCGCCATCTCGCGGGCGACGGTCTCCTCCGGTTCCATGTCGCGAATCTTCAAGACGTTGACAAGCTTGTGCAGCTGCTTGGTCACCTGGTCGATCGGGTGAACGGCGCCGTCGAGGGTGAGGGTGATCCGGGAGACACTGGGGTCGTCGGTCGGACCGACCGCGAGCGTGTCGATGTTGAAGCCGCGCCGCGAGAAGAGGCCAGCGATCCGCGCCAGCACGCCCGGCTTGTTCTCGACCAGGATCGAGAGGATGTGTTTGCGCCCGCTGAGCTGCCCGGGAACGCGCAGCTCCTCGAGTTTGACCAGTTGCGGGGTCCCTGCCTCCATCAGCCCACCATGTCCCTTGCAGCGGCGCCGGCCGGGATCATCGGGAAGCAGTTCTCCTCGGGCGAGACGCGCACGTCGAGCAGCACCGGCCCATCGGTTTCCAGTGCCGTCGCCATCGTCTGCTCGAGCTCGCCGGAGTCCTCGCAGCGCAGCCCGGTCGCGCCGAAGGCCTCGGCCAGCTTGACCCAGTCGGGGCTGGGGCCCATCTCGACCGAGCTGTAGCGGCGGTCCCAGAAGAGCTCCTGCCACTGGCGGACCATGCCCATGTAGCCGTTGTTCATCAGGAAGACCTTGACCGGGATGTCCTGCGAGACGCAGGTCGCCAGCTCTTGGCAGTTCATGATCAGGCTGCCGTCGCCGGCGAGGCAGACGACAGTGTCGTCGGGGCAGGCGACCTTGGCGCCGACCGCGGCCGGGAGGCCGAAGCCCATCGTGCCGAGCCCACCGGAGTTGATCCAGCGGCGCGGCCTGTCGAAGCCGTAGTACTGCGCCGCCCACATCTGGTGCTGGCCGACGTCGGAGGTGACGATCGCGTCGCCGCCGGTCGCCCGGTGCATCGCCTCGATCATGAACTGGGGCTTGATCTCGCCGTCCTTGCCCTCGTCGTAGTGCAGCGGGTATTTGTCCTGCCAGGCCTTGATCTGCTGCCACCACTCGTCGAGGCGGCTGGCGTCGGTCTGCAGCGCCCGGTACTCGCGGGTCAGCTCCGGCAGGACCAGCTTGGCGTCGCCGACGATCGGGATGTGGGCGGGAACGTTCTTGGAGATCTCGGCCGGATCGACGTCGATGTGGATGAACTTGGCGTGCGGGGCGAACTCGGAGAGTTTGCCGGTGATGCGGTCGTCGAAGCGGGCGCCGATCGCGACGATCAGGTCGGCCTCGTCCATCGCGTAGTTGGCGGCGCGGGTGCCGTGCATGCCGAGCATGCCGAGCCACTGCTCGCCCGAGGCCGGGTAGGCACCGAGGCCCATCAGGGTCGAGGTGACCGGGAAGCGGTCAGCCGCAGCCAGCTCGCGCAGCTCCTCCGAGGCGTTGGCATTGACCACGCCACCGCCGGTGTAGAGGATCGGGCGGCGCGCATTGGCGATCGCCTTGGCGGCGATCCGGATCTGCTTGATGTTGCCGCCGTGGGGAGGCTTGTAGCCGGCCAGCTCGACCGGCTCGGTGCGCGGCGCGTAATCGATATCGGCGCGCGAGAGGTCCTGCGGGATGTCAAGCAGAACAGGCCCGGGACGACCGGTCGAGGCGACGTGGAAGGCCTCGTGCACGTACTCGGGGATATGGCGCGGGTCGGTCGCCTGGAAGGAGTGCTTGACGAAGGGCAGCGTGGCGCCGAGGATGTCGGCCTCCTGGAAGCCGTCGGTGCCGATCAGCTCGGTGCGCACCTGGCCGGTGATGAAGACGGTCGGCACCGAGTCCAGCATCGCGTCGGCGATCGCCGTGACCAGGTTGGTCGCGCCCGGCCCGGAGGTTGCAAAGGCAACCCCGACTTTGCCCGAGGCCTTGGCGTAGCCCTCGGCGGCGTGTCCCCCACCCTGCTCATGGCGCACCTGGATGTGGCGGAAGTCCGCATCGACCAGCGCGTCATAGGTAGGCAGGTTCGCCCCACCGGGAATCCCAAAGACGTGCTCCACGCCCTCGGCCTTAAGACTTTGCATGAGTGCATCCGCAGCTCTCATAGGAATCGCGATGGTACCAGCGGCTCTATGCCTGCCACGCAGGCGGATTCTCACGCGGGTGACACAGTGAGGGGGCCGAGGACGGACGAGCCCGCCCGCCCGCAGGTCCCCTCACTGGGACAGGACCCGCGCGCCTGGCGCCCAGCGTGTACTCGGATCGATCGAACCTTCAATCACACGCCCCTTGTACCGCTCGATCGTGTGGATCATCGACTCGACCAGCTCCTCGCCGAGCAGGGTCGGCTCGAGGCCGAGGTCGAGCAGCTTGGTGTGGATCGCGTTGTAGTAGTGCTGCTCCTTCTCCACCCGGGGATTCTCGCAGTGCTGGATCTCCACCGAGTAGCCGAGGTGCTCGCCGGCCTGCTTGACCAACCCGGCCAGCTCGATCACCGAGAACTGCTCGGTGAACTGGTTGTAGACGCGGAACTCGCCGGCATCGGCCGGGTTCAGCGCCGCCAGTTCGACGCAGGCAAGCGTGTCGCGGATGTTGAGGAAGCCGCGCGTCTGCGTGCCGGCGCCGTAAACCGTGAGCGGGTGGCCGATCACGGCCTGCAGGCAGAAGCGGTTGAGGACGGTGCCGAAGATCTCGTCGTAGTCGAAGCGGGTGATCAAGCGCTCGTCGCGGGCGCTCTCCTCGGTCTCGATCCCGTAGACGACGCCCTGGTTGAGGTCGGTGGCGCGCAGCCCCCAGGTGCGACAGGCGAAGTGGATGTTGGTCGAGTCGTGGACCTTCGAGCAGTGGTACAGCGAAGCCGGCAGCTTCGGGAACGGCAGGGTGTCCTTGCGCCCCTTGTGCTCGATCTCGATGTAGCCCTCCTCGATGTCGATCTCGGGCTGCCCGTACTCGCCCATCGTGCCGAGCTTGACCAGGTGGCAGTCAGGTACGTGATCGCGGATCGAGAAGAGCAGGTTGAGGTTGCCGATCACGTTGGCGTACTGGGTCTCGACCGCCTTCTCGCGCGAGGCCATCGAGTAGGGGGCGGACGCCTGCTGGCCATAGTGGATTACCACCTCGGGCCGGGTCTCGGCGACGACGCCGTCGAGGAAGTCGCCGTCCTGCACTGGGCCGACGAAGCTGCGGATCTCCTCCGCGCCCGAGAGCCCTTTCCAGGCGGCGATGCGTTCGGCGAGGCCGCCGATCGGCGTCAGCGAGCCGGTGCCGGCTTCTTCGTGCCAGCGGCGGCGAGAAAAGTCGTCGACGACTGAGACCTCGTGACCGCGGGCCGAAAACCTCAAAGCCGTGGGCCAGCCCAGGTAGCCGTCGCCCCCAAGAATGAGAACGCGCATAGGTCGCGGCAGCGTAGCGGACAGGGGTGACGCAGCGTCAGAGGAGACGCCCGCAAAGCGCCATAGCATCATGGCGATGAGCGGCCTGGCGGAGCGGAATGGCGGACGGGCGGGGCTCGCCCTGCTGGCCATGGTCCTCGCCCTCGGCTTGGGCCTGCGGCTCGGCGAAGCATGGGACGGCCGCGCGCCGGTCTTCGACGCCGCTGCCTACGCCACGATCGCCGCCAACCTCGACCGCGGCGAGGGCTTCGCCTTGGGGAGCGATGCGACCCAGCCGGCGAGCAACTACTCGCCTGGCCTGCCGCTTCTCGCCGCCGGCGTCTACGAGATCACGGGCGGTGTTCACGAACGGACCGCGCGCCTCGCCCTGGCGCTGCTCGGGACGCTCGCCGTCCTCTTCACCTACCTGATCGGTCGCCGGCTCTCGGGGCCTAGCGCCGGGCTGATCGGCGCCGCGGCAATCGCGATCTACCCGGCCCTTCTGGAGTACCAAGGCATGCTCATGGGGGAGCCTTTGGCGGCTGCGCTGCTTGCGGGCGCCGTGTTGGCGGTCCTCTGGGCAGAAAGCAGACGAGAGAGATGGCTTTTGCCCGGAGCCCTGTTCGGAGCGCTGGCCCTGGTGCGCCCGGAGTACCTCGGCGTTGCCGTGCTTGTCAGCTTGGCCGTGCTGGTCAAGGACCGGCGAGTCGATTGGCGCAGTTCGCTGACTCGATCTGTTCTCTTGCTGCTCGGGGTCGCCGTTGTCGTTGTGCCCTGGACGGTCCGCAACGCGATTGCGCTCGATCGGTTCGTGCCGATCTCAACGGGGGGCGGACAGGTGCTGTTTGCCGGGACGTACCTGCCTTCCGATGGCGATCCCGAAAAAGTCGGGGCTGAGGTGGTGGCGCATCACCCTGAGCTTTTCGGGCCGGGAGCGGTTCAGAACCTGCGGCTCGAGCAGATCCTCGCGCGGTTGGCGGCGCAGCGCTATCCCGAGCTCGAATCGGACAAGGCGCTCTCGCGGATGGGTCGTCAACAGCTTTGGGACGACATCGGCGAAGAGCCGCTCGAATACGCGGGGTTCGTCGCCACCAAGATCGGGAGGATCTGGTCGCACGGGCCGAGAGACGTGATGCGGGAGCCCGCCTGGGAGCTCCTGCATTGGGCGCTGGTCGCCTTCGGGCTGATCGGCCTCGCCGTGCTGGCGCTGCAGCGGCGCTGGGAGGCGCTCCTGCTGGCGACGATCTTCGTTGCGATCAGCGCGATCAGCGCCCTGCTCGTCGCCTCGCCGCGGCGGGTCCTCGTGATGATGCCGCTGGTCGCCGCCCTGGCCGGCGTCGGGGTCGTGGCCTGTCGGGATAGCCTCGCGCGGCGATGGCAAAGTTGACCGCCTGGTTGCGTGGCCTCCCCGAGCGCCACGGCCGTAAGACCCTCCTCCTGCTCGCGGCGATCCTCATTCTCGGCTTCGGCCTGCGCGCCTACCGCGTGGTCGAGCCACTGCCAACGCCCGGCGACGACGCCCACGCCTACTACGCCCTCTCCAAGTCGCTCTACGCCGAAGGCAGCTTCGGCGGTCCGACATTCGAAGAACCGAGCGACTGGTCGCCGGGGGCACCGCTCCTTTATGCAGCAAGCTTCTACGCAACCGGTGGAGCTCGGGAAGGAACCGCCCGCATCGTCGAGCTCTTGCTCGGACTAGCCACGATCGTCGTCGTCTATCTCCTGGGCCGCCGCATAGCGTGCCGCCCCGCCGGGCTGCTCGCCGCCTTCGCCGTCGCCGTCTACCCCCCGTTCATCCACTCCGTCGGCGCCCTGTACAGCGAGCCCCCGGCGATGTTCACGCTCCCCGCCGCGGTCCTGGCATTCCTTTGGGCATCTGACGGACTCGGCCCCTCGCGCGGGTGGCGCGGGGCAGGGGGGGCAAGGACAGCCCGTGGACTGCCCGCAGGCCCCCCTGCCCCGGGACAGGACCCGCGCGCCAGGTGGTTGGTCCCTGGTCTGTTGTTCGGCTTCACAGCCCTGATCCGCCCTGAGTACCTGCTGGTCGGCGCAGCCTTTGCCCTGCTCGCTCTGATCGGGGTCTGGCACGCACGCGGGTGGCGTCCCGGGCTGGTTGGCGCCGCGCTGTTCGTCGTCGCCCTGCTGATCCCGATCGTCCCCTGGACGATCCACAACGAGGTGACTCTCGACCGCACCGTGCCGATCTCGACCGGTGGCGGCAAGGCGCTCTACGTCGGCACCTTCCTGCCCGCCGACGGCGAATACCAGCGGGTCAAGGCGCTGCTCCTCCAACGGTACCGGCACCGCACTCTGCCGCCCCGCTCCGAAGCGCTGGAAAAGGTCGATCCGAAGCCACTTTTCAACCGCGTCGCCGAACGCTACCCCGACCTGCCGCGGGACTCGGCGCTGGGCAAGATCGGCAAGCAGAACTTCTCTCACTACTTCGGCGAAGACCCGCTCGAATACCTGGCGATGACCGCGCGCAAGACCTGGCGGATGTGGAGCGCCGGGATCGGCGAAGCGATGGAAAGCGGCGCCGGACGGGTCTTGCAGGTCCTGATCGTCGCCCTCGCCCTTGCCGGACTGGGCGGGCTTGCCTGGCGGCGCTGGTGGTGGGAGCTGGTCGCGATGGCGACTCCCCTGGCCCTCGTCACCGCGGTCGGCGCGATCTCGCTGGCGGCCCCGCGCCGCAACGAGGTGCTGATGACACTGGTCTTTCCGCTTGCCGCGGCGGCGCTGTCGCGGGGGACGGCGGCCCTATTGTCCGGTGGTCAATGGTCCTCCAAGCAGGCATTTTCCCCGCCGAACTGACGGCTCTGCGCAGCGCCGGGCTGCTCTTCGGCCTGGCGTTGGTCGCTTACGCGCTGGTCCGCCGCCGCGCCCTGCGCAACGTCGACGTGCTGATCCTGCTCGCCGCCGGGCTCGGCCTGGTGCTCGTTTCCGGCACCGAAATCACCGACAAGCTGCTCTCCGCCTTCTCCTTCGAAAAGGGCAACGGCGGCCGCATCCTCGGCCTCGCCGTCTTCGCGATCTTCATCCTTTTCCTGCTGATCCTGCGAGCGCTCGCGCAGACCGCGCGCAACGCGCGCCAGCTCTCGGCGGCCCTGGAGGGCCTTGCCTGGGAGGAGTTCCGCCAGGCGAAGCTGCCGGAACGCTTCCGCGGCAAGATCGCGATCCTCGTCCCCGCCTACAACGAGGCCGAGAACATCGGCTACGTGCTCGACCTGATGCCGAGCGAAGTCTGCGGCATGCCAACGGCGGTGCTCGTGGTCGACGACGGTTCCCGCGACGGCACCGGCGACGTCGCCGCCGAGCACGGCGCCGCGGTTGCACGCCACGTGACCAACCGCGGCGGGGGGGCGGCGCTGCGCACCGGCTACCGGCTAATGGTCGAATCGGGGGCCGAGATCGTCGTCACCCTCGACGCCGACGGCCAGCACCTGCCCGCGGAGATGGAGCGCCTGGTCAAACCGGTGCTCGACGGCGAGGTCGACGTCGCCCACGGCTCGCGCGTGCTCGGCCAGGCCGACCGCAACCATTTCGCCCGCGAGCTCGGCATCGTCTTCTTCAATCGCCTCGTCTCGGCGATCACCCGCACCCACGTCACCGACTGCTCCAATGGCTACCGCGCCGTGCGCACCACTGTCCTGCCCCAGCTCGTCCTGCGCCAGGAGCAGTTCCATACGTCTGAGTTCATGATCGAGGCGATCAAGCGCGGCATCCCGGCCAAGGAGGTCCCGATCACGGTCGAGCGCCGCCTCCACGGCCACTCGAAGAAGCCGGCGGTCGTCCGCTACGGGCTCGGCTTCGCCAACGCGATCGTCCGCACCTGGCTGCGCTAGCTCACGCCACGGGAATGGACCACGGCGGTAAGCCGGTGCGAGCGGATCTCTTCGCTGCCAACAAGCAACGCCCTGAATGTCGCCGCACTCTTGATGCGAGCGAAAAAGCGGGCGAGGCAACGGTCGTCGAGTGGCTTTGAACCGAGCGGCTCGCCGCCCCGGTTGAGCTGGACCCGATCGCCCACCTGCCCGGCGCAGGGAGCCGCTTCGACGACGATCTTCAGACGAGCGCCCGCCGCTCGCGCCTGCAGCCGCAAGCGCAGGGGCCGGTCCTTGCGCTCGATGCCGGACCCCGGGCCAGTTGGGGCGATCGGCGATTCCGAACCGGAAGTCGCCGCCGATGGACAGACAGGGCCCGCTGGACCGACGAAGCGATCGACGGCTCCCGTCGTGGACGCCACGTAGAGCCGCCCGCAGGCGTCTTCGCCAAAGGAGCTCGGCCCGGCAACGCTGAGCCCCTCAGTGCGGTCGTCGGTTGCACGACCGCCGGCGGCGCTCGGCAACGCCAGCGAACGAATCTCTTCCGAACAGAAGTCGGAGTAGACGTAGCGGCCGTAGAGGCCCGTGAGATCCGGGTCGCGCACCACGTAGCCACCGATGATCGAGCAACCGTGCGCGGACCCGTCGCCGGGGTCCGCGTGGGGATAGTCGAAGACCGGATCGGTAAAGCCACTAGCCGACCCGCATGCCGGCCCGGGATTGGCGTAGGCGATGAACCCCTCGCGACAGTTCCAGCCGTAGTCGGCGCCGGTCCCTCCGACGATGCCGGCGGCGGGACTGGGCGCGAAGTCGACCTCCTCGCGCGCGCCCTGGCCGACATCGGCGATCGTCATGTCGCCGTTCGCCCGGTCGAAGGAAAAGCGCCACGGGTTGCGCAGGCCATAGGCCCAGATCTCGTCGCGACCCGGCCCCGCCACGAACGGGTTGCCGGGAGGAATCGAGTAGGCCGGTGACTGGCCGGGGTGTGGATCGATGCGGAGGATCTTGCCCAGCAGGACTTCGGTGTCCTGGCCGCTTTCCAGCGGATCGCCACCGCCGCCACCATCGCCAAGAGAGATGTAGAGGTAGCCGTCGGGACCGAACTGCAGCTGGCCGCCATTGTGATTGGGGTTCGTGGCGTGCCCCACGCTGAGAATCGGTTCGCGGATCGGGGCGGCGACCGACGGGCCGGGGCGAAAGGAGTCGACGTGGACATCGCCCTCGGCGCCGCCGGCGGCCGGCTTGCCGGTGTAGGCGGCGTAGAAACGACCGGAGCCGTCGAAGTCCGGCGCCGGCGCGATCGAGAGCAGGCCGCGCTCGACTTCGCAGCAGGCGACAATAGAGGTGAGATCGGCAATCGGAGTCACCACTCCCCCGACCACTTCGTTGACCGTGCCTTCGCGCTCGGCAACGAGCAGGCGTTCGGCGTTGCTCGGGTCCGAGGTAATGAAAATCGGCTGTTTGAATTTGCCGATCGGTTCGAGCGTAGCCGCGCCGGCTGCCGAGCCGAGGCAGGAAAAGACGAGAGTTGCGGCGACCACGATCGGAACGAGACGACGCACAGGGCCTCCTTGAGGGTTGCGCTCAGTCACTACCCATGCGGCACCTAGCTAACCCCGGGGTGGCGAACCTCAGCCGGATCGGGAAGATAGAGGTCCATCCCACAGCGTGGGCAAACCTGGACATATAGCTTCACCGCCTTGTGGCAGTTCGGGCACTGGCGTTCCGGTTCGTTTGTCTCCGTGCGATAGAGGATCACCGCGATCAGGCCGAGTCCGGGCAGGACCGCGCCGACCAGCAGCCAGACCCAGAAGGAGCTGCCCTTGCCCTTGCCGATGATGCCGGTGGCTAGGCCGAAGAAGAAGGCGATGACGGGGTACTCGAATCCCACGTCCCTATTGTCGCCTCCAGCGGCTTTGGATGTCCGATCGAGCCGACCTCGGAGATATCGCGCCGGAACGGCAGGCTGGCGGTCCAGTCGATCACGGCGCGCGCCTTGCGGGCCGCGCCCGGAATCTGGCTCATGTGGTAGGTCCGCGCCATCCACCAGGCCGGGAAGCCGCGGAAGGTGCGGCCACCGACCTTGCCGACCGCCTTGTAGCGGCCGAGGTTGACGAAGGCGGCGTTGCCGCGGTACTCGAAGGGGCGCGCGGTACCGATCCCGAGCTCGGCGGCGATGTTGGCGGCGGCGACGGGGCCCTGGCGCACCGCGTGCTGGGCGGTCGGCGGGCAGAGGCCGCCGCGCGGGTCGGGCGCAGCGGCGCAATCGCCGATCGCCCAGACCGAGTCCATGCCCTCGACCCGCAGGCGCTCGTCGACCGGCACCCGGCCGCGCTCGTCGAGCGGCAGCGAGAGCTGACGAAGGCTCGGGTGCGGCGAGACCCCGGCGGTCCAGACGACGGTCCGGGTGGGAAGCGTCTCGCCGGTGGCGATGCGGGCGCTGTCGGCGCGCACCTCCTCCAGCGTGGTGCCGAGGCGGATGTCGATGCCGCGGCCGCGCAGCTCGCGCAACGCGTAATCGGCCAGCTCGGCATCGATCTCGGGCAGGACCCGGTCGCTGGCCTCGACCAGGACCCAGCGCATCCCGTGCAGACGGGCCCGCGGGTAGCTCTCGATCGCGTCGGCGGCGAAATCCTGCAGCTCGGCCAAGGCCTCCAGACCGGCATAGCCGCCGCCGACGAAGACGTAGGTGAGCAGCTCCTCGCGGCGAGCGGCGTCGTCGGTCGCATTGGCCGCCTCCAGCGTCTCGATCACGTGATTGCGCAGCCAGATCGCGTCGGCGAGACTCTTGAAGCCGATCGCATGCTCGGAGAGACCGGGCACCGGCAACACTCGGGAAACGGAGCCGAGCGCAAGCAGCAGTTGGTCATACGGAAGCTGCTCGACGTCGCCCTCGCGAGTGCGCAACTCGACCGTCTTCGCACCCGGGTCATGGCCGACGATCGAGCCCAGCCGCAGGTAGGTTCGGCTGAGGATCTCGCGCAGCGGCGTGACCACGTGACGCGGCTCCAGCGTCCCCGCCGCGGCCTCGGGCAGAAACGGCGTGTAGAGCATGAAGTTGGCGTCGTTGACCAAGACCAGCCGGGTCGACTGCCGCGGCAGGATCCGCTCCAGCTCCCGCGCAGCCATCGCGCCGCCGAACCCTCCACCAGCGATGACGACATTCCAGGCCATGAACTCAACTTAGCACTTTGTAACATCGTGTTACAAAGTGCTGGAACGCACTTATCGGGGGCTTCGCTGCACGTGGCAGGACCCCCCGTCGAACCTCTACAGGCCCAGCTTCTCTCGGATCAGGCGGTTGACCTCGCCGCCATCGGCTCGGCCCTTGGTCTCCTTCATCACGGCGCCGACGATGGCGCCGATTGCCTTCTGGTTGCCGGAGCGGATCTGCTCGGCCGCCTCCGGGTTGGCGTCGACAGCGGCGGCGACTATGGTCTCCAGCTCGCCGCTGTCGGAGATCTGGGCGAGGCCCTCGCGCTCGACGATCGCGGCGGGGTCTCCGCCCTCGCCGACCAGCGTCGCCAGGACCACCTTGCCACTGCTGTTGGAGATCTTCTTCGCCTGAACCAGGGCCACCAGCGCGGCCAGCGCGGCCGGCTCGACCTTCGACTCCGATGCACTTGCCTCACCACCGTCCTGGCGCAGCGCAGCCGCCAGCTCACCGGTCACCCAGTTGGCGACAACACGGGGCTCGATGCCCTCGTCCGCCTCCTCCGCTGTCTGCTCGAAGTATGCGCCGGTCTCGGGGTCCGTCGCCAGCAGCGCGGCGATGTCCTCGGCCAGACCCATCTGCTCGCGGTAGCGCTCGATTCGCGCCGCCGGCAGCTCGGGCAGGGACTCGCGCGCCTCGCGCAGCATCGCCTCGGTCGGGGCCAGCGGCACCAGGTCGGGCTCGGGGAAGTAGCGGTAGTCGTGCGCCTCCTCCTTCGAGCGCAGCAGGGTCAGCGTGCCGTCGCCCGGGTTGAAGTGCAGGGTCTCCTGCTCCACCGTCCCCCCCGCCTCGATCAGCTCGCGCTGGCGCGCCAGCTCGGCTTCGATCCCACGCTCGAGGAAGCGGAAGCTGTTCATGTTCTTCAGCTCGGTCTTCGTCCCCAGCTCCTCGCTGCCGGCCGGCCGCACGGAGATGTTGCCGTCGACGCGCAGACTGCCCTCCTCCATGTTGACGTCGGAGACGCCGAGCTGGCGCACCGTCTCGCGCAGCAGGCGGGCCCAGGTCGCGGCCTCGGAGGCGCTGCGGATGTCCGGCTCGGTGACGATCTCGACCAGCGGGGTGCCACCGCGGTTGAAGTCGACCAACGAGGCGCTGGAGCCATGGATGCGACCCGACTCGCCGACGTGGATCGTCTTCGCCGCGTCCTCCTCGAGGTGGGCGCGATGAATGCGGATATCGCCGAGACGGCCGTCGCTGGCGAGCGGAATGTCGTACTGACTGATCTGGTAGGCCTTGGGACTGTCGGGATAGAAATAGTTCTTGCGGTGGAAGATCGACCGCGGCGCCACCTCGCACTCCAGTGCCGCGGCGATCTGCAGCGCGTAGAGGATCGCCTGCTCGTTTGGCACGGGCAAAACCCCGGGGTGAGCGAGGCAGATCGGGCAGGTGTGGATATTCGGCTGATCGCCGAAGGAGAGCTCGCAGCCGCAGAACATCTTCGTCCTGGTCGCCAGCTGGACGTGGATCTCCAGTCCGATAACGGCCTCGAGCTCAGCCACCGGGAACCCCCTCCGGCCTGGCGTCGAAACCGATCGCCTGCTCCAGTGCGTAGGCCGCATCGAGCAGCTTCTGCTCGCCGAAGGCCGGGGCGGCGATCTGGAAGCCGACCGGCAGCCGCGGCCCGCCGCCGTCGGGCTCGGCCAGTCCGGCCGGGATCGAGATTGCCGGAATCCCGGCAAGGCTCATCGGCACGGTGAAGAGATCGTTGAGGTACATCGCCAGCGGATCGTCGGTCTTCTCGCCGAGGCCGAAGGCGACGGAAGGCGAGGTCGGGGTGACGACGAAGTCGACCCCGCCAAAGGCAGCGGTGAAATCGGCCGCGATCTTGGTGCGGACCTTCTGCGCCTGACCGTAGTAGGCGTCGTAGTAGCCAGACGAGAGAGCGTAGGTGCCGAGCATGATGCGGCGCTTCACCTCGGGGCCGAAGCCCTCGGCGCGAGTCTTCTCGTACATCTCGATCAGATCCCCGTCGACCTCGGCCCGCATGCCGTAGCGGACGCCGTCGTAGCGGGCGAGGTTCGAGGATGCCTCGGCGGGGGCAATCACGTAGTAGGCGGAGATCCCGTGCTCCGCATGGGGCAGAGCCACCTCGGCGACCTCACCCCCCAGCCGCTCGATCGTCGCCAGCGTCGCCTCGAACACCTCGCGCACTCCAGGCTCGATCGCGTCCCGCGCCAGCTCGGCCGGGACGGCGAAGCGCAATCCCGTCAGGTCCTCGCGGTCGGGCAGGCGCGGTGCCTGCTGCAATCCGACCGAAGTCGAATCGCACGGATCCTCCCCCTGCATGATCGCCAGTAGCAGCGCCGCGTCGCTGACGTCGCGGGTGAGCGGGCCGCACTGGTCCAGCGAGGAGGCGAAGGCGATCATCCCGTAGCGCGAGATCGCCCCGTAGGTCGGCTTCAGGCCGACGATCCCGCAGAGCGCTGCCGGCTGGCGAATCGAGCCGCCGGTATCGGTGCCGATCGCCCAGGGCGCCAGGCCGCCGGCGACGACGGCAGCCGAGCCGCCGGAGGATCCACCGGGTACCCGAGTGCGGTCCCAAGGATTGAGCACCGCCCCGTAAGCGGAGTTCTCGTTCGACGACCCCATCGCGAACTCATCCATGTTGGTCTTGCCGAGGATCGGCGCCCCGGCCTCGATCAACCGCCTCACCGCAGTGGCCGTATAGGGCGGCCGGTACCCCTCGAGGATGCGCGACCCGGCCGTGGTTGGCACGCCCTCCGTGCAGAAGATGTCCTTGACCGCGATCGGCGCCGCACAGGGCCTCTCAACAGCTACCGCCGCACTATCGCCATTCTGCTCGCGCCAGAGGTAGGCGTTCAACTCATCCCCAGCTGCGGCTTCTTTCCAAGCCTCGGCGTACTCGGCAGCGTCGAGCTCCCCGGCGCCCATCGCCTCATGTGCCTGAACGGCCGTCAGCTCGAGCATGTCCGCCACTATTCGGCCTGCGGCGAAGGGACGCGGAACGCACCGTCGACCGGGTCCGGCGCCGAGGCCAACGCGACATCCTGCGCCAGGCTCTCGTGAGGAAGATCGGCCCGCAGCACGTTCTCAAGCTCGACAACGTGAGAGGTCGGCGCAACGTCATCGAGCTCCAGCGCCGCAATCCGGTCGACGTGCTCGAGGATCCCCGAAAGCTCTCCGGTCATGGCCTCGACCTCAGCCTCACTGAGGCCCAGGCGGGCCAGTTTCGCTACGTGCAATACCTGCCCTCGCTCAATCACGGCGGTCGATTCTAGGGGTGCGGGCAGGGGGTGGAGCGTCTTGTACTTTTTCGGCGCCCACCTCGCGGCGCCAGCAGGTTCCTCCCCACCGAAAAAGTTAAGCGGAACCTCCTGCCCGCACCCCTCCCAACTAGAGTCCGAACCGAATGAGCGGAGAGAGCGCAGAGAAGTTCGTAGTCCTGAGCCTGCGCCTCTTGGCAATCAGCTTTGCGGTCGTAGGCATCCTCTTTATTGCCGCCCCCAACGGCGTCGGCAACGTCATCTCCGACCTCGGCGACTCGCTCGGAACCTTCACCCGAGCCCCGCACACCCAGGAGCAGCTCTGGCTGGCGCTCGCCTTCGCCTACATGGTCGTGATCACGGGAATCTGCCTGGTCTCCCAGGCCGATGTCGTCCGTTACCGCCCGCTGCTGCTCGTCCTGGCCGCCGGCAAGACCGCTTCCTCGCTCGGCTCGCTCGGTTTCTACCTCTTCGACTCCGGCGTCTTCATCTACCTGCTGAACTTCCTCGTCGACGGCTTCCTGGCGCTGCTGGCGCTCTGGCTCTGGTCGCTGGCCGGCCGGGTCGACCGGCCGACAGCCCCCGGCTGACAGCGCCCGCCGGGGCTCTCGACCGCCGAGCAACGCATCCTGAGCGCGATCTGCGAGGCGATGGCGCCCGGCCTCGACGGCCTGCCCGCAGCGGAGCGCAAGGTCGACGTATCCGGACCGGTGGCCGAGCTCCTCGGCTCCGTCTCGCCCCGCGTACTCTCGCGAATCAGGCTCGGACTGCACGCTTTCGAGCTGCTTCCCTTCCCCTGGCGCTTCAGCCGCCTCGAGCTCACGGCTCGCGAAGACTTCCTGCGCCGCATGGAGGGCTCGCGCCTCGGCATCTACCACGAGCTGCTGCTGATGGGCAAGGTCTTCGCGACGCTTGGCTACGCAGTCACGCCCGAGGTCGAAGAACGGATCGGCTTCAAGGCGAGCTGCCGCCTTGCCGACGGTTCGCGGCCTGAGCCCGGCGGCCCCCTCGGCGATACCGAGCCGCCCGGCGAGGGAGAGGAATGCGATGTCGTCATCGTCGGCTCGGGGGCCGGCGGGGCCGTCGCCGCGGCGACCCTGGCCGAGGCGGGACTCGACGTGATCGTGCTCGAGGCGGGCCGGAGCTTCAATCGCGAGAACTATCCGGACGATCCACTCGAGGCGATCTCCTCCCTCTACCGCGACGGTGGCCTGACGATCGCCGAGGGCCGCCCACAGATCCCGATCCCCGTGGGCCGCGCCGTCGGCGGCACCACGGTGGTCAACTCGGGGACCTGCTTCCGCGCGCCGCAGCCGGTGCTCGAGGACTGGCGCGACCGCTTCGGCATCGACTGGACCGGCGAGCTAGGCCCGCACTTCTCCGATGCCGAGCAGTTCCTCAGAGTGACCCCGCTCGACCCCGAGCGGATGGGCCGCAACGGCCAGCTGGCGATGGAGGGAGCGGCAGCGCTCGGCGCTTCGGGCGGGCCGATCTCACGCAACGCCGGCAGCTGCGTGCAGTGCAGCTCCTGCCCCTTCGGCTGCGAGATCGACGCCAAGCGGGGCATGCACGTCAGCTACCTCCCCCGCGCGGTAGCCGCCGGTACCCGCCTGCGCTCCAGAGTCGAAGCGCGCCGGATCTTGGTCGAGGATGGCCGCGCAGCCGGCGTGCGCTGCACGACCCGCGACGGCAACGGCCGCGCCCGCCCCTACACCGTCCGAGCTCGCCAGGCGACGATCGTCGCCGGAGGCGCCCTGGGCACCCCGGAGCTTTTGCTGCGCTCCGGCCTCGGCCGCGGCCAGGTCGGTCGCAACCTCCACATCCACCCCGCCTGCTGGGTCGGCGCTCGCTACGAGGAGGAGGTACGCGGCTGGGACGGCGTGATGCAGAGCTACTACATCGACCAGTGGGAGCCCCAACGCCTCCTGCTCGAGGCGACCTTTACGCCCCTGGCCTTCGGTGGCGGCTGGCTACAGGGAACGGGTCAAGAGCACCAACGGGCAATGCTCGACTTCGGCCACATCGGCTCGATCGGCGTCCACCTCTCGGACGAGTCAGAAGGCCGAATCCGCCTAACCAACGATGGCTCCCTCCGAGCCTCTTACAAGCTCACCAACGAGGACGCGAATCGCCTCACCTACGGCATAGCCCGAGCCGCCGAGATCCACTTCGCCGCCGGCGCCACCGAGGTCTACCCCAACATCGCCCGGGCCGGAGTACTCACCCCGAAGCGGCTCGCCGACTTTGAGGCGACCAGCTTCAAGCCAAGTGAACTGCGCCTAGAGGCCTTCCACCCGATGGGCACCGCCCGAATCGCCTCTGAAGCTCAGGGCGTCTGCGCCCCCGACGGCGCCGTCCACGGAACCAGCGGCCTCTATATCGCCGACGCCTCCCTCTTCCCAACCTCGGTCGGCGTCAATCCGATGATGACGGTGATCGCCTTCGCCAAGCAAATCGCCGGAGGGCTCGCGAGGAAGAGGGACGGATGACCCCTCTCCAAACACTCAAGAGCGGCTCCTGCCGCTCGTTTGGAGAGGGGTCATCCGTCCCTCCCCAACGAAAACTCTGTCGTTAGGCGTTCGGAGGCGGAGGAGGCGGCGGACTCGATGGAGGAGGCGGCGGAGAACTCGGCGGCGGAGGTGGCGCCTGAGCAGAAGGCTGTTGCGGCGGAGAAGGTGGCGGCGCCGAGCCACCGCTGGAGAGCCGGTCAGCCGTATCGCCGAAGGTGATCCCTTCCTCGCGCATAGTGCTGTAGCCCCCGTAGGCAATCCCACCGGCCGCGATCAGGCCGAGGAAAATGCCGATGCTGAGCGTCGCGTCGACCGAGACCCCGCCGAAGCTGGCGAAGGTCGGCGGATCGACGATGCGGAAGAGGATCAGCAGGACCGAGACCACACCGAGAACGGTGACTGCGGTGCTCATCGGGACAGGTGGCTCGTAGACGGAGTCGGCGAGGCGGAGCCCCGCCATCACAAGCGCGGCAATGACCGCGATCAGGAGCACGATCGGGATGAAGTCGAGGGTGTCCCAGGCATTGCCGGCTTCGCCGGAGACGCTGCCGGAGAAGCCGCCGACGCCGGAGACTTCGGCCCCGAACCAGTTGAGGAACATGAAGATGAAGAGCGCGATCGCCGAACCGCCCGCGATCTTCTCTCCCACGCTGAGCTTGTCTAGATGCTCCATCTATCAATCCTCCGGTCGAGCTAGGGGTCGGCGCGACACTACACCCGCGCCCGGGCGGCAGCCACCGTATTTACCAGCAGCATTGCGATCGTCATCGGGCCGACTCCGCCGGGTACCGGGGTGATCGCGGAGGCGACCTCGGCGACGGCATCGAAATCGACGTCGCCGACAAGGCCGTTGTCGGTGCGGTTGACGCCGACGTCGATCACGACCGCGCCGGCCTTGACCGCGTCGGCACCGAGCAGGCGAGGAACGCCGGCGGCGGCGACCAGCACGTCGGCGCGCCGGCACACGGCCGGCAGATCGCGCGTGCGCGAGTGACAGCTGGTCACCGTCGCATTCGCCGCCAGCAGCAGGCGCGCGACCGGCACCCCGACCAGCTTCGAGCGGCCGACGACAACCGCCTCCGCCCCCTCCAGCTCGACCCCCTCGTAAGCAAGCAGCTCCATCACACCGGCGGGCGTGCAGGACACCAGTCCCGGCATCCCGTGCGCCAACAGCCCGGCGTTGACCGGAGTCAGCCCGTCGACGTCCTTGGCTGGGTCGATCGCCGCAACGATCCGATCCGGATCGATCTGCTCGGGCACCGGCAGCTGGACGAGGATCCCGTCGACATCGGGGTCCCGGTTCAGCTCTCCGACCAGACCCAACAGCTCCTCCTCGGTGGTCTCGGCGGGAAGGCCGTGGTGGAGCGAGCGCATCCCCACCTCCCCGCAGGCGCGGTGCTTGCCTTTGACGTAGACCTCCGAGGCAGGATCGTCGCCGACGATCACGGTGACGAGGAGTGGCGTACGGTCATGCTCGACCTCGAACGAGGCGACTTCGCCGGCGACTCGCGCTCGCACGGCCGCGGCCACTGCTTTGCCGTCGATAATCCTCGCGGGCACCTCTACCTCCTCCGAATCGGGGCGTAATCGGCCATCAGCTTGCGCTCGGCGCCGTCGCCGGCGAAGCGCACGACGACGACCCCGCCCGGCTCGACTGCGGTGACGACGCCCTCGCCGAAGCTGGCGTGGACCACATCGTCGCCCGTCCGCAGCTCCAGGGTCGGCCCGGGATCGACCGGCGTCGCCCCCTCAGACGAGGTCGACTCCCAGCCCAAACCACCAGCGTGGCCGACCGCGCTCGAGTGCCGCTCGGTCAGCTCCGCCGGCAACTCGTCGACGAAGCGCGAAGGCAGGTTACGCTCGGCCCGGCCAAAGAGGCGGCGTTCGCGCGCCCAGGTCATGTAGAGGCGGCGGCGGGCGCGGGTGATGCCGACGTAACAGAGGCGCCGCTCCTCTTCTTCCCCTCCCTCTTCCAACGCCCGCATGTGGGGGAAGGCGCCGTCCTCGCAGCCGACCAGGAAGACCGTGTCGTACTCCAGGCCCTTGGCGTTGTGCAGGGTCATCAACGTGATCACCGACTCGTCCTCGCGCAGGTCGTCCTGCTGGGTGTAGAGGGAGATCTGCTGCAGGAACTCTTCCAGCGGCGAGACTTCAGCTCCCCCCTCCAACTCGCGGTTGGCATCGAACTCCGCCGCCATGCCGACAAGCTCCTCGAGGTTCTCGGCCCGCCCCTCGGCCTCGATCGTGCGCTCGGCCGAAAGCGCGTCGAGATAACCGGTCTCGCTCAGCACCGATTCCAGCAGCCCGGCGACGGGCGAGTCGTCGGCCCGCGCCCGCAGGCCTTCCATCGTCTCGTGGAAACGCCCGACCGCCTTGACCGCGGCGGCGCCAAGCCCCGGCACCTCCTCGACCCGTTCTGCCACCTCCCAGATCGGCAGGCCGGTGGTGTTGGCGTGGGCGGCGAGCCGCCCTTGGCTGGTATTGCCGATTCCGCGCCGCGGCGAGTTGACGATCCGCGCGAAGGAGACCTGGTCGGCGGGATTCGCCAGCAGACTGAGGTAGGCGACGGCGTCCTTGACCTCGGCCCGGTCGTAGAACTTGGTGCCGCCGATCACCTGGTAGGGCAGCTCGAAGCGGACCAGCGTGTCCTCGAGCACCCGGCTCATCGCATTGGTCCGGTAGAAGACGGCGACGTCCTCGCGCTTGACCCCGTCCTCCTCGGCGAGGCGCTCGATCTCCCCCGCGACCCAGCGCGCCTCCTCGTGCTCGTCGGTCAGCTCGGAGAGCTTGACCGGCTCGCCGCCGGCAATTTCGGTCCAGAGCTGCTTTGGCCGCCGTTCGCGGTTGCGCTCCACAACGGCGTTGGCGGCGGAGAGGATGGTCTGGGTCGAGCGGTAGTTCTGCTCGAGCTTGACTTCCTCGGCTTCCGGGAAATCCTTCTCGAAATCCAAGATGTTGCGGATGTCGGCGTGCCTGAAGCCGTAGACCGACTGGTCCTCGTCGCCGACGACCATCAGGTTGCCGTGCTCGGCGGTGAGTAGTTGCAGCAGCCGGTACTGGGCGTGGTTGGTGTCCTGGTACTCGTCGACGAGGACGTGGCGGAAGGTGCGGCGCCAGCGTTCGCGGGCCTCCTCCGAGAGCTCGAGGACGTTGACAGTGCGGACGAGCAGGTCATCGAAATCCATCGCGTTAGCGGCGAGCATGCGCTTCTCGTAGCGCTCATAGACGGCGGCTGCCGTTTCCTCAAAGACGCTGCCCTGGGCCTGCGCGTATTCGGAGGCGTCGACGAGCTTGTTCTTGGCGCCGGAGATCTGCGACCGGATCGAGCGCGGCGGGTAGCGTTTGGGGTCGATCCCGAGCTCGGTCATGCAGCGTTTGAGCATCCGCAGCGAGTCGGACTCGTCGTAGATCGTGAAGCTGCGCGAGTAGCCGAGCCGCTCGGCGTCGGCGCGCAGCATCCGCGCGCAGGCCGAGTGAAAGGTCGTCACCCACATCGCCCGGGCCGAGCGGCCGACCAGCTTCTCGACCCGCTCGCGCATCTCGCTCGCGGCCTTGTTAGTGAAGGTGATCGCGAGGATCTCCCCCGGGCGGGCGGCGCCGGTCGCCAGCAGGTAGGCGATCCGGTGGGTCAGGACGCGGGTCTTGCCCGAGCCGGCGCCGGCGAGGACCAGCAGCGGCCCCTCACCGTGGCGAACCGCCACTCGCTGCGGATCGTTGAGCCCGGCCAGGAGGCGCTCGGCACGGTCGGCGCCGGCTTCTATCGGCGCCCCGCCGGGCTCCTCAGCGCCCGCCGCCGGGATCTCGAACTCGCTCTGAAGGGTCACCCGCCGAGCATAGCCAGGGGCTCGGCGGGGCCAGACTGGGTGGACTAGAAGCAGTCCCCGGCGATTTCTTCAAACCCTTCGGACGATGTGCTGAGCAGGGCATCTTCGAATTCCGCCTGAGGAGCTTCTTCGAAGGACTTGACGATGCAGGAGGCGAGGCTCTTGCTGACTTCGCTCGACGGTTCGTCGAATCCCTTTTCGAGGGTTTCGATCACCTTTGCTTGATCGAACTTGCTGAAGCCGGCGATTTCGTTGAG
This sequence comes from Solirubrobacterales bacterium, assembly GCA_035997045.1. Classification (GTDB taxonomy): domain Bacteria; phylum Actinomycetota; class Thermoleophilia; order Solirubrobacterales; family 70-9; genus VRUE01. Next base: position 10,776 of record DASYIY010000035.1, on the reverse strand, counting down.
CTTCCACTGATCGCCTTGCTTGACCAGGGCGACTTCCACGCTCTGCCCGTCGAGGCCGCCACCAGTCAGTGCCACTTCAGCCGTCGCCTTCGAGCCGTCGACCTCGATGTTTGAGACGCTCGCGGATTTAGCCCCAGTTTCTTCGGAAGCTTCCTTTTCGCACGTCTTGACGGCTTCGGCGCCTTCGGTTTGCGCGATCTGCTCCATGAACTGCTGGGTCGAGAGTTCCTTGCAGTCGGCCGGGTCGGTGCTTGTCGCCGAAGTTTCGATCACTTCTTCGATCTGGCTTTCTTCGCCGTTGCCGCTGCCGCAGGCGGCGAGAGCAAGTGCGGAGGCGATCAGCAAGCAGGTAAGGACGAAGCTGCGCTTGAGCAAGGAATCCTTTCGAGAGACCGACCGGGGACGAGTCGGCGGCAGGCTACATCAGCCCCCGGCCGACGAACGGCCGGTGCGCTCGCGCAGCTCGGCGGCCGCGTCAGCGGGAGCTTCACCGCCATCGAGCTCGGCGAGGCGCTGCTCGAGCTCGCCGATCCGCTGCGAGAGCGACTTAATCGCCTCGGCGATTGGGTCAGGCAGGTGGATCCAGTCGGCATCGGGGCCCTCGACCCGCTTGCCATCGACCTTGACTGGGTGGCCGGGATTGCCGACCACGGTCGCGCCAGGCGGCACGTCCTCGACCACAACCGTGTTGGCGCCGATCTTGGCGCCGGCGCCGACGGCGATCGGGCCGAGCAGCTTGGCGCCGGAGCCAACGGTGACGTTGTCGCCGAGGGTTGGGTGGCGCTTGCCGCGCTGGAAGCCGGTGCCGCCCAACGTCACCCCCTGGTAGAGGGTCACGCGCTCGCCGATCTCAGCCGTCTCGCCGATCACCACACCGGCCCCGTGGTCGATGAAGAATTGGCGCCCGATCCTCGCCGAGGGATGGATCTCGACCCCGGTAACCGCGCGGGTCGAGTAGGCGATCAGGCGCGGCAGGAACGAAACGCCCGCCTCGTTGAGCGCATGGGCAAAGCGATGGGCAAGCAGAGCCTGCACGCCGGCCCAGCTGCCGAGGATCTCCAAGGTCGAGACTCCCTGCGCCGCCGGGTCGCGGTCGCGCGCCGCGGAAACGTCCGCGCGCACCTCGGAAACCAGCCTCTTCCAGCGGCTCATGGTGAGAAGAAGGGTAGGGACACGTAGCGCTCACCCGAATCGCAGACGATCGTCACCACCCTTTTGCCGGCCATCTCCGGCCGCGCCGCGACCTCCAGGGCCGCCTTGATGTTGGCCCCGGCGGAGATCCCGGCGAGTACGCCCTCGCGCTTGGCGGTGAGGCGAGCGGTCTCCAAGGCGTCCTCGTCGGAGACCGAGACGATCTCGTCGATCACCGAGCGATCGAGCACGCTGGGGACGAAGCCGGCGCCGATCCCCTGGATCTTGTGGGGGCCGGGAATACCGCCGGAGAGGACCGGCGAGGACGCGGGCTCGACCGCGACGACGAGAGCCTCCGGGGCGCGTTCCTTCAGCATCTGCCCCACCCCGGTGATCGTCCCCCCAGTCCCAACCCCCGCGACGAAAGCCCCAACCTCGCCGTCGGTGTCGCGCCAGATCTCCTCCGCCGTCGTGCGCCGGTGCACGGCGGGATTTGCCGGATTGGAGAATTGCTGCGGCATGAAGCCCTTGCGCTGCTCGCGGATCTCCTCCGCCAGCTCGACCGCCTCCGTCATCCCGCCCAGCGAGGGCGTCTCCCGCACTTCGGCCCCATAAGCCCGCAGCAACTTCCCCCGCTCGCGGCTCATCCCCTCGGGCAGGGTGAGGATCAACTCGTAGCCCCGTGCTGCGCAGACCATCGCCAGCGCGATCCCGGTGTTGCCGCTGGTCGGCTCGACGATCACCGAGCGGCCGGGCTTGACCAAGCCCTCTTCTTCGGCAGCGTCGATCATCGCCACCCCGATCCGATCCTTGACCGAACCGCCGGGATTGAAGTACTCGAGCTTCGCGCAGACCTCGCCGGCCAATCCCTCGCCCAGCCCCTGCAGGGCAACGAGCGGCGTATTGCCGACAACCGCAGAAGCCTCAGCCCCGATCCGCATCAGATGAAGTACATGCCGGAGCCGGCGGCCTCGGCCTCGCGGCGGGCGACTTCGGCGATCGTCGTCTGGCCGAAGACTTTGCGCAGGGCGGTTACGCCCTCGGCCCAGATGCCACCGGCCTCGTCCGCCTCCTGGCCGACCTTGCCGTCGAGGGCCTGGACGACCTCGAGCACGGTGATCTCCTCGGCCGGGCGCGAGAGGGTGTAGCCGCCTTTCATCCCGCGGTGGCTGGTCAGCAGGCCGCCGCGGCGCAGGGTCGAGAAGAGCTGCTCGAGGAACTGCTCGGGGATGCCGCGGCGCTCGGCCAGCTCCTTGATCGGCACCGGTCGCTCGCCCGAGCGCGCCAGCTCCGCCATCGCCACCACTGCGTAACGGGACTTCGAGGTAATCGAGATCACAGGAACTTTCTACCGCACCGCCCGGACCCGGCTGGGTTAGGATCGGAGGGCATTGGGCTCCAGGGCTGACGATGGAGCCATCGCCGCACCCCCAAATATCGGAAACAGTCCTGACCGAGCGTCCACAGTGCCTAGTCATCGACGGCCACCCGATCGTCCGCCTTGGCGTGCGCCGGGTGCTCCAGGATCGTTTCGAGATCCAGGAGGCGACCAGCCGCTACGAGGCGGTTGAGCTGGTCCGCGACATCGGCAGCTTCGACGTCGCGGTGCTCGACATGCGCCGCTGGTCGGGCGGCTTCCATCCCGAACCGATCGAGGCCACCGAGGCAATCCGTGTCTTGCTCAAGACCGAACCCGGCATGGGGATCGTTGCCCACGGCGATCGAGCCGAGCGCCACCTGGCAAGCGCCGCGCTGCAGGCGGGAGCAAGCGCCTACGTCTCCCGCACCGCCAGCGCCGAGCAGCTCGAGCTGGCCGTGCAGGCAGCGTTGGCCCAAGAACGCTTCATCGACCCAGCGGTCCCACCGCGGGGCAGCCGCGGCAAGCTGACCAAGCGCCAGCGCGAAATCCTCCAGCTCCTCGCCAACGGCGAATCGACCACGGTCGCTGCCCGCGAGCTCGACCTCAGCGAGGAAACGATCAAGACACACACGAAGAATGCGCTGGCGCGGCTCGGCGCCAGGAACCGCACGCACGCCGTGGCGATCGCCCTGCGCGAGTCGCTGATCGAGTAGCTCTAGATCCAGCCGCGGTCGCGGGCGGTGAGGACTGCCTGGGCTCGGTCGACGGCGCCGATCTTGCCGTAGACGTTGTGAAGGTGGGTGCGGATGGTCGAGACCGAGAGCTGCATCTCGCCGGCTATCTGCTTGTAGACCATGCCCTCGGAGAGGTGGCGAAGGACGTCGAGCTCGCGTGCCGATAGCGGGCAGGGCTCGGAGACGCGCGATACGTCGTTGCGGACGTAGGGCAGCTCGTAGAGGAGCGAGCGCAATCCGTCGGGGCCGAGCCCGCAGCGCTTCGCGGCCATGTTCAGTCGCTCGCCGGCGACCATCTCGCCCTGGCTGTAGTGGGCGACCATGTCCGCCGCCGCAACCATCGCCGCCAGTCCCTCCGCATCCTCGGCGTGATGGCGCTCGATCGCGACCGCGATTCGCTGCGGCACGTTCCAGCGCCTGGCCAGCACGCCGCCGACGAGGGCGTGGTCGATGCCGAGCCGGTCGCGTTCCTCGCGCAGGCGCTGCTCGGGAGTCTTGATCGTCGCGTCGAGATGGCCCCGGTCGCCCGGATGCAAGTTCGAGATCACGAGCCGCCCGACGTCGTGGAGGAGCGCCGCGACCGCCAGCTCGTCGCGCTCTTCCCAGCCGACCGCGCGGCCGATCTCGTCGGCTGCCTGCTGGGTGGCGAGGGCGTGAACGCGGAAGCGCTCGGGGCGCATCTCGCGACCGCCGTTGGGCTCGAAGAAGTCATAGACGGGAGCGGTGCCGGCAATCGCCAGGACGCCGGAGGGCTTGAGGACCTCGATCGCCGCCGGGACGCTGGCGATTCCGCCGGTGCTGACGCTGCGATTTGCGAAACGCAGCACAGCAATCGCCAGACCTACATCTGACTCGACCGTCTCGACCAGCTCACCGATACGGGCGGTCTCAGCCGTGGCGGCGCGCATCACGCGCGCCCGCGACTCGATCAGGACCGGGAATTTCTCCACCGCCTCGAAGGCGGCGGCAAGGCGAGCGCCGGGGGCCGGCTTGGCGCTGGCGTCCTTGCGCCTGACAGCCTCGGCGTTGACCTTCCCGTTGCTCTGGTGTGACTTTGTGGTCTCCATGGCCTTCGCAAGCCTCATCGGCAGCAAAGGACGCACGGTTTAGCCCCAATATCCCCAAAATTAAGGTCCAGATAGGAATCGGTTGTCCAATTGGGACGGACCGACTGGAAATCATTGGCCGTCAGGAACGGAGTCGGGCCGCTGCCGCATCGATGCGCGAGAGCGATTCCTCACGTCCCAGTGCAGCGAGCGACTCGAAGATTCCAGGCGAAACCGAGGTGCCGGTTATCGCAACCCGAATCGGCTGGTAGACCTTGCCGGGCTTGGCGCCGAGGCGCTCCGGCAAGGGCGTGAGCGCTGCCTCAACCGCATCCGGATCGAAGTTGTCCGCGTCGGCAAGGGCTTCCCGGGCCGCCTCTAGCGCCGGCAGGGCACCGTTCGCCATCACCTTGCGCCACGCCTTCTCATCGTCGACCGGCGGCTCGAAAAGGAAGCGGACCAGCACCCAAACCTCGTCGAGCGTCTGCGCTTTCTCCTGTGCGATCGCACAGGCGCCGCGCAGGCGCTCTTCGGGCTCGCGCCCGAGATGGCGGGCGACCGCCTCGGTGTACTCGTCGAGGGAGAGCTCGCGCATGAAGCGGCCGTTGACCCAGCGCAGCTTCTTCTCGTCGAAGATCGCCGCCGATTTGCCGACGTCCTCGACCCGGAAGCGCCGGACCAGCTCCTCGGTCGACATCAGCGTGGTGTCGTCGTCGGTGCCCCAGCCGAGCAGCGCCAGGTAGTTGCGCACCGCGGCCGGCAGGTAGCCGGCCTCGCGCAGCTCCTGCACCGAGGCGGCGCCGTGGCGCTTGGAGAGCTTCTTGCCGTCGGGACCGTGCAGCAGCGGCAGGTGCGCGTAGCGAGGCGGCTCGTGGCCCAGCGCGGCGAGGACAAGCAGCTGCTTCGGCGTGTTGGAGAGATGGTCGTCACCGCGAACCACCTCGGTGATTCCCATCTCGGCATCGTCGATGGCGACGGCGAAGTTGTAGAGAACCGTGTCGTCGCCACGGGCGATGACGAAGTCGTCGTAGCTGCGGTTGGGAAAGCTGACCGGGCCGCGGATCAGGTCATCGACGACGGTCTCCCCCGCGTCCGGCACACGCAGCCGCACGGCGGCGCCGGGGGTGTCGACTGGCTCGCCACGGTAACCGCGATCCGCCCCGTGCTCGGCCTTCCAGGCCTCGACCTCCTTGGCGGTGGCGGAATCGCGATAGGCCGCGCCGGACTCGAGTAGCTGCTGCAGCGCCTCGGCGTGGCGCTCGGCCCGCGCGGCCTGTGACACCGGGCCCTCGTCCCAATCCAGCTCGAGCCAGCGCAGCGCATCGAGAATCTGCTCGACGTTCTCGGCCGTAGAGCGCTCACGGTCGGTGTCCTCGATCCGCAGCACCAGCTCGCCGCCGCCATGACGAGCGGCTAGCCAGTTATAGAGAGCGGTGCGCGCTCCCCCAATGTGGAGGGCCCCCGTTGGCGAGGGGGCGAATCGGAGGCGGATTAGGGAGTCGTCGGGCACGAGGGCAATCTAGATGAACGCATGACGGGCTCGCCGGGGCGGGTCCCGTCATGTGGCGCGCCCTTGACTAGGACTGGGAGCGTAGCTCAGGCGGAAGCGCCTCCATAGGATGCGGAAACCATGCTTATTGGCGCGCATGTCTCTACATCTGGCGGCCTCGACAAGGCGATCGAGCGCGGCACCGCTCTGGGCTGCGAATCGATCCAGATCTTCAACCAGAGCCCGCGGATGTGGCGGCCGACGAAATACGGGCCGGAGGACTTCGCCGCCTTCAAAGGGGCAATGGCGGATTCGCCAGTGGAAGCCGTGGTGATCCACGCCGTCTACCTGATCAATTGCGCCTCCAAGGACAAAGAGCTGTGCAAGAAGTCGCAGGCATCGCTCACCCATGCACTGCGAATCGGCGACGAAATCGGCGCGGCCGGAGTTGTCCTGCACCCGGGGGCGCAGGTGAAAGAGCCGCTGGGACCCTCGATGAAACGAGCGGGGAAAACGATCGCTGCGGCGCTGAAGGACAGCGACCGCTGCCCCCTGCTGCTCGAGCAGACCGCCGGCCACAAAGGGTTGCTCGGCCGCGACTTCGACCAGACAGCCGAGCTGATCGAACTGGCCGGCAGCGGCAAGCGCCTGGGCCTCTGCCTGGATTCCTGTCACCTCTTCGTGCAGGGCTACGACATCACCGACGAGGAGCACCTGGCCAAGATCGTCGACGAAGCCGACGAGAAGGTCGGCCTCGACCGCCTCCAGTGCCTTCACGTAAACGACGCAGCCGCCCCACTCGGCTCCTGCCGCGACCGCCACGCCAATCTGGGCAAAGGCGAGATGGGCAAACAGGGCCTCGCCGCCTTCCTCTCAGAGCCCCGCTTCGAGGGCCTGCCGGCAACCCTGGAGACCCCTGGCCCAGCCAAGAAAGGCGCAGACCGCAAAGAAGTCACAGCAGCTAAGCGCCTCCGGCAAACTGGCCTCAAACGCCGCCAGCGCTGACAGCTTCAAGCTAAGCGTCCGACTTGGACTCCTCTGGTTCCCCTTGCGCAACGGCTTTAGGGCAGGCGACGGGGGCCGCTTACGCGGCCCCCGTTTCTCCCGCCGTCAAATTGAGGAATCGGCTACTGAACGTGCACGCCGGAAATCGCCCGCGAGATGACCAGGCGCTGGATCTCGGAGGTGCCCTCGAAGATCGTGTAGATCTTCGCGTCGCGGTGCATCCGCTCAACCGGGTACTCGCGCGTGTAGCCGTTGCCGCCGAGGATCTGGATCGCCCGCTCGGTCGACCAGACGGCGACCTCGCCGGCCTTCAGCTTCGACATCGAGCCCTCGGCGTTCTCGAATTTCTGGCCGGTGCGGCCCATCCAGGCGGCGCGCCAGACGAGCAGCCGGGCGGCGTCGATCTCGAGCTTCATGTCGGCGAGGGTGAAGGCGATCGCCTGGTTCTCGACGATCGCGCGGCCGAACTGTTTGCGCTCTTTGGCGTACTCGAGCGAGTATTCGTAGGCGGCGCGAGCGATGCCGAGCGCCTGCGCGCCAACGGTCGGCCGGCTCGCCTCGAAGGTCTGCATCGCCGCCTGCGATTTCGAGCGCTTGCCCTCGCGGACGCGGGCGAGGCGCTCGTCGAGCTTCTCTTTGCCACCGAGCAGGCAGGCGCCGGGCACGCGGCAGTCATCGAGGTGGACGTCGGCGGTGTGCGAGGCGCGCAGGCCGTGCTTCTTCACCTTGGCGCCCTGCTCGCAGCCTTTGGTCCCGGGCGGGATGACGAAAGCGGCGTGGCCGCGCGAGCGCAGCTCGCGGTCGACGGAGGCGATGACGACGTGGACGTCGGCGATGCCGCCGTTGGTCGCCCAGGCCTTCTGCCCGTTGATCACCCACTCGTCGGTGGCCTCGTCGTACTTGGCGGTGGTGCGAATCGCCGAGACGTCGGAGCCGGCGTCCGGCTCCGAAGCGCAGAAGGCGGCGACCTTGGGGTCGTCGGCGCTGCCGAAGCACTGCGGGATCCACTCGCCCATCTGCTCCGGGGTTCCCTGCCCGAAGATCGCGGCGACGGCGAGCGAGGTGCCCATGATCGCCATGCCGATGCCGGCGTCGCCCCAGAAGAGCTCCTCGTTGGCGATCGGCAGGGTCAGGCCGGTCTCGTCGGACCAGAACTGGCCCAGTGCTTCGAAGCTGTAGAGGCCGATCTTGGCGGCCTCCTGAATCACCGGCCAGGGGGTCTCCTCGCGCTCGTCCCATTCCTCGGCGGCGGGGCGGACGACGTTCTCGGCAAAGCCGTGAACCCACTCGCGAATGTCCTTCTGGTCCTGGTTCAGCTCAAGCGTGAATTTGGGGCCGTCGGCGCTCGCGCCGCCATCGTTCCCAGCCGCCTCAGCCACCAGTGCCTCTGCCTCCGCAACCGCTGCATTCTCTGTCATGGCGGGCGATTCTACACGTAAACATGGCGTGCTCTGGAAGCTGAATTCAGACGTCGCGCAGGTCGAAAGCCCTGATTGCCTCGGGGCTTTCGTCGGCGCAATCGAAGAAACGCCGGTTGACGCAGTCGTAGGACTCGCCGTTGCCCTCGTAGGCCCGCTCGACCGCGAACTGGCAATGCGGCAGCGCGTCGCCGGTCATCTTGACCCCGCCGAAGCCGCCCGGCTGCAGAACTGCCTCGAGATCGACCTTGGCGGCGAAGACATCCTGCATGCAGCCGACGTACTGACTGCCGCTGAGCATGTCGACGAAGCTGTAGAGGTAGCGACAGCGCATTTCGACGCAGCCGCGGGGCTCGACCATCTTGTCGCAGAAGGAGCGGCACTGACGGCACTCACCGGTCTTCTCGCGGATAGCGGTCATGAATCAGAGTCTACGGACGACGGCTCGCGAAAAACAAGATTTTTACTGGCTATGCAGCCAGCGCAGCGGCGCCGAGAACGTGATCGAGCTCGCTCTGGAGCCGGCCCGAAGGGCGCACGCGGAAGCTCTCGCCACACTGCAAAACGGTCGTCTCGCCGTTGCCGTTGCTGACCGCCAGGTGCACCTCGGTATCGCCCTTGTGATGCTCGAGCACCGACTTCAATTCCTCGAGCAGCGAGTCGGAGAGCGTGCCCGCGTCGACCGGGACCTGGAAGGGGCCGGTGTGAGCGGCCGCCACCGCCGGCGCCGCGGCGATTTCGGCCGCATCGGGTTCGAAGCGCTCCGCCTCCTGGACGACGAGCTTGGTCTCGCCGCGATCCTTGTGGTCGAGGCGGCCGCGGACGACGATGATCGAGTCGGGTGCGATCACGGAGGCGCTCTCGGCCTGGTCGGCCTTGAAGACCAGCAGCTCGACCTGGCCCTCGACGTCGTCGAGGGTGGCGAACATCATCTGACTGCCGCTCTTGGTGCGGATCTTCTTGCAATCGGTGACGATGCCGCCGACCGTGACCCAGGAGCCATCCTGCTTCTTGGCGAGGTCGGCGAGGCTGCAATCGACCCGGGCTCGCAGCGCCCCCCGCACCTCGGTCAGCGGGTGCTCGGAGAGATAGGTCCCCAGGGTCTCCTTCTCCATCGCCAGCAGCTCGGCGCGCTCGAACTCCTCGGCGGAGATCGGCGGACGGTGGTGGGCCTGGGTGGCGTGGGCGCCGGCGCCGGTCTCCTCGCCGAAATCGAAGATCGAGCCCTGGCCGAGCTGGGCGTCCTCCTGGGCCTTCTGGCCGGCCGACTGGGCGGCGGGCAGCGCCTCCAGCATTCCCTTGCGAGTGGCCTCGGTGGAATCGAGCGCACCGCACTTGACCAGGCATTCGATCGCCCGTTTATTCACCGCGCGCGAGTCGACCCGCTCGCAGAAATCCCAGATCGAGGCGATCGGAGCATCCTCGCGGGCACGCAGGATCGCCTCGACCGCGGCGTGGCCGACGTTCTTGACCGCGTCGAGCCCGAAGCGGATCGCCTTCTCGGAAACGACGAAGCTGTGGTCGGAAGAGTTGACGTCGGGCGGCAGCACCTCTATCCCCATCTCCTCGCAGCGGTTGACGAAGAAGGGCACCTTGTCCTTGGTGCTCATCACCGAGGAGATCACCGCGGCCATGTACTCGGCCGGGTAATTGGCCTTGAGGTAGGCGGTGCGGTAGGAGATCAGCCCGTAGCAGGCGGCGTGGGACTTGTTGAAGGAGTAGTCGGCCGCGGCTTCGTTCAGCTTCCAGAGGTCCTTGGCGACACCGGGAGCGGTGTTCGATTCCGCCAGCCCCTGCATGAACTTGTCTTTCATCGTCGCCATCAGCTCGCGCTTCTTCTTGCCGATCGCCTTGCGCAGGTCGTCCGCCTCGGCGCCGGAGAAGCCGGCCATCTCGCGGGCGATCGCCATCAGTTGCTCCTGGTAGACGACGCAGCCGTGGGTCTCCTCGGTGATCGCGCGCAGGCGCGGGTCCGGATAGCGCACCGTCGAGGGGTCCTTCTTGCCCTTGGCGTAGGCGGGGATGTAGGCCATCGCGCCGGGCCGGTAGAGGGCGCCGAGCGCGACCAGGTCGGCGAACTCGGTCGGGCCGACCTTGCGCAGCGCGTCGCGCATCCCCTCCGACTCGAACTGGAAGACGCCGGTCGAGTCGCCCGCGGCGAGCATCGCGTAGGTCTTGGCGTCGTCGATCGGGATCGCGTCCATAACGACCTCCTCGCCGCGCGAGCGGCGGATGATGTCGATCGCGTCCTCGATCACATCGAGGTTGCGGAGGCCGAGGAAGTCCATCTTCAGCAGGCCGATCTCCTCGATCGGGCCCATCGAGTACTGGGTCACGATCTTGTACTGGCGCTCCTGCTTGCCGGTCCCGTTGCCGTTGCCGGCGAGCGCCGGCGCGGTCTTGTCCTCCGCCAGCTGCAGCGGCACCACCTCATGCAGCGGCCGGTCGGCGATCACCACCGCGGCGGCGTGGATCGAGTTGTTGCGGATGATCCCCTCGAGGCCCTGGGCGACGTCGATGATCTTTTTCGCGTCGGGCTCGGCGTCGTAGGTGGATTTGAGGTCCTGGCCGGACTTCAGGCACTCGGCGAAGG